>NZ_WMBQ01000001.1:0-320416 GCF_009708035.1 Hyphomicrobium album
CGAGCCAGATCCTCGGCTCCATCAAGGCCGAGGGTCAGGTCTACGTCATCAACCGCAACGGCGTGATCTTCGGCGGCGCCAGCCAGGTGAACGTTGGGACGATCGTTGCGTCATCGCTCAGCCTGTCCAACCCGCAGTTCATGCTCGGCATCAGCAATCCGCGGGATATCGGGTATGGCGAGCCGGGTGGTGGCGATAGCGGCAGCTATTCCCTGCCGCAGTTCGGCTATCTCGGGCAACCGCGGCCCGTAGACAGCCTAGGGCTCAACGATCCCGGCCAAGTGCCGCGGACGCAGATCGGCGCACCCCCGGGCGACGTGACCGTGCAGGCCGGCGCGCAGATCACCACGGCGAGCGGTGGCAAGGTGATGCTGTTCGCCCCGCATGTCATAAATTCCGGAGCGATTTCTGCCCCCGATGGCCAGATCATCATGGCCGCGGGCGAGCAGGTCTATCTCAAGCCGAGCGCCATTGAGCAGCCTGACCCCGACAACCCGATCTTCACCGTGCGCGGTCTCGACGTCGTGGTGTCGGCGCCGATGCCTTGGGCGTACACGAGAAATCATCTCACGGATAGCACGCCTCAGGGCATTGGCTTTCAAACCATCATCAGGAACGAGATGGAGGCGCGTGCCGCATCCGTCGGCTATCGCGTAGTGAACAACGGCTTCGCGGAGGCGGAGCGCGGCGATATCACCATAGCCGGCCGCGAGATCGTGCAGAACGGTGCCCTGTTGGCCAGTACCGCGCTCAACAACCGTGAAGGCTCGATCCGGCTGCAGGCGTGGGGTCAGGGCATCCCGTGCTACGGGAACGGCTGCGAGCTGCACACCATGCGGCCCTGGTCCACCGGCACACTGACCTTGGCACCCGGTAGCGTGACGGCCGTCATGCCGGACCTCTCCGATACGAGCGAGATCGAGCTGACGTCGCTGGCGCTGCGCTACAGGCCGGGCCGGGTGGAGCTGCGCGGTGACCTGATCAACATCGAAGCTCAGGCAAGCGTCATCGTTCCCGCGGGCACCATCAGCGTCGTGGCGAGCAAGAACCCCTGGGCCGGTGAGGAGCCGGGATTGGTCGCCGAGCAGCTACGCGACGGCAGCCGGATCTATATCGGTGAGGATGCCTATCTCAGCGTCGGCGGTCTGCAGGACGTGCTGGTGGCAATGGAACGCAACGTCATCGAGGCCGAGCTGCGCATCAACGAGCTTCGCGACTCGCCACTCTTGCGCGAGTCCTGGCTGCGCGGACTGAAAGTCTATGTCGACCGACGGGAAAGCGGCGTATTCAGCGACGGCACCATGTCCGGCGTAAATTGGGTGACGGACAAGGACGGCAACTACATCCCCGGGGCCTGGATCGGAACGCCACTCGCGGACGTAGCAGCGTGGGTTGGTGTCGGCAAGATCACTCTTGCCGAGCTGTCCACGATGGCCGGCATCGAGGTTAAGATGCCCAACGGCGAGAAGCAGCAGTTGGGCGGCTCGATCATCATCAAGTCGGCCGGCTCGGTCATCACCCGGGCGGGCTCGCTGCTCGACGTCTCGGGCGGCTCGGTCCGCTACCAGGACGGCTGGGTGAACACGACCAAGCTGCTGGGCGCCGATGGGCGCGTCTATGACATCAGCCAGGCGACGCCGGACAGAATATATGTTGGCGTCGCCGGCCAGTTCGCCCGTGTGCATGAACGCTGGGGCGTCACGAAGACCTGGACAAATCCGCTCCAGTCGAATGGCACCCGGGGTCGCTTCGAAAAGGGCTACGCGGAAGGCCGCAACGCGGGCTCGATCCAATTCTATGCCGCCGAGGGCGTGGTCCTCGAGGGCAGCTACTGGGGCGGCGTGATTACCGGGGAGCGCCAAGCCGCCTCCGGCAAGCTTGCCAAGGCCGGCACTCTGACCTTCGGCGGGCCCGACAACAGCGACCGGTCATGGCAGCTCGACCAGCTGATCGTCTCCGACAATCCCGTTCAGCTGGCACCGGAGTTCACGGCGCGCACTCCGCTCGATCCCTTCTGGTATTCCGGCACGATAAGGCCGAACGGGATTGCGGAGCGCACAACCTATCTCGACGCCAGCGCGCTGGGGTCGTCCGGCCTAGGGAATATCAACCTCTATCTGTCGACGAGCTTCGCGGTCGAGAATGGCACAACGCTCGAGTTGACGCCTGGCAGCTCGCTTTTGGTCGCGGCCAACGCCGGTGACAATGATAGCCAGGAGTTCAAGATCGACGGCGTGATCCGTGCTCCCGGCGGCAGCGTTAAGTTACTCCAAGCGGAGAAAGTCTCGTTCGGAAGCGGCGGGGCCATCGATGTGCGCGGTGAGTGGGTCAACAGCGTTCTGGATCCGACGCGGGTGTCGCCTCCGGTTGTCAATGGCGGCAGCGTGGATGTGGATAACGCCGAGTTTGCGTTAGGGGCCATCATCGATGTCTCGGGTGGTGGTTGGTATCAACAGCTCGGCAAACCGACGCTGCAGGTTGGTGATGCGGGCACGATCACCCTGCGTAGCATCGATGCGCGAGAATTGCTGGAAGTGGATCTGCGCGCCTATTCAGCTGGCTCCGGCGGCAGCTTGATTGTGAACACGCAGGGTGCCTTGCAAATCGGCGGCGCCGACCCAGTTGATGCGGACACGGTGCGTCTGCCGGAGACGCTGTTCACCGATCGCGGCTTCCGCTCGGTGGAGATCGCGGCCAGCAGCATCACGGTCCCTGGCGGGGTGAAGGTCCTGCAGCTCTCGCCAACTGTTGACTTGCGTGGCGTCGACGTCTCCCGCTTTGCCTCGGGCACGGCAGTGAGGGACATGGGGGCACTGACGGTCATCGACTTGGCGCAGCGCGCCGAACTTGATCCCACGTCGCTGAAGCTCATTGCCAACGCGGTGACCGTCGGCGAAGGCGCCGCGATCGAAACTGACGTTGGCGGTCGGATCGCCCTCGAGACAGGATCTGGTGCTGCCAGCGGGCTGCACATCGCCGGCCGGCTGGAGGCGCCCGGCGGGACGATCAGGCTTCACTCGTCCGGCGGTACGATCGTTGTCGCCGACACGGCCGCGCTGGTGGCACGCGGAGTGCCACTCATCCAAGCGTACGGCGGACTGCGTTCCGGTACGGTGCTCCGCGGAGGCACCGTGACCATCGATGCGCCGACGCTCACGATGATGTCCGGCTCTCTCATCGATGTCTCGGGCGCCAGTGCGGAGATCGATGTCCCGCGGGAGGGGCTGGCGCTGGGGAGCCCGTACACGCCAATCACGCTGGCCAGCGACGGTGGCACCATTGCCGTGGGCGACTTGGTCGGCGTGAGCCAGGGGCTCATCGAGGGGACATGGCTCGGTTACGCCGGCGGAGACGGCGCGCGTGGCGGCAGCGTATCGTTGGAGTCCGGCACCGACCGACTCTTGATCCTGTCTGAGACGGCGACGGCGCAGCCTGGACTGATCTTCCGGCCATCTCTGCTCCACTCCGCAGGCTTCGCGGATCTTGCTCTTACCTCGGGCAGCTCCATTCGGCTCGACGGCGTCGATCTCACGCTTGGCGGCTCGATCTCGATCGCCGGCGGTCTGATCAATGCCGATGGTACCGATTCGCGCTTGTCGGCAGCTTACATCTCGCTGCATGGGGCGGCAGCAGCAGGCAGCATCGCGCGCGCCGGGACGCTGACGCTCGCCGCCTCCCTCATCGACGTCAAGCAGTCGGGGATCAGAGGATTCGCGCAGACCGTGCTGGACGCAGGCGATATCCGGTTCGTGCCCTACAATAGCGGCACGCAATCAGCCCGCATCGATGTCGACGGGACATTGATCCTGCGAGCCGCGCAGGTCTACCCGGCCTCGCAGGTGAGCGCGACCATCAAAGCCGGCGAAAAGATCATCGTCGAGCAGAAGGGCGTCGCCGGTCCGGCGCTGTCGGTCGGCGGTGTGCTGACGCTTGATGCGCCGGTGATCGAACAAGGCGGGACGCTCAAGGCGCCCTTCGGCCAGATCGTGCTCAAGGCGACGGACAAGGTGACCCTCGGCGCAGGCAGCGTCACCTCCGTATCGGGCGACGGGCTTGTTCTGCCCTATGGCAATCTCGCCAACAATGAGAACTGGACCATCCCCACTAACAGCACCGCGGTGCCGACGGTCATCGCCAGCCCGCCGGAAAGACGCATCACGCTGGAGGCGCCGCGCGTAGATCTTGCGACCGGGTCGGTCGTCGACATCAGCGGAGGCGGCGATCTCTATGCCTGGGAGCATGTGCCCGGCCCCGGCGGCTCACATGATGTGCTGGCACGCCCCGGCATGTTTGCGATCATGCCGGCATTGAGCGGTGTTGCCGGTGCCGATCGCGTCTGGCTCGACGGTGGCAACGGGCTCGCCGCGGGATGGTATACGCTGTTGCCGGCGCACTATGCGCTGCTGCCGGGTGCCTACGCAGTCCAGATGGTGAGCGGTTCCCAAGGCGCCGCGGCAGTGAAGCCCAGTACGCTGACCGATGGCTCCGTGGTCATGGCGGGCTATCGGGCCAACGCGTATGACGGCAGCCGTGACCAACTGCCTTCGTCGTGGCGCATCATGTCGGGCGCGGTCATCCGCAAGTACAGTGAGTACAATGAGGCCTTCGCCAACACCTTCTTCGCGTCTGAAGCCTTTAGGCAGACGCAGTATCGCCTGACCGGGCAGCAGGTCGTCACGCCCCGCCTGCCGATCGACGGCGGCTCGGTGGTGTTCAAGGCGACGCAGGATCTGATCCTGAATGGCCAGTTGCGCTCGCAGGCGGCGGCCGGCGGACGCGGCGGCCTCGTTGACATCGCTGCAGAGAAGATCGCCATCCTGGGAGCCGGCGAGGATGCAGGCACCCTACGCGCCGACGGCTATCTCGTGGTCGACGCGGGCAACTTGTCCGCCTTTGGCGCCGGCAGCCTCCTCCTCGGCGGCACGCGCGCCGGCGATATTCGCGGGCTCAAGGTGGATGTGACGGCCAACGATATCGTTGTGCGCAACGGCCCAGGTTCCGCGCTAAGGGGATCGGAAATCATCCTTGCCGCGAGCGAGACGATCGACATCGCCGCCGGCAGTGTCATCCTCGCCGAGGGGGAGGCGCCGACGGGCGCCGGCGACCTCGTTATGGCGCCCCAGGTGGCGGAGGTGATCAACAAGAACGGCACCCCCACCAATCCCGACGACGATTTTGTGCAGACGCCTTCGCGTGATTGGGGCGCCCTCGTCCGCGTCTCCAACGGGGACGCCGTCCGGGTGCGGCGCGAGAACGTCGATACGACCGTCGGCGGCCGCGTGACCATCGGCGCTGGCGCCGTGCTGGCCGGCGGCAAAGCGCTGCTCATCGACGCCACGCGGGACGCCGTTGTTGGTGAGGCGCATCTTTCGGGCGCAGCCTTGTCGCTAGCTTCGGGGCGCATCGGCTTTGGCGGCGGCAGCGGTCTGGTGATCGACGCCGCCGCGTTGGCCGCGCTCGGCAATACCCAGCACCTCACTCTACGCAGCTATACGAGCATCGACTTTCACGATGCGGTCGACCTCTCCGGGCTCACCGCGGTGACCTTCGATGCGGCGGCGCTCGTCGGTTACGGCACCGCCGACATCACGGTCGTCGGCAATAGGTTGGTCCTGGAGAATACGGCAAGCACTTTTGCAGAGCCGGTCGGCGCTGGGCACGGCAGCCTCAATCTCAGCGCCGGCGAGCTCGTTTTCGGCCAGGGTGCCAAGGCGCTGCGCGGCTTCGACACCGTCGCCTTCACCGGTACGACGCGTATCGTCGGCGAGGGCAACGGCACGCTCGATGCCGGATCTGCGGCGCTGACGTTAACGGCACCGCTCCTGACCGGCCGCGGCGGTGCCACGCAGTCGGTGACGACGCAAGGCGCGCTTGTAGTGGCGGCGGTTGGTGAAGCGCCGGCCCGCGATTTGAGCAGCCTCGGCACGCGCTGGTCGCTGAGCGGGAGCGCGATCGCCTTCGGTGGGCGCATCGATGCCCTCGGCGGCGCTGTGGAGCTGACAGCAACGAACGGCGACGTGATCCTCGCGGATGGTGCGCGCATCGACGTCGGTGGCTTCGCCAAGCAATTCTTCGACGTCGCCGAATACACCAATGCCGGACGCATTGCATTGACGGCGCTGGGCGGCGGTTCGGTGCGCCTCGGCGCCGGCGCGGTGCTCGACCTTTCCGCCCATCCCTCCGGTGGCGGCGCGGGTACGCTCGCCGTCACCTCCGACGGCGGCAGCGTGGCGCTCGACGGCACGATCAAGGCGCAGGCGGCCGCAGGCCATCGTGGTGCCTCCTTCGCGCTCGACATCGCCTCCTTGCCGGACTTCGCGGCGTTCAACCAGCGCCTCAATGCGGCAGGGTTCTCGCAGTCGCGGGACTTCCGCATCCGCTCGGGGTCGGTGACAGTGGACGGGGTGACGACCGTGCGCGAGTTCCGGCTGGTCGCCGACCATGGCAGCGTGACGATCGCCGGAACGATTGATGCGCGTGCGACCTATGGCGGCGCGATTGCCATCTACGCCGGCAATGGATTGACGATGACCAGCACGGCCGTGCTGCGCGCCGGCGCCACCGATACAGTTGACCATCTGGGCTCCGGCCGCGTCACGCTGGGCATCAGCGGCGGCACGCTCAATATTCAGGGGGGTCTGATCGACGTAGCGGGCGGCGAGGGGGGCAAGGTCACCTTGCGTGCGCCCCTGGTCGAGCAGTCTGGCGCCGACACGGTGAACGTCGCCTTCGCCGGCACGATCGCCGGCGCGCGCGAGATCGTGCTCGAAGGCTATAAGCGCTTCGATCTCGCCAATCTCGCCAGCAATCCCGACTATGTCGGCGTCACCATCAACGGCAGCGGCCAGGTTGAGCTCGATCTGGCTGCCAAGGCGGCGGGCAAGCTCAACGTGCTGGCGGACTACGGCGCCGGAACGCTGGTCGAGTTCGTGCGCGACTTCGACATCTCCGGTTCCTATGGCGCGCTCGGCGGATTGACTGCGCAGGACAACTTCCACGCCCGTCCGGGCATGGAGCTCGATTACGCCGGCGACATCGTGCTGAAGTCCCACTGGAATCTGGGCGCCGGCATCGTCGATCAGGCCTCGGCGGTTGCGGCCGGGGTGATGACTCCCCTTCCGGCGCTGAGCGGCGCGGCCTATGTGGTCGCTGGCAAGGAAGGCCAGCTGCTGCGCGACCACACCACGATGGTCTACCGCACCGGTGGCAGCATCCTCGGCGAGCCGGGCGTGCTGACGCTGCGCGCCGAAGGCGATCTCATCCTCAAGGGCAGCATCACCGACGGCTTCTTCCAATACGCCGATCCGCTCGATCCGACCTATCTGGCGGTCAAAGGTACCATCTCGAACAACCTGACAGCGTTGATCAACGGCGGCCGCAGCAGCACGACCGCGACGCTCACGGCATTCAACGGCACCGCCACAGGCTTGCCGACGGCCTATGCCGGGATCGCCTTCTACAAGGGAAACTCGTCATCGGGGACCGTGAGGGTAACAGAGAACAAATCGACGCCACCGCAGATCGCTCAGGCCCCCTACAGCGCCGCGTCCAATTCGCCGGCCGCGAATACGGGCAATGCGCTTACCTATTCCGTGCAATTTCCGTCGATCACGAAGGCCGACGGCTCTACCGCAGCGGTTTCATCATGGAGCCAGACCCTCGTGGCCGGTGCCGCGCCGCGGGGCGAAAGCGCTGACCCGGCGCGCCTTGCCGCCGGTTCGGCGGGCAGGATCATTCTGAGCGAACAGCCAGGCTATAGCTACATCGACAGCTTGGGCACCGTCGTCGCAACTGGGTTCGTTGACGACGGTACGTTCAGCGTGTCCGGCGCACCCTCGGGTGCGACCGGAAACCCGGATCAATGGATCGCCGCTCTAAGGACAGCGGCCGGCGCGAGGCTGAACGACGAGTCCAGCGCTCTCGTCACATTCGGCGTACCAGAGGATAAGGCCTACGCCTATGTGCTCAACTTGTGGAACGAGTATGCAGCGGCCAAGAGTCTGACTGAGGGGGTCGGCTTTAGGTGGCACACCACCGCGATCAGCGGCTTTGGTCCCCGCCTCAGTGTGGTGACGAGATTCGGGAACTTCGCGGAATTCTACGACACCAAGATCAAGCCCAACCTGAACGCCATTGCTCTGCTCTATTCGTCGGTCCCGCCCGGTTCGAGCGGCGGCACGGTCTATCCGTCGACGATGGTGCGCACCGGCACCGGCGACATCAACATCGTCGCGTCCGGCGATCTGCAATTGAACGGTGGCGCCTCGATCTATACCGCTGGACGGCGCGATCTCACGGTCTTCGACGACTTTACGACTGCGCCCGCGGGCGCAACCTACGGTGTGGGCGGCGGTCATGTCCAGATTGCGGTCGGCGGCGACATCGATGTCGCCCTGCCGACGGATCGCTCTACGATGCAGCACTACACCGAATGGCTGAACCGCCAGACCGCACAAAGCAGCTGGTGGATCGACTATGCCAATTTCCAGCGTGGGGTCGGTGCACTCGGCGGTGGCAATGTGGAGGTGGGCGCCGGCGGCGACCTTGTGAACCTCACCGTCGCGCTGCCTACCAACGGCCGCGTGCGCGGCGGTCGCACGCCTCAGGAACGCAAGCTCCTCGAGCTGCGCAATGGCGGCGCTATGACCGTCGAGGCGGGCGGCGCCGTGCTCGCCGGTTACTATTATGTCGGGCGTGGTGCGGGCTCCATCGAAGCCGGCGAGTTTGCGGTCGGCCGCGAGGTGAAAACCACCCGGTTTGGCCGGACAACCTCCTACCCGATCGCCCCGATCCTGTCGCTCGGCGACGCGACGTTGGACGTAACCACCGCTGGCGACCTCGTTTTGCAGACAATGCTCGATCCGCTGCGGGTCGGCCTATCAGTCATGAGTGGACATACCGAACGGAGCCAGCTGAGCTTGACTTCGACCGGTGGCGACGTGGTTCTCGTCGGCCAGGCGAAATTTCTATCGAAGGACCTGAGCTATCCGGACAACTGCTGTGCAGGCATTGCATTCTCCTACGAGAACGTAAACAACGCTGCCGGCAATCTTTATCCCTCGAAGACCCGCATCGCCGCGCTCAACGGCTCGGTGTTCAACAACACCTTGCTTACGCTACCGAGCAGCGATCCGGAGCTTCGCATTCTCGCCGCGAAGGACGTTTCGCCAGGCACGATCGTGATGAGCCGCGACTGGTTGCCGAATGCGAACGACGATGAGCCCAGCCGCATTTATGCGTTGTCCGGCTCGATCATCGGCTCGCAGTATCCGCGGTTCATGAATGCCGGGGCTTTCATCACCACCAATGAGCAAACCTGGTTCCGGGCCGGTACGGATATCCGCAATATCTACTATAACTTGCGCAACGTCCGTCCGACCGATGTCTCCCTGCTCGAGGCCGGGAATGACATTATCGGAGGAACGGGCGATGTGACGCCCATTACCGGGGGCAATTCGCGTCCCGGCGGTCAAATCGAGATTCAAGGACCGGGCGCGCTTGTGCTCTCTGCCGGCCGCGATGTCTATGGAACGGAGATGACCCTCTTCAGCCGCGGCAATCGCAGCTACAACGCCAGCAACCGCCCGATCCCGGGATCGGAGATTATTGGTCTGCCCGAGCAGGGCGCCACCATCACCGTCATGGCGGGCTTGAACGGCAAACAGCCGTCCTACGACGCTTTCGTGGCGGCCTATCTCGATCCGGCGAAAGTCTCAGCCATGCCGGACTACCTCAAAACGACGCTGCCCGACGGCACCATCGTTCCGCTCTATCTCATCGATGCCTTCGAGCCGCGCGAGAAAGGCGGTCAGCATCTGACTCGCAATGGTCTTGTCTCTTTCGTCAAGGACATGACCGGCGAGACGCTAGCGCCGCTGGATGCCTGGGCGCGGTTCCAGACTCTGCCACAGTTCACGCAGGAGCGCTTCCTGCGCCAGGTCTACATGCAGGAGCTGCGCGAGGCAGGCATCGACCAGAACGAGCCCGGCGTCGGTGGTCTGCCGCGTAACGGCGGCTACAATCGCGGCTATGCGGCGATCGCGACGCTCTTCCCCGGCAAAACCTGGAAGGGCGACGTGACGATCGGCAACGCCTTCTTCCGCACCATGGCTGGCGGCGATATCGAAGTCATTACTCCAGGTGGCGGCCTGCAGATCGCGGCGCTTGGCACCGCTGTGCCTCCGGGGTACGGCCTCGTCACCCTGGGCTTCGGAAACATCAACATCTTCGCCCACGACAGCGTGACGGTGAACCGCTCGCGCGTCCTCACCTTTGGTGGCGGCGATGAGATCATCTGGTCGACGCTCGGCGACATCGATGCGGGGCGCGGCGCCAAGACGGCACGCGTGCCCTCGGCGCCGGAGATCGTTACCGACTTCGACACCGTGACGCGCGTGCTGGAGAAGGCGGACATCGCGGGCAGCGGCATCGGCACCATCATCGGCTTTTCGGGCGTCGAGGAGGGCGATGTGCATTTGATCGCGCCGGTCGGCACGGTCAATGCCGGCGATGCCGGCATCCGGGTGTCGGGTAACTTGAACCTCGCGGCACTGCACGTCGTCAACGCATCGAACATCGAGGTCGGCGGCAAGTCCAAGGGCGTCCCGCAGATCAAGGCTCCCGACATCGGCGGCCTCACGGAAGCGACGAGCGCAGCTGGCGCCGCCGCCCAGGAAGCGGCCGCGCCTCAGGCCGGCCAGCCAACCGAGCAGCCCTCGATCATCATCGTCGAGGTGATCGGATATGGTGGGGGAGATGGGAGCCCTGTGCCGACGCATAAACAACAGCCGCGCGAAAAGAAGGATCAGCGCAGCTATAATTCCAATAGCGCCTTCCAGATCGTCGGTGCTGGCTCTCTCTCCGACGAGCAGAGGCAACAACTGACTGAGACCGAGCAACGGGCCCTGGACGGCAAGTAGTCAAGACGATGATTGATCGATCTTGCGGTCACCGGTGCGTCAGGCAATGAGATCACTGGAAACGAATGACGTTCTCAGGGTTCAACTGACTGAACCGATCGTCCCTGGCATTCATGCCGGCACAGCTACTGCCACAAAGCTTCTCAAAGTCTCGTTCGGACTTTCCAAAACCTGAGCAAGCGCGGGGCGTCCGCTTTTGATCCTTGGCCGGACGCTCTGACCAAGTTTCATTCAGGACAGCATTGGGCCGGACGCTGGCGACGCGGAAGTCTGAGGACAGCACGTACCCGGTCGGCGAAATCGGCGTTCGTATACAAAAGCGGTTATCCGTCGAACCCAGCCGTGCCCAGCGTCGGCGATGTTGTTTAGGTCGGTGTCGGGCGACGAGCGGTCCGGCTCATTGCGCCGCAGCGGCATCTCACCATCGGCTGCACATCCACCAACAAACAATGGCGCGTCGCATGGCCCGTCAAAGCCTGCCTCTTTCCTCCTCGTTGAGGGGCTGTTTTTCCTCGTCGCTCAAGTCGCCGTGCCCTAGTATTTGAACCGCTCCGTCCGGATTGTAGCTGCGCTGGTCTTTGCTCTTGCGCCGCTCCTCCTCCTTATGTTCCGGTGTCCTCACATCCCCATCCCCGCCCCCGTAGCCGATGACCTCGACGATGATGATCGACGGCTGCTCGTTTGGAGCGACATGCGTCGCCTCTTCCGCAGCAGCGGCGGCGCCCTCATTCTTCGCCTCGACCGTCAGCGTGGCTGCAGACTGCGTGGGCTCCGGTAGGCCCTTGATCTCGCCGCCGGCCGAGATGTTCTCAGTCCCGAGAATCTGAAGCGCCCCTAGATAAACGTTGCCGCTCACCCTGATGCCCGCGTCGCCGGCGTTGATGGTGCCGCTCGGCGCATAGAGATCCACATCCGACTCCGCGGCGTCGACAGCGCCCTTCTGAGTCGAGATGCCGCTGCCCGTGAAGCTCGGATTAATTTCGTAGACGATGTCGCCGTCGGCGGAGAGCTTGTAGGTGCGCGGCGGGTTCGTCAGGGACGATTTGCGGCCCTTGCCGGCGTCGATATCGCCGAAAGTCGCCCAGATGGTGATGTCGCCACCCCGCGCGGTCAGCACCCGCGATGTATTGATGATGGTGCCCAAACCGGTGGTGATGCGGATCTCGCCGCCGTTGATGGTGAGCACGCCATTCTTGTCGCCGGTCGCCCGCGAGGAAAGCGCGCTGACCTGTAGCTTGCCGCCCGGCACGACGATGTCGAGGTCGCCACCGAGGTAGCTGCGGATCATCGACACGTCCATGATGATGTCGCCTTGCCAGCCGGTATTGCCCTGCTGGTCGGCACCCGGGAACAGCTTTGCTAGTGCGGCGTAGCCGCGCTCATAGCCGAGCCCTTTCTCACCCAAGCCCTCCAGCTGGCCGCGGCCCGCGGCGCGCAGCTCGCGTGACAAGATGCGGTCGATCAGTATCTTGCGGTAGTCGCTGTATCTCGGATCCCGGAATGCCGCGAAGGCTGCGGTCGCGGACAGGGTGGCGTCCCCGGTGACCTGTCGCATGAATGCGGTGAGCTCGTCGCCGTAGATCGGCGCGTCGCTTGCAACAAGGTGGCCCGGCATGGCGGCGATGTTGGCGGGGTCCAGATAGGCGGCGATGAAGTCATTGTAACGCGGCCCGTCGGCAGTGCCGCTCATAACGACGAGATCGGCGCCTTTCCTGGGCAAGTAGGGGTTGCGGTATGTCGGCGCACCTCCAGAAAGCTGCGGCGACTCACCATTGCCCCTCGTCTGGATACCGAGGCCCTTGCCCAGATAGATATCGCGGCCGGCCTCGACCAGCGCAAAACCAGGCCCATCGATCGAGATGCTGCCGAGCGCCAGGTTGATGTCGCGGCCCGCCTGGAACAGCGTCAGGTCGGAAGCATGGTTGTTCTGGACGGCCAACCTGATGTTGTTAATGTCGCGGCCGGCGCGGAACCAAGTCTGCTCGGCAAAATACTGGTAAAATGACCCCCCGGTCCCGGCATTGATATCGCCGTTGGCATAGATGCGGCTCGGCTCATAGTCGTTGGCATGCAGTAGACCGCCGTCCCGGAAGTTGCTCGCAGCAAATGAGCCGTCTAAGCCCACGACATCCAGGGATGTACCTCCCGAGAACAGAGAGGCGAGCGGTTTCAGCGGCGTCCCAAGGCGCTCGGGATTTGCCGGCGACATCACAAGGGTTCTGTACAGGATGCCTTCCAGAGGTATGCCGGGTCTCGATTGCGCGAGGAGAGTGACATTCTCCTGCGCCCACAAATCGACGTTGCCGATGGCGGATGGCCAGATCGCCATGCCGCCGCGGATCGTCACGTCGCCTGCGGCTGCGATCAGCTTGATGCTACCTGGATAGAAAACCGTGGCGTCGCCCGACAAGCCGTTCTGCAGTCTTTCCTTGTAGCTGGCCCACGCCGGCGCGCCGGAGGAGAGGTAGCCCGCCTGGTTCCATAGAGAGACGTCGCCGCCCACCGATAGCAGCTCGAGGTCGGTTCTCTCTCCGTAGGTAGAGAAGGTGCTCTTCTGGGGATTGTTGGGATTCCAGGCGAATTGATAGTCCGCCTGGTCCCACATTGTGGGATTGCTGGCGGATCCAAGATCGATCGTGCCGCCGGCCGTGACCTTGAGCGCCGCGTCGCCAAGACCGAGCATGGTGCGAATAGGGACGTTGCGAGCCACTTGCGTACCGGAACCGTCCGGATCGAAGCTGACAATGCGGTTCGAGGTGATGGCGCCGCCTGCCGAGATGCTACCCGTGCCCTTGTCGACGTAGTAGACGCCACCGACGATGTCGCGAGCGGCTCCGACCGAGAGATCGCCTCCGCCGGTGATGGCAAGCGTTTTGGCCTCGGTGAAGGTCCGGCCGCCTCCTACGCGCCCTTGCGTCGGCGTGAATGCCGAGACATTGACGATGTCGCGCCCCGCTGCGACGGAGACGCTGCCGCCGCCCAGAGCGGCGACGCCCTGCTCGAAACGTGAGAAGTTTATCCACCAGGCCGTCTGCCGGTTGGCCGGGAACGACCCGTCCGAGTTGGTTGCACCGTCGCGCCACAGCCAGTCGACGATCATCTGATCGCTCGCGACCAGCGACTTGACGTCGTTCTGCGCGGTGACGGTGACGTCACCGCCCCCTTCGGTGAACACCGGCATGGTGACGGGGGGAACAGTGTTGGAGATGTTGGGTGTTGGATTCGTAGCACTGTAGTCCAAGCTGCCCGTGTAGGTGCCACCGAGCGTCGGATCGGCAACGCGCGCGCCGGCGGTGTAGATGACCGCCTTCTGGTCGGCGAGCACGACGTCGTGGGCCGCCGCGACCGTGATCGAGCCGGTGCCGGTGCGGACGATGGTGGACGGTGTCACCGTCTTGATGGTCGGCGCGGGGATCGGCGGAGCCGGAGGCGAAAAGAGACCTTCGATAGTCCGCAGATTGGGCAGGAGCTTCGCGTTGTAGAATGAGGCGAACGTCGCCGCCGCCATGACGATATTGGTGCCGCTGCTGTTGATGATGCGATAGCCGACCGCAGGGTCGGAGCTGTTCTGCACCAAGCCATTTTCTGCGGCGAACGCGTTCCACAGGCCCTGGACATAGCTCTGGGCCGGATTGCCGCCGCCGGGACCCAAAGCGAGGACGGCCGTTGAGTCGTCGCTCACGCCGCTGAATTCTTGAATGTAGCTGATCCAATCCGCCGCGCTGATCGTCGATCCGGACGTCGGAGGGGAAGTCACACCGAAGTTGGAATTGGTGTCGACAGAGAGGGCACCGACGCGGTTGACAACGAACGAGACGTTCGTTCGGTCCGTATAGCTGAAGCTTGGACGTGCCTCGAGAATGACGCTGCCTGAGCCAGCGGCTCCGAGCTGCAACGGATCGGGGCTCTGGCCTGCGGGCGCGGCTCCCGCCACGAGCGCCAGATCCCAGGACGGCGGCGCCAGCGTCCCGCCATCCGCTTTCGTCACCCTCGGGAAGACATCGGCATATTTGAGCGCATCACCCGTATTGTTCGGCAGCGACCCCAGTGCCGCGGGCGAGTTGGCGGCCGCGCTGTAGGGCCTGTTCATCGGAGTCGAGGTGGGAATAAAGGCGGCGCCGGTGCCTGCCAGAGACAGTCCCATGTAAACGGAGGGAAGCTGGGTCGTGCTCGTGTAGCTCGCCCACGAGGTCAGGAAGGTGGCGCCACCGCCGTTGTTGAAGCCGCCGTTGAGCAGCAGTGCGTAGTTGACGGTCGATGACCCGAGCTTCGCGAGATAGTCGGGGTCGAACGAGTCTCCAAACTGGAAGAAGCCGTCAGTGATGCTGCCCTTGAGCACGAGGTCGCCTTGGGCACGCAGGGTCAGCACACCGGCCTCACCGAAGATGCTGCCGCCCGTGCGGTAGATCATCTTTGTGTGGTTGGCGAGCAACTCGCCCTCTTTGCCAGCGACCACGTAGGCCTTGTTGAGGAACGGCTCGATACCCATCACGCCGGCGTTGAGGGCGGCAGTCTGGTCGACAATGCCGGCGCCCAGGTTCCAGTTGGACTTCAACACGATGTCGCCGGTGTGATCGAGCTGCATGCCAGGACGGGCGTGGAAGTTCGCCTGGCCGGCAAGACCACCTAAGTTGCCGTAGGCAGCGGAGACGTCGAAGTCCTGCACGTACTCGACTAGCGTGCCGGCGCCGTAGTCGGCGAGCACGTTCGTCTTGCCGGCCGCGGTCGCCGTCAGATCGAGTTCCGCCTGGCCGCCGCCGTTGATCGTCACGCCGACGAAGTTCGGATTGGCAGCAAGATCGGCGAGATTGTAGCGCTTGTAGGCCTCCAGCACGATTTCGCTGGCACCGTCGGCTATCGTGCCGGCGAAGGTAACGTTCACCGTGTCGGCACCGGCCTGCTCGATGACCGGTGCGCGCAGCCTCACCTTACCGCCCTCGCCTCCCGCGACATCGATCCGTGCGCCGCTTTGCACGTCGATCCGGCCGCCCGAGATCCCAAGTGTCACTCGTCCGGAACCTTTTGTGGCGTGGGTCGCGCCGGCAAGCAGCCGGGCAGTGCCGCCAAGGGTCAGCCCGGTGCTGCCGTAGATCTCGATCGACCCGCCGTCAGTAGTTCGCGCATCGATCATGCCCGCAATCGTCACGGCGCCCTGATCCGCCACGAGCTTGAATTCTCTGGCCTTGGTGACCCCATCGAGGATGACGTCACCCGAACGCAGGCGGAAGTGCAGGGCGTCATCAAACCCGCTCTGAGCAAGCTTCGCGCTCAGCGTTCCAAACGCGCTGACGGTGGCGGCGTCGAGACTGAAGCTTCCAAGGCGGCCGGCCCGTAAGTCGCCGTCGAGCAGCGCAGCGTGCATTGGCGTCGAGATCGAAATCGTGCCGCCCTCCCCACTGCCGGTTGCGGACACGTCGATGAGCGAGCCTGCCTGGGCCCGCACCGCGCCCTGGTCGGCGAGAAGAGCAACGGTGCCGCCGGCGATGTGAGCTTCCTGGTCGTAGAACGTCCGCGAGAAGCCGCGTGCGCGTGTCGTCGAGCCCGCTGCGAGCGTTACATCGCCGCTCGTTGCCCGCAGGGTCAACACGCCCGCGGTGAGATCGATCAGTCCCGCCTGAGTAATCGCGGCAGCCGTAATTGCAAGCTGTGCGCCGAGCGTCTCGTGGCTTGCCGAGCCGCTCGCAGCGTTCACGCTGAAAACCCCTGTCGTCGTCCAGTTCTGGGACGCCCCGCTCTCAGCGGTCAGCAGAGGAGCGCTAACGCTGACATTTGCGCCTCGAAAATCTGTCGTGCCGGCGCCGCGTCCCACCACGGCCGCTCTTGCCGAAAGCTGAACGCTGGCAAACCCATTGATCTCCTTCGACCCGCCTCCAAGCGAGATATTGTTCGCTTCGATCGTGAGGTTTCCGCCGGCCCCGCCGAGGCCAATATTGATACCTCCGCGAGTGTTGGAAAGAGTTACCTCCCCCGCCGTCAGAGAAACGGTGGCGGCGCCACTGCCATTGAGGCCGGCGGCATCGAGCAGCAAGGAGCCGAGCTTGAAGCTGCCGTCGGCGTTGAGGGCGCCGAGCCTGGCATCGCCATAGAAATCGATCGAGCTATAGCTGCGCAGGCGCAGATCTGCCGCGCCTAAGAGCGCATCGAGGCTGCCGCCGGCGAGAACGAGGCCCTGGGGCGTGCCGGTCGGGGTGCCGATGCTGACGCGTGAGCTCGTTACATCGAGCACCCGGCCCAGGAGAGAGGCGCCCCCCGAGACGGTCGTCGACTTCGTGGCATCGAGGATGATCGCGTTTCCGCTCAGCGTGGCAGCTCCCAGCGTGAGCGTCCCCTGCGTCGCCTCCGCGCCGTCACGGATGACGCGTACAGCCGCCCCGTTCGAAACGCGCACAAAGGCCCCGTAGTCACGTGCGGGTGAAGTCACGTTTCCACTGGTGTCGGTCCCAGCCGCAATTACCGGTCTGATCAGGATATTGCCCGATCCGGTTCCGGCAGTGCCACGGGCCTCAATCAGGCTGCCGTCGGCAATCTGGATGGCGTCCTCGGAGGCGAGGAGGATTTCGGGCGCGACAAGCGCGTTCGCGGCGGTGCCATCGGTTGCGACGACGACGCTCGATGCAGTCGCGTCGACTTCAAGGCCGCTCACGGTCTGCTGCCGCGTGCCGCCGAGGAGCAGGCTTTCGGCGCCGAAGGCCGACAATTGCGCGGCATCGAGAACGAGGTATCCGTTTGCCCGATAGCTTGTGCCATCGACGCCGCCGGTAACGGCGATCTTGCCCGCGGCGACGTCGACCGCGGCGCCCCGTCCGCCCAAGGCGGCCGATCCATTCAGGGTCGCGGCCAAGTTGGCCGCAAGAGACGCCTGAATTTGCAGGGCGCCCGCATCCATCGGCAGGCGCGGAATGGCCGTGACCTCGACACTCAACTGGCGGCGGACGGCCGCGACGAAGTCATTCGATCTGAAATAGTCGTTCGCTGTCCAAATCTTGTATTCCGAGTGCCGCTTGATCGTGTCGAGCGAGGCAATCCTGAAGGCTTGCGTGCGCTGATCGCGGATGTCGGTGCCGCCGGTATAGCCCCAGCCCGCAACCACGACCGAGCCATCCGGAAGGGCCGTCGATCGGGTGACCTCGTAGAGCGGCTGACCATTGCTCGCGGTCTGCGGCACGAGCCGATAGGCGCCCGGCAGCAGCGCGTAGCTGGCCGGCAGCACGACGTAGTCGCCGGCCGGGATGCCGTTGCCGCCATCGAGATGGATGATGCGCTTGCCGACATGGTTCGAGACCATGCTGACCGGCATGATGGCCGTGGCGCCGCCGTAGGTCAGGTAGTCGGACGAGCCTCCCGATCCGGGAATGAACTCATACGCCATAAGATCGCCGCCGCCGGAAAGATCGATGACCGCGCCCGCCTGCGTGTCGACGGTAGGTGCCTTGAGCGTGATGCGCTTTTCCGGAGGGGTTAGATTTGGCGTGTTGGGGTTGTCCGCATACCAGAACACCTCGTCGACGATCCGGCCGTAGGGCACGATCAAGCCAGCACCTGACACGGACGTGAGGCTGCCGGGGCCGAGCGTCAAACTCGATGTCGCGTCAAGCGTGATCTGCCCAAAGGGGGCCAGCAGAGTTCCGTTCTGGACGATCGTCGGCGCCGCCAGAGTGAGCTTGCCGCCAGCCGAAAGCGGCGCAACGGGATGCGTGCCATTTTGATCGACAGTGATCGCGTGGGTAGCCGTTATCGTCGCAGGCGTCTGAGTGGTTGGGTAGATCTGTCCGGCACTGAGATTGAGGGCGCCGTCGGCGTAAAGACTAGCTGGGGCGCCCGCGCTTCCCGACATGATGAGGTCGCCCGCACTGTCGAGTGAGATATCGGCGAAGCCTTTGAACGCCGCCCTCGACACGTCTATCTGCTGAGCGTGAACCGAGAACGCGCCGGCGCGGTTCGTTGCCGTGGCCGCCGCCCTACCTGCATCGAATGTCACAAGCGGCGCGGTGAGTCGCGCGCTGGCGCCGCTGAAATTGGTCACCAACGAAGCCGTGACGGAAATCCGCCGGCTAGCGGCGATATCGACGCCGTCGCCAAAGCGGACACCGATCTTCGAGGCCTGCAAAGCGACGTCGGCAAAGCCGCCGTGTTGGAACGCGGACTGTCGAACCGCAAGTTCCGTGATGACGGGCGAGTAGTTCAGCTTCGTGTAGACGAAGGGGCTAACGGCTGTGCCACTACCGCTGCGGCTGTAGTAGATGGAATTGTAAAGACTGACCGCATTGAGAGTGTTTTGGAGGAGTGTCGGATCGATCTCCTGGAGCGTGACACCGTAGGTCTCCCAGCCCGCACCACCTGGTACTAAAGTGTCGTCATTGATGATTGTCAGGAGGCCGCCGCTGCCGTTCCTCGTCGCGTTGACGACCTTGGTCCTTTCAGCGGCAACTACCGAGTTCGACGTGATCGCTGCACCAGGAAACTGGTTGAGAATATCGAGGTCCTGAGTATTGGTGCGTGCCTGCCAGGCCCCATTTGCATCCTGATAGTAGACGGTCGTTGGTATGGCACTCACTGATACTGCGGGAGACTCAGCGATCAGTCGAAGGGTACCGCCCGCGGCACCAGTGCCACCGGCGTTCGCAACCAGCGTGCTGGCAATAAGGCCGCTACGGCCTTGGACGGAGATTGATCCGCCTGCGCTCGCGAGCGAAAGCGGCTTATAGCTTTGGTCGATCCCGACCACGCCGTTGACGACGTCGATCTCGCCAGTGGTTCCCGATACGTCGATGAGCGCGCCAGCGGCCCAGTTGCCGGCAGCGACGGAAACGCTGCCGCCGTCGAGAACCTGGCCGTTGCGCAGGCCGCTCGGGTCAACAACGATGCGCGTTGCGCCGCGTGCGAGAAGTTGCGCTGTCGAAGCCAGCGTGACGTTGCCGGCATTGATGCTGATCGAGCCGGCCGGCGCATCGATCTTGCCGGCAATCGTGATGTTGCCGGCCGCGCCTGCGATGCTGACGCTGCCGCCGATGCCGGGAGCGATGACAGTGTCGGCTCCCAGCACAAAGCCGTTCGCGACTGTCATAGCCAGCCTGGCGCCAGGACGCTGGCCTGGCGCAAGCGTCGTCGCCGCTGCCACCGCTTCCATGGTGCCGGCCGACGCCTGCGTTGCGTAGTCGCGCGTCAGGATCCTGGTCTGAACCTCAGGCGAAAAGACGATCCCGTCTTCCAGGCTCGAGAGATTGAAGGTGAAATCGCCGAACCCGCCGCGATCGAAGAAATCTGCGCGGAGTGAACTGCCGGTCGGCGTTGCGTCGTTCGAGACAACCGAGAATGCCGGCAGATTGAGCGTGAGCTTACCTCCCATGCTCGCCACACTGATCTTGTCCGAGACCGCTATGCCGTAGGCACTCATCGTCACGCCGGAAAGATTGGCGGCCGTTGTGCCCGTGAGCTGAATCGAACCAGCCGTGCCTGTCTTGATCTTGCCATTGGCATCCAGCGTGGCGCCGGCGTCGGCCGCGAGCACCGCGCCGTTCTCGAAGACCAGTTGGTTGACGACTTCGGCAGCAAGCGTAATCGATCCGCCATTGCGCGCTTCCGTAGCCGTCGGCGACGCGATGAGCCGGTTGGTCCATTGGCCGCTCACGTCGATCCTTGCGTCTGCCTTGACCGTGAGCGATCCCCGGGAGCCGAGACTAACGGTGCCGCCGGCGATCTGGATCGAGCCATCAACGGTGATCGAATCGCCAACTCCGTTGGAGACGCTGAGGCTGGCCCCGGGCAGCAAGCGGATATCGGAGTCTGCTGCGAAAGTGACGTTGCCGTTGACGATCAGATTGACCGCCGACAACCCACTGTCGCTGAGCATCGCCGTTGATAGGGTCACGGTCGAGCTCCTATCCGTCGGCAGCACGCTGCTCATCGTGAAGTTGCTGGCCAATGCGCCTGCGGCTGCCTGGAGCAGGACGTTGTTGGCATTGAAACTCGTATCGGGCGGGGAGACCGAGCCGATGGTGAAGGATCCGCCTTTAGGCCGCGCATCAAACTGGCGCCCGCCCGTGATCGCATGCGCGAGTACGCGACCATCCAGCACCTGCACCGGCGCGTGAATCTGGAGCGTTCCGGCCTCGGCGCCTTCGACATAGCCCTTTTCGAAGCGTGTCCCGGACCACAGCGGGTTGCCCCAGGTCTGGGTGACGCCCCAACGCGCGTGATTGCGCGTGAACCCGCCACCGAGCGCCACATAAGTCATGTCGGCGGGTGCGCTGCCGATGTCGTAAAGCCGGCCATCAGCCCCGAGCAGCGTGGTCGTACGGACGACACCGTCGAGATAGCGCAACGAGCCGCCGGCGATGCTTATTTCCGCATCGGGCATCATGACCACCTCGCCGGCGTGGATTGTCACCGTTCCACCCTTGACCGAGCGTTCAGCCATCGAGGTGGGCACATTGGCAATGTACGCGTTGGCGTCCACCACCTCCGTGCCGTACCAGGTGGTGCCGTCCTCGCGGGTCCCGCTGACGCGCCGGTCGACCCAGATCTTCTTCCCCTTGAGAATTCCGTCGCGCTGTAATGGGGAATCGCGCAGCTCGTTGGCGCGGACCTCGACCTCGACGAAATTTCGCGCCACAGGAACGGCAGCGTCGAGAACACCCGACACGTCGATCAGCGCGCCGGCCGCCATCATGAAGCGTGCGCCGGCACTGGGCGCCGTCGGCAGCTCGAGAAAAGGCGAGCCGGATTCAAGAGTGTCGAACGCCCCGATGTCGATCTGGCCGCCTTCCGATTTGACGAGCGCATTCTTCGCGAGGAGGATCGACTGACCCCACAGCCTGACCAGCGATGCATTACCCGCCGTGCCACCCGTTCCCGTCTGCTCATTGCGATCAATCAGCACCGACGTAACGCTGTTCTCGCCGAGAATAAGCTCGCCGGCGCGAGCCGCAGAATTGCCGCCGAACGGGCTGAAGCGATACGTATCGTGGGCCATCAGCGAAATGCCGCCGGCAGCATTCAAAGTCGTCAGAGCTTGCAGCGCGCCGTTCTGAACGACCTTGTGCCCGACCATCCTGATGCTGCCTTCGTCGGCGATGATCAGGCCGTCATTGACGGCATTCATCCCCAGCAGAGCGGTGCGGGCGTATTGCGCGGGAAGACCGCCGAGTACTCCCTGTATGCTTTCTGGCCGTGCGCTGACATAGGCCTCCAGCCCGATCAACGCGCCGATGCCGCTCGTTTGGCTGTTGGCCAGATAGACGTTCTCGCCGGCAGCCAGGAGCACTTGGCCGCTGGGTGTCTCGATGGAGCCGCGATTGGTGACATTCGATCCGAAGAGCGCGACGAGACCCTGCTTTCCGCTCTTCAGCTGCGCACCGGCCTCGACGGTGACGTCGCCGGGTAGGTAGGGGGCCGGAGAGCTCTCCGAGTCGTTGGTCGGAAAATCCCCGAACTGCGGAATGATGTAACCAGAGCCGGGGGTCGTGCGCTGAACGCCGATGCCGGCCATGAACTGGGCATCGGACAGGGCGAGGGAGGAGGCGACCAGCGAGTGCGTGTTGATCTGGCTGGCGCCGCCGAACAGGATGCCGTTCTTGTTGATGACGTAGACTTGGCCCTCTGCCTTGATGGAACCCAGGATCTGGCTGGGGGCCGTCCCGGGATCGAGCACGCGGTTGAGGGCTATCCAGCTGCTGGCATTGGCGCCGCCCGCCGTCTGGTCGAAATAGAGCTCGGTCTCGCGCCCGACGTTGAACTTCTCCCAGGTAAGGATGGCCTTCTGCTGGTTCTGCTTGATGGTGACCTGTGACCCGTCCGGGCGTGTCGTCTGCGACAGTCCAGGATGCTCCCCCTCGGGGCCCCGCAGCTCGATGCCGGTCCAGCTCGTCGGCGTATCGAAGGTAATGGTCGCCGGGTCGCCTTCCTTGACTTGGGCGCCGCTCAGTCCGCCCTGGGGCAGCAATCCGCCTGGGCCGAGCCCGTTTGGCACCGGGCTAGCGCCCTGCTTCGCCAAGGCACGTGCCGCGTCTTGACCTCGGCGCATGTTCTGGATGGCCTGCGAGGCACGGCCCAGTGCATCGATCGAGCTCTTCGAAGCGGCCGCCGCCTGTGCCGCCGCTTCGCTTGCCGCCGCATTTGCGGGTGGCCGCGCTCCGCTTCCTCCCAACAGATCTACCGCCCATGCCGATGGGCCTGCTGCGGCACAAATCCCGGCCAGGAAGACACTTGCCAACATCTTCGTGCACAGCGGGCCGGCAGGGAACGAGCCGGACTTCAATGGAAAAGCAGACATCAATCCCCCTCAGGCATCGACGGACGCGTCGACCGGCACCGGCAGACCGATGTCGCGCCTCGCAACCACTCGAAAGGTTGACCGATGCCGAGGAGCCGATCCGACATGGCACTTGGATTTTTCCGTCGTTGCTGGGCTTTCAGATCACGACGACGATGCCGCCGGGGAACGTCTGGATCTTCACCCCGAAGACCGCCTGCAACCTGGGAACAACCTCGTCCATGCGATCAATCCGAAACGTAGCGAGCACCGGCCGGCGCCCGAGAGCCTCGTTCATCAGGACGATTTTGCCGGATCGGTAGCGGTTGACTTCTTCAATTACGCGAGCGAGCGGGTCGTTGCGGAAGACCAATAGGCCCCGTTCCCAGGCGGATACTGCGTCCGTGTCGACGTTGACGGCGTCACCCATGCTCTGTGTGTTGTAGGCGACCTGTTGGCCCGATCGCAGCGCCGAGGAGCGATGTGGGTGCTTGATCTCGAGTTCGCCGTCGAGGCACGTGACGCAAACCGTGCCCCCGTCATGTCGAACATTGAAGCGAGCGTGCGTTGCCGTGGTCTGCCCCTCGCCAGCGACGACAACCAGTGGCTTAGCGCTCAAGTTATTCGTGGCGGCTGCCAACTCGCCCGAGATCAGCTCGATCCGTTCAGCGTCGACCGTTCCGCCGCGCGAGGAGAGCGCAGAGACACTGGTCCGCGTGTTCAATTTCAGCCAAATGTCCCCCGTCAGAGGGATTTGCCGCTGCTGACCGATGCCCGTTCGATAGTCCGCGCTCAACTCCGCCAGGGAGGGCCATAGCTCAAACGGAGGGCGCACGACCGTGTAGGCAGCAGCTGCGGCAATCGCGCCACCAAGGAACGCGCGCCGGCCCAGGTGAGCGGGGTGTCGCCCGCTGTCTTGTGAGGACGATGTCGTCGCTGCGGGCCCGTCCCGCGCTGATATGGCGGTCGCAGGCTGCAACTTGGTCCAGAGCAGATTAGCCTCGGCAAATGCTTGTCGATGCGCAACGCTCGTAAGCCGCCAGCGATTGAGCGCCACTGCGTCCGCCTCCGTCGCCTCGCCTGACGTCAGTCGCAACACCCAACGTTGCGCCTCGTGCTTTAAGGCCTCGATCTCCGCACTCGAGTGATTGGGATCAGTCATCGCTTGCCTTCGGCCGCTTAGTCGGCGCCTGAGAACTCTCTATTGCTTCGACTGTCTTCGCGCCGTTGTGCCGAACGGCGCGCGTATGCCTGCCGAGCCGCTCTGCGCAGTGCTCGAGAGCTCTCTTCAGCTCACGTTCCACCATGCGCGTCGAGATGCCGTGGCGCGCCGCGATCAGCTTGTGGGGCAGCTCATCCAGCCGCGACGCGATGAAGATGGCGCGGCAGCGCGCGGGCAGCTCATCGAGCGCGCGCGACAATTCAGCGATCTCGGCGCGGGATTCGGCTATGCGTGCGGGGTCGATCTGGTCGTCATCGAGATGGCGCAGAGACTCGATTTCTGACAGCGCCAGCCGCCGGCGATCGCCGTCGCGGCGATCCGCCGCCACGTTGAGCGCCACACGAAACAGGTAGGCATCCGGCCGGTCGAGGACGCCAGGATGACCCGGCCGCTCGAGGCGCAACCACGTTTCCTGCAACGCTTCGGCCGCCAGATCCATCGAGCCCAGCCGTCGCGCAAGGCGAAGCTTGAATTCGGTGTATCGCTCGACGAGCATGGCGCGCAGCGTCGCCCACGTTGCTTCCGTCATGGCGGCGGACCGCCTGCGCCGCACCCCGCCGCGTCACTACGATTGGGAAGCACCATCATCGTCGTCGGCTGCGGCATATCGGACGGCGGGGACTCGCCGACGACCACCGTACTGAGCAACCTGACGAGCGCGGCATCGCGTTTGCCATCCGTTGTGCTGCCGAGCAGGCTCACCTGCGTCACCCTTCCCGTTGGGGCAACCCAGAGGCGCGCGGCGATCCGGTAGCGACCGGGGCGCGTTCTCTCCAGCCGGCAGAGCGCTCGCGTCACGGCGGCCTGCAACGCAGCAGAATACTTGGGAAATCGGGGGACGCGCGTAGCGGGCGCCGCAGACGGGGCTACAACGGGGACCAAGGTAAAGGCACGAACGCCGGTATTGCGCGGCGAGAGGCCGGTCCCGGAGAGCAAGACGTGCAGCGCTTCTTCGGCGGGGAGGACGCCGCGCACTGCGCCTGCGCGCCGATGTTCGAGCATGTCGCCCGGAACCAGGATCTCGATGCCGGTTGCGGTGCTATAAGCGTATAGGGCATTGGCGAGTGGCTGACTCGGGATGTCAAAACTGATCGCCGGCGCCGCCGCTGAATCCAAGGATTGTGCGTTTGAAGCGGCAGTGGCCGCTGATGCGGCTAAGACCGCAGCCGCCACATAGCCAAGCTGAAAGCTGAGCACAACTCTCTCAATCCGGTTCGGCTTGGTGTCTTGCGCCGACCACCTGCCGCGCGCACGCACTGCGTGAGCCCGACGTGATCGACCATGACAGGCATCCCCACTGGGGACGCTAGCGGCGACACATTACAGATTGACGACATGTGTTTGGTCCCGACGCTGCTGTTGCGTGACAGCAGCGTATCGAGAACTGCCATCAGCCAATGTCCGACTGTGCCCGCGCTTCAAGGCGGGCTAAGCGGCGGGGTGAACGTTCGCGAGGGGCGGTAGGGCACGGCCGAGTTTCCGAAGTTGGGGCCGTACTGCTGCTTGACGGCCGGCGCGTTGACGATGCCGAGGTGAATATCCTGCGAGGTGGCGTCGACGGGCGGCAGGTTTTTGACCGGCGCGACCTTCTCGGCGTCGCGCTTGAGCTTGCGATTGATGCAGTCGAGGGCCTTGGCGCCGCCGATCTCGACCTCGACGCAGCTCTCGACGTCGTCGGTGTCCGGGGTGCCGGCCGTCAACGCGCCGGGCGCGGGCGGCAGATCGCCAGCCGGAACGTTGGCGGAGGGCGTCTGCTGCGCGAGGAGAACGCCACCCGAGCACGCAATCAGGAGGAAAGTGATCATCAGTCGTCGCATGGACGGTCTCCTTCGGAGAAGGCGCATGAACAAGCGAGTGAGAGACTACTGACGCGGTGTCAGCGACAGCATGAGCCGCACGGGTTGTAGCATGTCGGCAGGGGGCGCACCCGGCGTCGCGCGGCTCAGCAACGTTTTGAGATCTGCGCTCGCCTGCTCGGTCGGCAGCGGCTGGAAGGAAATGCGGTCGACGTCTCCCACGCCGCCAACCCAGACGCTCACCAATACGCGCAGCGGGGCTTGGTCGGGGGAGCTGGCGCGCAGCGTTTCGAGCGTTGCCTGCAGCCGGCGGGCAGTCTCATCGTCCGCTTGTAAGGTCTTCTCGCACTCGGCCTTGAGGCGCGCGGAAAATTCACGCCAGGCCAAGGGCGCTTCGGCGGCGCTTTTTGACGGCTGCTGGGGCATCGCCGGCCCATACCCGGCGGCCAGTATGGCCGACGCCAACGTGTAGGTCACCCACTGCGCGTACGCGCCACCCGATCGGTCACGCCGTTTCATTGTCGTCGGCCTGTGTTTGTTGTGGAAACTAAGAGAGCGGCCGCGCGGGTCAAGCGAGAGTGCTCGGCCCGCGCAGCTGCTCCGTCGTCACTGCGAGGCGGACGGTGCGTTCGCCCCACCTAGCAGCTTGCCGAGCGACAGCTCGTTGATGACAGGAGCGTCCTGCTTCAACAGGCCGGCGACATAGGCGCGGCGGTTGATCACCGCCTGCTCCTCGCGCATGCGCTGCGTAAGAGCCTCGCGCACTTCCGCGAGTTCAAGGGTGCGAGGTTCCTTGACATCCAGCAGCTTGATAATTTGCCAGCCGTCATCGACCTGCACGGGGTCGGTGACGCCACCCTTCGTAAGGCCGAGAACCAGCGGCTTGATCTCGCCACGAAGCTGCGCCTCGCTCACCCAACCGATCTCGCCGCCGTTGCCGGCCGTCTCTTTGGCATCGCTGCCAGTACGTGCGATGGCCGCGAAGTCAGCGCCGGGTGCCTTCGCCTTGGCGGCAATCTCATCGATCTTTTGCTTGGCCTTATCCTTAGCGGCCTTGTCCGCGTCCTTGCCGACGCTGACGTAGATCTGCGCCAGGTTGTACTGCTTTGGCACTTGCAGCGCCGCCTTGTTGGCCTCGTAGGCCTTGAGCACATCGGCCTCGGCGGGGAAGTCCGCGGCCGGCGCGGACACTGCCTGAAGATAGGCTTCGATCAACGCGCTCTCGCGGGCACGCTGCAGGATCGCAGCGTTGGCGGGCTGCTGTTCCCACTGCTTGGCGACCGCCTCCTTCAGCACGAGCTGATTGACGAGCAACACGCGCACGAACTGCGCGAGCGCCGCAGGATCCTGCGCCAGGGCAGCGCGCTCGCGCTGTCCCAACGCGGCGATGTAGTTGCGGATGTCCGAGTCCTTCAGCTCGGTGGTGCCGGCGCGGGCGATGGTCTCGCCGCTTCCGGAAGGCGCGGGCGCCGGCGCCGCCTTCACCGCCGCGGCGGGCGCGGCGGGAGCCTGCGGGGCAGGTTTGGCAGCCGGCGCAACGCCGGCCTTGGGATCAGCCGCAAGGGCAGGCGCACAGAATAGCGTCAGGAGACCTGTGGCCGTGGCGATGCGAGCGACGGTAGCCGTATTTCTCCGGGTGTGTTTCATGGTGTAGCCTTCTGCTCTAGGATTTTGTCCTGATAGTCCTGCAGCGTGTTTTGCACCTCGACGCGCTTGAGCCCAGTTAGTGGCTCTTGCGCTAAGAGGGCGTCGGTGAAATGCACCTTACCTAGCCGGTCCACCAGCTCGCGGCCGATGGCGACCAGCTTGACGTTGCGCGCAGCACAACCCTTGGTGCTGGCCTTGTAGGCGACCGCCTCGGCTTGGAACTTTGCACGCTCGGCATCCTTCGCGCGCGCGACAGTCGCCGCTTCCTCGTAGGCCGCCTTCCACTTCTCGAGTACCTGGTTGCGCTCTTCGAGCCGCTGATTGAACTCAGCGACGGCCTCACGGTGCGCCTTCTGCACCGCCTTGATGCGCGCCTTGGCGGCAACGAGGTCGACCTTAAGCTTATCGCGCTCGCGCACGCCGGCGGCGACCTGGTTTTGCAACGCAAGGCGTTGATCCTCAAGACCGCGTACCTGGCCGGTGATGCTGCGCAGCGCCTCACGCAGCCGCTCCAGCTCCGAGTCGGCGCCCATGGCCGCCGACGCAAGAGCGCCGGCAAGCAACGTGGCGAAAAGGAGTTTGTTGCGCATGATCAGAACTTTGCGTTGACGTCGAGTTGGAGGATGTCGACGGAGTAAGGTGCGCCGGCGATGGCGTTGGCGCTGAACCCCTTTACCGTCGTCGTGACGCTGTGGCTGAGCGCGAGATTGCCGCCGACGATGAAGCCCTTGAGATTGGTGCCGCCGAGACCGAAGTCGGAGTCGGTGAAGGCGTCGAGCGTGGCGTCGGACTCTAGCCACTTGTAGCCAAGGTGCGTGTTCCAGTCGCCGAACTCTTCGAGCTCCGTGTGGCCGACGGTGGTGCGCACGAACCATCCGTAGCCGCCACCGTCGTAGGTGCCGGGGGCGCCATTGAAGCTGGCGCCGATGTTGTTGACGGCCCCCTGACCGACGATGGCCGAACGGTCGAAGGCAAGGTTCTGCACGTACTCGCCGTCGATGATGATGTGATAGGGGCTAAAGTACCCAAGGTCGGCTTGCGCCGTTACGACGAGCTCCTTGAAGTCGCTCGCAAGCCCGAAGTATTGGAACTGATTTGTGGTTCCGTTGCCGTTACTCGCATTGGCCTGAATGTTGCGCAGGGGCGTATACGTATTGCCCCTTTGCGCGAACGACGGACGCAACGCATCGGTGTCGCAGGCGCTCGAGGAGTTTATGACCTCGCACTCGGACGACACTTTGCCCTTCACGTTGTCGAAGTCGTAGTACGCGACGCCGAACTTGAGCCCAATGTTTTCGCGCGGCTTCCAGGCGACGCCGACCTGGGCGCCGTAGAGATACTTGTCTTCGCTATCGTACTTGTTGTCCTCGTTGCTGGCGAAGTTCAAGTCCGTGTTGAAGATCGGAAACGCGCCGGCCACGGCCCAAGGAACGAGGTCTTGCATGATCTCGTGCTTGGCCTGCAGCGCGACACCATCGAAGCCGAGATCCGGATCCCAGACGAGGTCGGCCGGGGCGAAGAACGGGTTGTCGAAGCGGCCGATGCTGAGCTTCGCCTCCTCGATGGGCGCATACTTGATGAAGGCGCGGTCGAGCCAGATCGAGTACTTGCTGAAGTAGCCGCCCGAGCTGCCGAACGTCTGGTTGGGCGAAACCGGCGATCCGTCATTGCCGCTGGCCATGCGCAGTCCGGCCGTGAACCCCTCGCCGAGATCGGCGTTGAGGCCGAGCCGCACACGCGTACGGAAGCGGGTGCGGTCCTGGTCGGTATTGTATCTGGGATAGGGATTGGTTGCCCCTCCCCTAATGTCATAGGGGCTGCCGGTGTTAATGGAGTTGAAGTTCGGGAAGAACCCACCCGGCGCGTTGCCGTCGGGAAAGAAGATTCCCTCGTAGCGGGCGCGTATGTCGCCGTAGAATTTCATGTGCGAGGCCCATTCCGGATACTTGCCGGGAGACGCCCAGTTCTCGCGCTTGGCCTGATCCATAACCTCCGCGCGGATGTCGTCGCGCAACTGGCGCTTTACAGTTTCGGGGACGTACGAGACGTGCTTGGTGCCCGGCGGCGAGGCGGCGAGCGCCGCTTCCTTAGCAGCCTTGGCGGCCTCGGCGGCCTGCACGGTGGCGTCCTTGGCGGCCTCGCGGCCAACGTAGGTTTCATCGTCGGCCTGTTGGATGATCGCTGTGGCCTGCTCCTCAGTGAGGACTCCTTTCTCGACGAGCGCGTTCACCAGGCTGGCGGTGGCGTTGGGCGATGTCGGCTTCTTGTCGGAGACCTTTGGATTGTCGGTCTTCTCGGTGCCCGAGGCCGCTTGCGTTGCGGCCTGCGCTAACATCTCGCCGCCGAATTGGCGCGGCGCCTGCGCCGAGATGCCGGCGGCGCTGTTCTTGGCGACGACGCTTTGCGCCTTGACCGGGCTAGTTGCGGCTCCGGCGAGGCATACCGCCATCGCGATCGCCGACACCCTCGGAGAGCTGCCGAGCAGCAGCCCTACACGAACGCTACGCTTACTATTACCGTGCATCAGACTAACCCACCCCCATTACACACTTCAACTTGGCCGTCGCACCGTAATCCGCGTGACCATTGGCATCGGCATGTCCCCCGGCGGCCCTTCCCGTAGCCGAAGTCCGGGAAGGACGACGTTCTGAAGGACCGCATTGAGTTCCGCGGTCCCAGTCGATGAAACGATTTGAACGCGTTGGATGCGCCCGGAGCTGTCCGCCCACAGGCGCAGCTGCACCTGCATCAGGGAGTTGCGAGTTTTGGCGTTGTTACGCAGCGCCGATTCGATCTCGCCCTGCACCATCGATGCGTACCAGCCCCAGCGGCTGCGCCCGCCTCCCCCCAGCAACCCACGGCCGCCTGGATTGGCGCCAAGACCCATTGCATCGCCGGGACCCTCGGCTTCCGCATCGAGCGCCAGAGGACCCGGAGGCGGCTCGTCGTTCGCCTCGTCTTGCGCCTCCTCTTTGGGCTCTTCGATCGGCTCGTCCTTGGTTTCCGGCTCGACCATCTTCGGTTGCTCGATCAGCTCCGGCTCGGGCTCTTTCTGCTCCGGCGGCGGCGGCGGTGGCGGTGGGGGCGGCACCAGACGCACGATGATCGGCTCCGGCACGCGGCGCGGCGGCGGCGTGTTATCGCCCAGCATCAGCCACGCGGCGCCGCCGGCGAGCATCACCATGGCGGTGAAGGCGGCGCCGAACAGCCAGAGTGGCCGCGTGCGAGGATTGCGATCGTCTGGCGCGCTCATGGTCGGGTTACTTAACCAATGGCTTCGTTGCGACGCCGACCTGCGTGATGCTCAGGCGGGACAGCAGATCGAGGACGTCCACCACGTTCTGAAACTGAGTGTGCGCATCGCCGCGTACGACAACCGGGAACTCCGGCGTCAGCGCTTTCTGCTGCACCAGCCGCTGCTCGAGCTCGATGAGCGTGACGGGAATAGTGTCGAGGAAGACCTTGCCGTCGTTGCCTATCGTGATGGCCTTGGTCGTCTGCTGGGCCAGCGATGGCGACGGGCTTGCCTTCGGCAGGTTCACCTTCATGCCCTGGATGGTGGCGGTGGTCATGATGATGAAGATCACCAGCAGCACGTACGCCAAGTCGAGCATCGGCGTGATGTTGATGTCGTCGTACGGCTTGGATTCGGTGTTGAGCTGCATCGCCGTCACTCCGCCGCAAGGCTGACGGGACGCGGCTCGGGCCGCTCCGCATAGGTCTCGGCCATCCGCGTGATGAACTCATCGACGAAGACCTGCATGTCGTTGGTCAGGTCTTTGATGCGCGAGATGAGGTAGTTGTAGCCGAACAAGGCGGGGATCGCGACGGCGAGACCGGCGACGGTAGCGACGAGTGCCGCGGCGATGCCGGGTGCGATCGCGTTGACGTTCACGTCACCCGAGGCCGCGATCGCGGCGAAGGTGATCATGACGCCGACGACCGTTCCCAGGAGGCCGAGGAACGGGCCTCCTGAGATGGCGATGGTGAGCATGACCATCATGCGATTGAGCTTCTGCGACTCCCGGATCATCACGGCATCGAGGCTGGCGCGGATGGCGGCGATCGATGCTGCCCCGAGCACATGCGCCCTGGCAGGATCGCGGCTGAAGCGTTGCGCAATCTCCTCGGCGCCGACCTGGTAGATCTGGAACAGCGAAGAGTGGCGCATCAGCTTCTCGTCACCGGCGACGATGTGGCCGCTGATTTCGTCGAAGCGGACGTTGTGTGCCCCCAGGTTCGCGGTCGCCGCGCGGAAGGCCTTCGTGAAGTGCGAGTTGGCTCTGGTCTGCTTCTTCAGCATCGAAGCCTTGTCGAACATCACGAACCAGCTGATGACGGCGAGCACGACGAGGAAGCCGATGACCACCCAGCCGTCGATCGTCACCGAGCGCAAGATCACAGCGAAGTAGCCGGACAGCCAGCTCGATGTTTCCTCGTCGACGCTGAACGAAATGAGCTTGGCCTGCTCGGGACCGTTGCCGATGGCCTGCGCCTTCAGGAAGCCGGGCGTGCGCGCGGTCTTGGCGATGTTGACCTCGTCGATATCGCCGACAAAGCCCACAGCAGCGGCAACTACAGGAGCGGCAACTACAGGAGCGGGCGTTGGGCTGGGCGTGGGTTCTGGAACTGCCGCGGGCGCAGCCGCGTCGGCGCTCGGTGCGGCGGTACCGGCCGTCGGCGCAGCGGTACCGGCCGTCGGCGCCGTCGCGTCGGTCGCCGGCGTGGGCGCCGCGCCGGCATCCCCTGCCGTGCCGTCAGACTGGCCGTCAGACGCGGGAGCTGCACCTCCGCCTGGCGGCGCGCCGCTCGCGTCAGGATTGGTTGGGCTCGCCTCAGGTGGGGTGGGGGGAGTCGCGCCGCCTGCGTCAGGAGTGGCGGATGGAGCCGCACCGTCCGCGGAGGTTGAGGCGTTGCCGGTCGTGGGGGCCGGCAAAGTCGGTGCTTCCGCGGACGGCGCGACGGTCGGCGCAGCGGAGGCATGAGGAGCCGTGCTGCCACCGATGGCGCTGATCGTGTTGAGCGCAGGTAAGGGCGCGTTGAGAGTGGCGTAGGGAGTGCCGTCGACATACACCGTGGCGACGCCAGCGCTGGCCGTGACAGCCAAGTGATGCCACGTGTTCAGGCTGACCGGAGCACCGGCTGACGTGCGCTGCACGGTTCCCGCATTCGTCACCTCGAAAAACGGCGAGCCGTTGTCGAACCCAATGACGATGGCGTTCTGACCATCGTGACGGCTGTACAGGCTGGCGTTCGGTTGCGCGGCCGCCGGCTTCACCCACGCCGACCAGGTCAGCGAACCGTCCTGGGGTAAGGAGAGAGAAGGCGAAGCGGGGACGATGAGTGCCGACTGACCGTCGAGCCGCAGGCCGCTGCCGATGATGGCGCCGTCGGCGGGCTGGCCCGCGCTCTGGGCGCCGTTGGCCCAAACCGAGGAATCCTGCGCCGGGGTTCCGCGCTCGGCGAAGTGATAGACAAGCAGCGTATCGGCGTCGTAGGTGCCCTTCGCATCGTTCGACGGGATGGCCTTCTTGTTCCCATAGTAGAGCCAGACGTCGGTCTTTGCACCGGACGGAAGATCCGGTGCCTGCACCCAGACGAACGCCTCGCCGAGAAGCGAGTCGTACTTTTCGATGTGATGCTTCAGCGGCGTCTTGTCGTCCGCCGCTATGAAACGAAGATCACCGCCGTCTTCCTTGGCTTGCCCAAAACGGAAGTTGCCGACGTGCAGGCGCACGAGCACCGGCACGCTGCCGATTGGATCGGTGATATTGGCGCCGGAGGCGCTGGTATCGATGGTGATCTTCTTGCGCAGCTGCCATTCGTCGTTCCACCACGCCTGCGCGGTCTGGGACCACGCGACGAGCGCGGCCACGGCGAGCAGCCATGTCAGGAATGTCGCCTGCCGACTTCTGCGACGCTTCTCCAGCGTTCCAAGCGACGAACTGACTTCGAAGATCGACATCACAATTCACCCCAGATACGGAAGAGCACGCGTGGCTCCCCCTCTTTGACGGACGGTTCAGTGGCCTCGGGAACGGCGACCGCCACCATTCCGTTGAGGACATCAAAAGCCTTGAAGGTCGTGCCTGCGCCGTAGCTCCACAGCTTCGAGCGCGATTCCTGTTCCACCAGCGGCTCGTGGATCATCGTGAAGCCGCCGTCGATGAAGGCGAACAGGCGCCAATCGTTGAAGATCTTGCGATCCTTCGGAGCCTCGCCAGACTTCTCGAGTTCGGTCTGCAGCAACGCGCCAATGTTGGGGCTGCGGATTTCGATGCTGGCCGAGCCGCCGCTGTCGCCGAGCGCCGTCGATTCCAGATAGCCGCGCACCGTCTGCAAGCCGCCGATGCTGTACTGCTCGCTCGATACGAGCGGCTGGTCGCCGAGCTGGCCGCCGATCCTGCCGAAGAGCTGGAACCCCTCGGGCAGGTCATAGGTCTCCGACAGCTCGGCGTTGAAGGTGAAGAAGTTGGGCGTCGCCATGTAGCGTTTGGCATCCCATTCGGCCCAGCTGTCGCTGCCGAAACCGCGCAAGCCGTGGGTCACCGTGGCACTGAGCTGCGTGAGCGATTTCTCGACCTGCAGGCTGGCGCTGTAGGCGGCGACAACCGGGAAATAGGTGATGGGTGAATCGAAGCTGTCGTCGCCGAGAGTGAGCGTCTGGCCGAAATGCTTGTAGTCGAGCCCCACCGAAAGCGTGTGATAGAAATTCTCCTTCGACGGCAGCGTGATCACCCCGCGCATGCCGAACGTCTCGCCCGGTCCAACGACATTGATGTCGCCAAGCAGCGCCACGTCGCTGCGTGAGATGACGCCGTAGGTCAGGATGCTGAACCACTCGACGTCCGGAATTCTCGTCAGGTACGAAGCGGAGAAGGCTTCCATGTCGTCGCGGCGCTGCGGCGCCGTTTGATAGGTAAAGCTCAGCGAATGGCCGCGCTGCCACAAGTTGTCGTAGTGGATCGTGCCGTTGAGTCTCAGGTCCGTCGTGTTCGGACTCTGACGATTGTTGAGCTCAACGCTGGCGTGCAGCGGAAGCTTATCTTCGACGTTGAGATCGACATCGACGGTGCCGGGCGTCACGCCAGCCCGCAATGCCGGCGTCACGCGGCGATCCGGCCATTGATTGAGGGCGATGATGTCCTTCGTGGCATCGTCGAAATCGGGAAGGACGCCCGGCTTCAGCGAGCGGGCTCTCTTCTTGACGGTGTCGAGGTCGTGGTACTTCGAGTTGGTCACCCGAACGTGCCCGACGCGCATTTCCGTCACGCTGAGCGCCACGTACTTATCGTCGATGTCCTGATGGCGGACTGCGACGCTGACGGTCTGCAGGCCCTTGTCGTGGTACTTCTTCTCGACCGCGGCGCGCGCTTTCTCGATATCAGCCGGAGTACGCCCTTCGCCGAGGTACGGGTAGACCGCCTCCTCAACCTCGCTCTGGTCCAGAGTGTCGGCGCCTTCGACGCGATACTCGTAGACATCGAAGACCTGTGGTGCCGGAGGCGCGCCGGGCTGTGCGGCCGAGGCATCCTGCGCGCCCTTCTCCGACTGATCGGCCTGGGCCTGGCCGGTCTCGGACTTATTGGTTTCGGACGGCTGCTGAGGATCGGCACTGGCGGCCGGCGGTGCCGAGACACTGCCGGCGAGGGCCAGAAAGAGCGCGGCCGCTGGCGCAAACTGCGTGCCGCCGCGCGTGAACGCACGCTCGGCACAAGGCTTCGAAGAGCGAGAACGCATAAAACGCCAACTCGTACGCTAGAACCCCTACGACACGCGTTGCGCTGCAAGCGGGTCTCTAGCTGTAAGACGTTCGCCAAGAAGCGGATGCGAATCGCAAAGTGGAGTTTTTTGCCTGGCGGCGCGGACCGTGGCGGAAAGGGCGCAATGCTCTATCGTGCGGCAGCCGATGTAAGCGCGATCAGGCTTCGACCAACCGCTCGCCCTAGCTGAGCAGCGTCACTCCGCCGGGCAGCTCGGTAACCTTAGCGCCGAACAGCTGCTTCACTTGGGTAAGGAAATTGTCCAGCTGCGCCCGGTGGAATGTACCGTTGACGATGCGCGCGCTCAAATCGCCGTTGGTGATGATGATGCGCCCGGCGCGGTACCGATTGATCTCCTTGACGACGTCGCTGAGCGGCTCGTCCTTGAAGATCAGCACACCCTGGCGCCAGGAGGTCGCCTGCGCCGCATCGACGTCGACCACCGCGTTCAGCCCGTCGCCTAAATACGAGACCCGCTGGCCGGCGTGGAGGTGAGCCCTACTGTCGCCAAAGCGGATTTCGACGGCGCCCGCGGCACACGTTACCGACACGACATCGTCGATGCAGCGGGCGTCGAAATCCGCCTGCGTTGCGATGACCAGACCGCGAGCGGCGAAAACGACCAGCTCCTGCCCAGGCGCGGTGCTGGCGTTGATCGCGGCCTCGCCGTCGATGAGCTCGACTTTCATCGCGGACGCGGTTGAATCCACGGCGATACTGGTCAGCGTGCCAAGCTCGAGGGAGACACCCGACCCGAGCGCGACCTTCAATTGCTCGCCTTTGCCGGTGCGATAGTCGGCGGAAAGCTCTTCGAGCGACGGCCATAGTTTGAGCGGCGGGCGAGCGATGAAGTAGCCGGCTGCGGCAGCAGCCATGGCCCCGCCGAGGAAAGCGCGGCGGGTGCTGCGGCGCTGCCACAGTGGCACAACGGTCGAGGTGGACGGCGTCGCCCCTTCGCTGGCGAGGTTGGCGGCGGCCCTTTCCGACATGCGCCAAAGTTTTGCGGCGCGTCGAACAGCATCCGCATGCTCAGCGCTTTGGCTGCGCCAACGCGTGAACTCCGCTGCATCGGCGGTGGTGGCGTCGCCCGACTTCAACCGCACCAGCCAGGCAATCGCCTGGCGCAGCAAGGGGTCGATATCGGGCGGCTTGTCAAAGGGCTCCATCACTACCCAATAGCCCACGTCGCAGGTCCGGAAGGCGTTGTCCCCGCTACGTGCAAAAGCGCGGCTCTAGTCAATAGACGATTCGCCGGGGGCAGTTTCGCAATGCACGTTTGAATTTTCTTGCAGACGACGAGCTCCATATTCCAGGGCACGTTGGACCTCGATGTCGACAGTACGAATGCTTATGCCAAAACGCTTTGCCAGCTCGCGCCTCGGCGTCTTCTCAACGAGCACGGCCTGGAAAATTGCGCGGCGGCGCTCGGGCATCTCCGCGATTGCACGCTCAAGCGCGCGCAACTCGGAGCGCCCCTCGACAATGCGCGCCGGATCCGGCGCATCGTCGGCGAAGTCGAGTAGCGTGTCGATTTCTGTCGTCGTCAAATAGCGCGTCTCCGCACGCCGCCGATCGGCAGCGATGTTGAGGGCTGTTCGAAACAGGTAATTGAGGGGATTGCGAACTGGGCTGAGGACGGACGCGGATTCAAGCCTCAGATACGTTTCCTGCAGGGCGTCATTGGCAGCCTCAGGCGACCCGAGCCTGCGAGTGAGCCGCTGGCTAAGATCTGCGTAGTTGACGACCAGGAAATGCCTTAGCTCCGTACGATCCGCGTCCGACACGCCCTGCCGCCCCCACACGCGACTTACGGAACCCCACAGGCAATTAACGCAGCTGAACAACAGTAATGTGACGGACGTGTATCAACGCATCTCGGCACCTACAACGCGCGACGCTAGCGCAGCGAGAAAGCGATCGGCAGCACGATTTTGAGCTCGCCCGGCATCTCGCCGGGGATGGCTGGCAACGGCTCGGCCCGGTACAAGGTCGAGATTGCTTCGGTGTCGAGGATAGGTGTCCCGGAGCTTGAACTGACCCAAGCATCGAGGATCGATCCGTCGCGGCGCAAGCGGAATAGAACCTGCACGGTGCCCTCGAGCCGCTGCATACGCGCGACTGCCGGATAGCGCTGATACTGCGCGATATGACGCAGTAGGATTTGGCGGAACTTCAAGGCGGTCTCGGTTGGAGGGCTGCGCGCGAGGGCCGGTGCGTAGTCTATATCTGCCTTGGCAATAGGATCGAGGTGAGGAGACTGCAGCGGCTGCTCCGCCTCCTCCGCGATCGATGCGTCCTGCTGGGAAGAGGGACCGGATTTCGTGGATATTCCCTCAACGTCCACGCCCTCGACCGAGGCAGTGTCCGTCGGCTGGAGTTCGGCGACCGATACGAGTTGGACCTCGACCATGGCGCCGGATTGCAGCATGCCGGGTTGGGCGGGGAACTGGTGCAGCCAATAAACGCCGCCGGCCAGCAGGATGACCGCGAGCGCGGAAGCGACAAGGAGGCGGACCACCTCGCCGGATGCGCCGACGCTCGTTTGCTCCTGGTCGTTGGGCAACCGCTCGAATGCCATAGGAGAGAAACCTCACGCCGCTTGCGGCGCCGCGCCAGCGCTAACCTATTGCACACCCATCTACAGTGAGCGCACAGAAATGACGAGTTGAACCGGCTGCGGCGCGTTGGCCGGCGGCGCCCGCGTGAGGGTGAGCCCCTCCAGGGCGATAGGAATGGAAGCGTCGCGCTCGACGTCCCCGGTGGACTGCGCCAGCGTCACCCGGCGAATCTTGCGCGACGCATCGACCCACAGGCTCACATTCACCCGGTAGTTCCCCGATCGCGTTTTTTCGTTTTGGCGGAGTGCGCGCTCGATCTCAAGCTGGATGACGGTGCCGAACTCGCGCAGCCGGAAGGCATCCGCGGTATCCCCCCCCGACACCTTCAGAGTGTCGAGGGACAGGTCGGCTTCCTCGAGGGCTGTCGCCGGCGGAAGGTTAGCCTCATCCTCTGGAACATGAGCCGAAAGCGTGATCGCGTTCTTGCGGGCGTAGCGAACCCTCAGCTCAGTGCCAGACAGTAGCATCTGCAGCGCCATTTCAGGCGTGTATTCACCTTCAAGTGGAAGTGAGAGTTTCCCCTCTACGACGCTGCTCTCATACAAGACCTCGATCCCACATGCGCGCGCGTAGCCCTCGAGCGCGCTCGCAAGCGGCTGGCTCGGAATTCGAAAGTTAACGACGGTGGTATCGACAGGGGGCGGCCCCCCTTGGCTCCAACTTGTGTCGTTGTGGGCGTTGAGGACCGCAAACAGACCGAGCAGGGTGACAAGCAACGTCCGGGATCGCTGCGCACGCAGCGTGCGCGTTACGGTAGTCGCGCTACTATCGTCCACTTGTCCGACTGCCATGCGCGCCTACGATCCAAGCGTCCGCAACCTTCACACTCATCGCCGCGGGCTCGCGTCCTTGTCAACGAGGGCCTGATTCCAACTCATGCGCAAAGGCAGTTGCGCAGTGGCAACAAGGCACGCCGCGCAGCCCGGCACTCTGGCGCGAATGCTGAATATCAGCTCGAGCAATGCCGCCGCGCGTGAACGCACCCGCAGCCTCGCCATGCGCTCAGTGGTGAGCTAGAGCCAGAAAGTTACATGTTGACGACATGAATTCGACCGCGGCCGAGACATTATTGCCTCAGGAGGCGCCGCGTAAATCACTCCGAGCGCCACGATCTCGCCCATTCTCCAAGTGCACCGCTCCACAAAAGGCGGAGCGTGGCCGAGATCACTTCTTCGAGCGGTCGCGCTGCAGTGCTTCTAGGTGCTCTGCGTAGGCGTCGAGAAAGTGCTTCCGGGAAGCAGTTCCTCTCTCACCATCGAGCTTTCGTGCGTCTTGAATGGCAATCTGCTCTGAGCCTTCAGCGAAGGTCGTCGTGCCCTCGAAAGTCATAGAACTCCCCCCTACAGCTACCCGCGCAGCACGAATAGGACGGGACGCGCGACCAAGGCCAGTGGCGATCGCGTCCAATCCACGGCGCGGAATCCGCCGTGGGCACGCGAGGCGTGGCGCTTGACTGTGTCGTGATCGCCGCCCTTCTGCATAAGGCGGCAGATGCTCTGACTCTTGCTCGCGCGTCTCTAACGCGACGTACGCCCGCACGTGTGAGCATTGCAGACATGGTTATGGCGGAGAGGAACCGGCAAGGCTGGGCGAATGAGTTTTTGATCGCGTAGTGCCGCAAGGGCGCAAGTCTCACTTGTCAGTGCGTCTTACGTCCCAGATTTCCGCAGTCGGGCGTTTCTTACCATCAAACACGACAAGGAAGCGCAGCTCATCGCCATTGCGCGATAGTAGGGTCAGGCCTTCAGGCTTGGAGAGCAGTTTGTTCTTGGGGTGGTATCCGAGGTCGCAGAGGCGTTCGGCCGAACCAGCCTCTTCGCCGTTCCCAGCAACCTGGGTGCGGGTGTTCCAGGCGTAGATACGAAAGCTCTGTTCCTCGTCGCCGTTGGGACCGGCGAGTACGTAGAGGCCGTTATCGGCTGGGGCGAGGTCACGGATGCCTCGGCCATCCAATGTGACGAAGAGAACTTTGGCATTCATCACGTTCTCGCGGTCCAAATCCTTGGAGAGGCGCAGCACCGGCACGAAGTTTTCACGCAGGACGGGGCCCCGGAAGCCTACAAAAAGGGCGTCGTCGGTGGCGGCAAGGCCTTCGATGTCGACGCCGTTCTCCTTGTTGGGCAAGCCGACGAACGGAGAGAGGACGGCATTTGCGTCGATGAAATCACGCAAGCTTGTGCGCTGCTTGATCTCTACCCGATCGCCACTGCCGATGGTGAATTTGATGAGCTGACTGCGGGTATCGCAGGTGCGGATGTTGGCGCGGGTAAGACGGTGCTCATTCTCCTTGGGCGACTCGTTCTTGCGTTGCTTTGCGCGGTCGACGGAATGGGAGGTGACGGCGAAGAAATCGTCACCATTGCGGGTTAGGGCTTCGAAATCCGATTGCGGGCAGTTCTCCTTCCCTGCCTCAAAGAGCTCTAAGTCCCGGGTGATCCGATAGCGGTTCTCGCGTTCACGGCGGAATTCCTGAATCGCGTACCAGCGGCCGTCGTGCTTCAGGGCCTCGTTCGAGACGATGTACAGGCGCTCTTCATCGGGGTCGACCACCACGCCGCTGGCTTCGGCGCGGTCATCATCGTCTTTGCCGGCATCGAGCTCAACGGTGCCGCCCGAGGCGCATTGCCAATCGGAGGCGGTTGCGGTCTGGGTGAGGAGCAACAGGCAAGCGAGATAAAGGCGCATGAAGAATCTCGGGCTGTCGGCCAGCGGACACGTGACTGCTGTGCGTATGCGAAGAGCTTGTTCGGGCCAAGGCACCCAGGGTTCGCTTACGCCGAGAGCACGCCATCGGCGCTACGTCTCTAAGCAAGTGTTGGTCTCGATTGCATTATAGACTCGATCGCGAGGTGCGAACATCGTGATACCGTCAACATTGCTTTTATGCGCCAAAGGGTAAGATCATAATGTCCGATTTTTCCAATTACGTCGTACTTTGAACGAGGGCGCCGTCGTCGTCGCCGCGGCCGGCAACCAGAGCCAGGCCGACTTCAAAGTGATCAGCGGACCTTGATGTCGCGGACCCGCAGGTCAGTCACTGAACCGGGACGAACGCTCCGATCCGGTCGTTACTACGCACGACTGTCACACTTCGTATTTAGATAAGGTGATCGGGGCCCACGGCCCGGCGTCTCCTGGGAAGCCGCCGTGGCTGCGATGGGCATTGGGGCGGACCATCCGGTAGCTTGATGTGTCTCGGCAAACTAGCGGGATCGTCGACAACGGCTGCTGTCTGGCAATGCTTCTTTCGCTTCATGTTCCTCAGCACCGTGATCGCTGTGGATGGGGCGGCTTTGTCGGCTGAGCCGCGTGCACCGGAACAAGCAATCCAAGTCGACTTCAATATTCCTTCGCAACCCTTGATGAGCGCGCTCGAGGCTTTCAGCGCATCCAGCGGCTATCAGATCCTCATGGGCGATCGAGCATTTGCGCTGCAGCGTTCGGCGCCGCTCAAGGGGTCGTTCACGCCGCGCGAAGCATTGATGCGCATGGTCGCAACGACGCGCGCGAAGGTCCGCTTCACGGCGTCGAGCTCCGCGATCCTGCTGCAGGACGACTCCAGCGCATACGATGGACCGGTCGATACAAGTGCGGCGGATGAGAAATCCAGGTTCGAGGCCGCATTGCAGGGCGATGTTCTGCGGGCCTTGTGCCGCGACGCCGGCCTGCGACGCGCGGTCTATCGAGCAGCAATCGACCTCTGGATTCATGGCTCAGGGGGCGTGGAGCGGGCGGAGCTCCTTGCGTCCACGGGCAGCCCATATCTTGACAGCCGCATCCTCAAGGTTTTGCGCAGCCTTGCGTCTGCCGTTCCGCCGCGCGGCCTGCGACGCCCCACGACACTGCTCATCGCTCCCAATCTTTCAAGGCCGGATGAAGTTTGTGCAGCGGCGCCGCCCATGCCTACTAAATTGAGGCAAACAGCGGGTCGATGACGCATTCAACGCAACGTGGTGCCCTCCGCGCCTTGCTGGAGGCGGGCTATGCCGATTTGAAGCGCAGGCTGGCGCGTCGATTGGGTTCGGTCGATGCCGCGAGCGAGGTGCTGCACGACACATACTTGCGCCTCGAGCGGTTCGATGGCGCGATCCCAATCGCCAACCCGCATGCGTATCTGTTGCGGATGGTGCTCAACGTCGCCGCGGACCGCCAACGGGCCGATAAGCGCTTGCTCTCTGCAGTAGAGGTCGACGAGCTTTGGCGGCTTTCAGAAGATGTTCTCGACGCCGAAGCCATCACGGCGGCCCGCTCGGAACTCGATGAGTTCGCAATAGCGTTGCAGGAGCTGCCGCCGCGATGCCAGGCCATTTTGTTGGCCGCGCGGGTGGAAGAACTCCCGCACGACGTCATCGCCGAGCGCTTCGGAATATCGAACCGTATGGTGCAGTTCGAGCTGCGCCGCGCGCTCGAGCATTGCGCTGCGCGGCTCGGGAGGAAGGTGGTCCGGCGGTTCGGCCCACCACCAAAGTCAGAAGATGGGACGTAGGGAACGGACCGTTGTGCCGTGCGCAGACGGACGAGAAGTGCTGACATGAGCAATGATCGACAGCGGCGGGGGCCGCGAGAGCATGATGCGAGATCCTGGGTCGTCCTCCTGGCCTCGGGGAGGGTGACCGCAGGCGACGCCGCGGCCTTTCGCGAGTGGCAGGCACGCGACCCCAACAACGCCAAGGCATTCGCGCAGGCGAGACTGCATTGGGACCTCCTCGGAGAAGCTACGGGCGAACTCGCCCGTCTGCCGGCTGACGCGCGAGCCGGTCGCTCAGGCGAATCCGGGCATACGCGCCGTTGGCTTCTGGGCGCGGGGCTAGCATCGGCCGCCGCCACCGGCGTCGCGCTCATCAATCCGCCCTTCGGCATGTGGTCGCCCATCGTTGATTTCGCGGCCGACTTTCGCACCGGTATCGGCGAACGGCGGACCATCGCCATCGGCGGCAACGCATCGGTGGAGCTGACCACGCGCTCACGGTTGGCCCTCGACACTGGCCACCTCGATAGCCTGCGCATGGACCTTCTCGCCGGAGAGGCTGCCTTCGCGGCAGGGGCGCGTCTGCTCACCGTAATTGCGGGTGCGGGCCAGACGAGTGCGCTCAATGGGCGCTTCAGCGTGCGCAACGATAGTGGGACCGTCGCGGTGACCTGCCTCAGCGGCGCGCTCGAAGTACGCTGCCGCGATCGCGCACTTAGGCTCCGAGCTGATCAGCAAGTTCGCTACGACGATGAGGGACTTGGGGAGGTGAAAGACGTGGACCCCAATGACGTTACGGCTTGGCAGCGCGGGCTTCTTGTGTTCCGCAACAAGCCTTTGCAGGACGTTGTCGATGAAGTGAACCGCTATCGGCCCGGCAAAATCGTCATCCTCGACCGCGACCTGGGAAGCAGGCTGGTGGCACTGGCAAGCTTCTATCTCGACCGGCTTGACGATGTCATACCGCAGATCGAAACGCTCTATGGCGCTCAGGTGCGGCGCCTGCCGGCAGGAATCGTCCTCCTCAGCTAACGGCAGCCCGCGCCGTCAGAACAAAAAACTGAAGATCCCTTTCAGTTGGTCGCACCCTCGATAGTCATACTCAGTGGGGGACTGAGAATGGTCTGGGCAAGTTCAGCCGAGCCGACCGGAACGTGCGCCACGAACGTGGCCTGTTTCGACAGCGGTGCGCGGGTGTTCGTTGCTCGCAAACGACCCTTCGAAGCCATCATGTTCCGGCCACGAGCCTGAGAGGGTGTTTATGCTCGACCGTCCGCACGCATCTCTTTGCTTTGCAGTGACTTCGGACAGTTTACGGGTGTCGACTCGAAGCTGGCTCGCCATCGTTGCATTCGGGCTCATTGTCGGCTCGCACCAGTCGGCATCGGCTGTCGACCTGCTCGGCGGGAATGGGTCCCGACCGCCGGCGAATGCGGCGACCAATGAAGCCGCTGCGCAGGCAGCGGCGGCGGCAAAGCGCTCGATCGATATGCTGGGGCGCGCAAGCCAGGCGATCCAGAACATGCGCGCCGGCCAGGACGCGGCACGCGCCTTGGCCAAGCAGGGCGTGAGCCTCGTGCCGAACGGCATGGTCCGCGGTGCCGCGGGTCAGCCGAACGGCCTCCTCGTCGCGCCGGGCGCCGACGATCCAACCTCCGGATTGTGGCAGGGCGCCGATCTGCCAACCGAGATGCGGGATGGTGAGAGCGCCAACGTCACCGTCAAGCAGAACCAGCAGAAGGCGATCCTCACCTGGGAAAGCTTCAACGTCGGGCGCGAGACGACGCTCTACTTCGACCAGCGCGCCGGCGGCGCCGATGCCGGCTCGTGGATCGCCCTCAACCGGGTGCTCGATCCCGGGACAGCGCCCAGCCAGATCCTCGGCTCCATCAAGGCCGAGGGGCAAGTCTACGTCATCAACCGCAACGGCATCGTCTTCGGGGGCGCCAGCCAGGTGAACGTCGGCACGCTCCTGGCGTCCAGCCTCGACATCAAGGGCCCCAACACCAACCTCATCGCCGACCGCAACCAGGCGTTCCTCAGCGGCCTGTTTGCCTCGGGAACGGCCATCTTCCAGAGCCGCAAGCTGCCTGATGCGACGGGCGCCCTCGTCATCCCCGATGCCATCGAGGGCGACGTCGTCGTGGAAGCCGGCGCCATCCTGCGCACGGCGGCGGCGAGCGGGCTCAATGATGGCGGCCGCCTCATGCTGTTCGGCCCCAATGTGCACAACGCCGGCTCGATCCTCACTGCCGACGGACAGGCCGTGCTCGCCGCCGGCCGCACAGTCACGGTGAGCATCGGCACCGACAAGCAGCTGCAGTTCGCAGCGGGCCCGGCAGTTCCATTCGCCGATCTCTATTACTCCAATCCCAACTACGTGGGCGAGCCGGCCTACAACGCGCTCAACACCGGGCTCATCACCGCCGAGCGCGGCGCCATCCTCATGGCTGGTACCCTGACCCGGCAAGCCGGTGTCCTTACGGCGACGACCGGCATCAACCGGCCAGGCGCCATCAAGCTCGTCGCCGATGGTCGCCTGACGCTCGCCGAGGGCAGCGCCATTCTCATGGACGCCGACGCCGCCGACGTGACCGCGCCGGCCTTCAACGGCGGCTTGTCGGTGAGCCTCACCGGCTCCTCGGTCGACATCCAGACGAACACGCTGATTCGCGCGCCGTCGGGCTCCGTCACTATCGAGACGACCAATCTCGCGGCGATCAACACAACTCACTCCAATGTGCCCGACGACAACGGGCGCGCCTTCCTCGCCCCCGGCTCCATCATCGACGTCTCCGGCCTCACCGACGTCGTCGTTCCCGTCGGACGGGCGATCATCAAGATTCAGCCGCGCGGCCAGGAGTTCGCCAACTCGCCGCTGCAGCGCAACGGGGCCCTGCGCGGCCTCGACCTCTACATCGACACCCGCAAGAGCGGCGTGCGCGAGGACGGCGTCGCCTGGATCGGCTCGCCGCTGCTCGATGCCTCGGGCTATGTCGGGCTCATCCAGAAGTCGACGCGCGAGTACCTGGTGGGGGGCGGCAGCGTCACCATCAACGGACAGAAGGACATCGTCGTCCCGCAGGGTGCCACCGTCGACGTCTCCGGCGGCTACGTCACCTACGCCGGCGGCATGGTCTACACCTCGCAGCTGCTGGGCGCCGACGGGCGCGTCTACGACATCGCCGACGCCGACCCGATGCTACGCTACGTCGGCGTCGCCGGCGCCTGGAACCGCCAGCATTCCCGCTGGGGCGTGACGCAGATATTCAACAACCCGTTGATCGACCTCAGGCACTACGAGCCGACTGATTTCGAGGGCGCGGCGGCGGGCAAGCTGAGCATCATCCAAGCACAGAGCAACACTTGGGGCGGGGCCGTCTATTTCGACGGCAACATGATCGCCGATACCGTCAACGGCGCGCGACAGATTGCAGACAGCCAGCCGGCGGCCCGCGGCAAGCTCGCCATCACCAGCCAGGGCAGCCTGCTCGTCTCGGCCGACGGTCAGCGGCTGCCCGACGGCATCGGCATCGACAGCGTGCTGCCGACGGCGGATCTGAGCCTGTCAGGCTCGGGCTTCGGTCTTTGGAGCTGGCTGTCGGCGGACAAGCTGTCCGACATCGGCCTCGGCAGCCTCAGCCTGACGACGCCGGGCGGGCTGCTCGTCACCGACGATGCGACGCTCTCGGTGGTTCCGGGCGGTTCCATCACGCTTAGCGGCACCGTGATCCGCATGGACGGCACGCTCGAAGCGCGATCGGGCTCCATCGAATTGCGCACGCTGCAGCACGTCAACACCCAGATCATTCTTCCTTCCGACGTGGCACCGTTGCTGGAGGGACTGCCGGGCGGCGTGCTGACGGCCAACACGCCGGCGCCGATGGACGTCGTCGTGACGCAGGACGTCGTGTTGGCTGCGGGCACCGCCGCGCCTTACACGATCTCCGTGAACCTCACCAACTGGCCAGCCGGCGTGCCGACGATCTTCAACGCCGGGATAGAATTCCAATTTCCCGTAACCCTGGCCGCCGACTGGGTCGTCAACCCCGGGGCCAGCCAAGCCGGCAACCCGATCTTCGACGTCAACACCGGCCTGCAATATAGGTCGGGTCAGGTCGTGCCGAGGGGGACGACAATTTATGGGGGGTACTTTCTTGCAGGCGAAGTAATCCCTGCCGATGCGTTTCCCAACGGGATAAATTTTAGCCCAGTGGCCACGACGTTCAACGCTGGTGCGATATTGCCCGTTCCGGTCACGCTGGCCAAAGGCACGCGCATCGCTCCAGGCCTTAGCCTGCCGTTCGACGTTCGGGTCGATCCGTATCACGGGCTTATCGCGGGCAATATCGCGCTCAACGCGGGCGCTTCGATCGATACGCGCGGCTTGTGGGTCGACGATCGCGCAGCGCCTTCCGCTTATGGCGCCAGGTTCATCAACGGCGGGTCGATCACCATCGCCACCGATGCGTCGCAATTTGCTAGATCCGACAATACCGGCTCGATCCGCCTCGCGGCAGGCAGCAGCATCGACGCGTCTAGCGGCGGCCATATCCTGCGCAATGGCACGTGGGCTTCGAAGAACGGCGTCCCGCTGGGCAAGGGCGGCGACATCTCCATCCTGACTTATGCGGGCGTGATGTTCGGACCGAGTGGTGGGGCGCCGTCGGTGCCAACGACGCCGGCGATGCGGGCGGACGTTCAGATCGATGGCACTCTGTCGTCCTTCGGTTTTACGAGCGGCGGCAAGCTCAGTCTGCGTGCGCAGACGTTCGGGATCGGCGAGACGCCCGACGCCTACGGCCGCGTCATCCTCGATCGCGACTTCTTCCATGACAACAGCTTCGGCAGCTACTCGCTGTCATCGGTCTATGAGACGGTGATCGCCGACGGCACAGCCGACGTGCCGGCCATCATCGCGCCGCGTCAAGTCAACTATGTTCCGACCAATCGCAATTTCGCGCCCGGCGCCGACCCGCTGGCCGAAGGGGCGGTCGGCATCGGGCTGCTCTCCGACTACCGTCGGCAGGCGACGAATCTCTCGATCAGCGCCAATACGTTCTTTGCCACGACGCGCGGCACGACATCAGTACCGATTTTTGATGGCGTGCAGGAGCTGAGGTTCGGCGCAAACACCAAAATCCTCGCCGATGCAGGCGCAACCGTGAGCCTATCGACCGGCGGCAAGCTGCTGTTCGGCGGCGAGATCCGCGCTCATGGCGGCACAATCGAGATTCTGGGCTCGGCAACGGCCCGATACCGGAACTCCACGCAATTCTATCAGCCGAATGCCTCCGTTTGGCTGCTTCCGGGGAGTGTCCTGGATGCAAGCGGCACGATCCTGCTCGACGATCTGGCACCCCGCGCCTTGGGCAGCGACGAGCCTTTGCGCCTCGGCCGCGTGCTCGATGGCGGAACGGTCACGGTCTCGAACGCACGGGGCTATGTCCTCGGAATGGAGGGATCGAGGATCGACGTCTCCGGCGTTGCGGGCGAGCTCGACGTCCTGCGCTCGAGCAGCGATGTCCTGAGCGGATGGACGTCGCCGACCGGTGTGTCGTTGCCGCCGGTCAATCCTTATACCCGGCAAGCCGTCTGGAGCGACGGCGGCACCATCAATCTCGGCGCATCGGAAGCCTTCTATTTTGACGGTACGCTGAATGCCGAAGGCGGCGCGCCGGAAGCTCGCGGCGGCACGCTCAACTACACATTCATTCGCAATCCGCGCAGCTCCGCTGCAACCGCACTGATCACCGCCACCCTGACCGCCGCGCCTTTTGCAACGGTGCCAGGTTCGGTCAGTGTGGGCGCCGATCTGCCCTTCGCGACCTATGGCGGCCGCGCGCTTATCCGCACGGACATCATCGAGCGGTCGGGCGCCGACTCGTTGACTGTGACCAATACGGCAAGCGGCAATACCCTCAATATCGAGGATGGCGTTTCCCTGACGATGCCGGAATCGATCCGGCTCTCGACCTCCTACTTCAATGTGGTTGCGGCGCGGGTTGCGCCGGGCCAGACGCCGAGCACCCAAGCGCCAGTCGCATCCTTGTCAGCGCCGTATATCAGCCTGCTGGGTATCGGCTCCGGCAATCCAACCACGAACAGTGTGCGCGGCGCCCTGAGCTTCACGGCCGACACGATCGACATCGACGGCAGCCTCATCTTCAATAACCTCCAAACACTCAATCTGAATGCCACCGGCGATATTCGCCTGTTCGGCCGCGCGTTGAACGCGAACTTCACCCTCGGTCCCAACGCCAACGTCCAGTACACGAAATACGACGGATCGCTGACGACGCCGGGCGACATCACGCTCACGGCCGCACAGGTGTATCCGGGCACCGGACAGAACTTCATCATCAGAGGATCTGGCGCCAACAGCACGATCCGTTTCGTACAGAACGGCGCGCGGCCGGGCGTACCGTTTTCGGCGGGCGGCACCTTGCAGATCACCGCGCCCACCATCATCCAGGGCGGCACCATCCGGGCGCCGCAGGGCTCGATCACGTTCGGCGTTGCGGGCACCACGCAATCCGTCGAGTTCCTGCCGGGCAGTCTCACGTCCGTGTCCCTGGAAGGGGCCATCATTCCCTATGGCACCACGCAGGACGAGCTCAACTGGATTTTCTCTCGCCTCGATCTGGCGGCGCCGCCTGACAAGCTCATTGCGGTAAATTCCAATTCCGTGAACATGGCGCCCGGCGCCGTGCTCGATTTGAGCGCCGGCGGTGATCTTATCGGCCCAGAATTTGTGCCGGGCACCGGCGGCAGCCGCGACGTGCTGCAGCTTCCAGTCCGCGATGCCAACGGCGCCATCGTACCGAAATCGCCGCTATACCCGGATAACCGCACGATATACGCGATCCTGCCCGGCTATAGCGGCACGCAGGCGCCGGTCGACAAGACGGTGCTGGGTGCCATGAATGCGGGCGACGTCTACCTCACTGGCGTGCCGGGTCTGCCCGATGGCTACTACACCCTCCTGCCCGCGAGCTATGCGCTGTTGCCGGGCGCCTATCGCGTCGTGGCGCGGCCCGGCGGGGACCCGCGTGCGGGTGGCGTGCTGCCGGATGGCACTGCGATCGCCGCCGGCTTCTACGCCTCGAGCGACCATGCGCGCCGCGACTCCGCCGTGACCATGTTCGAGGTGCAGTCGCGCGACGTGTGGCGGCAGTACTCGGAATACCGTCTGACCAGTGCCAACGCGTTCTTCGGCAATCTCGAGGTGCTGCACGCCGACGTCGCGCCCTATCGGCCTCAAGATGCCGGCCGCTTGGCGATCAGTGCCACGAACCAGCTCGTCCTGCAGGCGCAGACGCTGTTCAAGAGGGTGGAGGGCGGCCGTGGCGGTCGCGTCGATATCGGCGCGCGCGACCTGCAGGTCCTGGGCGACGGCGATGTGGCGCGGTCAGGCTATCTTGGGCTTTTCGCATCCGATCTCACCAAGCTGGGGGCGGAGAGCGTGCTCCTCGGTGGAACGCGGATCGCCGACGCTACCGGCCAGACCATCACCGCCGTGGCCAACAGCATCCTCGTCTCCAACGATACGGATAGTGCGCTCAAAGCGCCCGAGCTCCTGTTCGCCATCAAGACCGATCCGTCGGGGGCCGATCCCAATGCGGGGAACGGCCTCGTGTTCGAGAGCGGGAGCGTCGTGATCGGCGAGGGTGTGCCGGTCCAGAATGCGCCGTTGAAGACAGTTGGCGACGGCGCGTTGGTGCGCGTTTCGGGTGGCACACTGACCTCGATCACCAATACGAGCGCGCCGGCAATCTCCATTGCCCGCGTCGTCATCGCCTCTGGGGCCACCCTCGTCGGCAAGGGCTCCATCGCTCTGCAGAGCGTAGGCAACGTGAACCTGCAGACCGGTGCGATCCTCACTACCGACAACATCGACGTGCTGACTCGCAGCATCAGTCTAGTCGGTGAGGGCGCCACCGTACCGACCAGCGGCTTCGTACTCGATGCGGCCGCGCTCGCGACCCTGGGCAACGTTCGCAACATCACGCTGACCAGCGCGACCACCATCGACTCTTACGGCAACCTCGATATCCGGCTTGCACGTGGGAGCGGCCAGTCGACCTCGCTGACGTTCAATGCGAGCGGCATTGTCGGCCACGGTGGTGACTTGACGCTGGAGGCCGCCCGCATCGCCTTCACCAACACCACCGCCACGACGCCTGGCGCAGCCGTTACGGGCGGCGGCGACCTGACCATCACCGCCGACGAGCTAGCTTTCGGCGCCGGGGCCAAGCAGATCACGGGCTTCTCGCGTCTCGATGCAACGGCCGGCGTGCGTGTCATTGGCCAAGGCAAGGGCAGTATCGACTTTGGCTCCATGCCGGTCACGATGACCACGCCGCTCATCACCACCGCCGCTGCGGCCGATCAGGAATTGCGGACGACGGGCGCGATCTCCCTCCTCGGCGGCGGCGCCACAGAGCCGGTCTCCGATGGACTAGGCGGCCGGCTGTCGCTCGCGGGCAGCGCCGTGACGATCGACACCGCCATCGTCATGCGGAGCGGCGGCATGACGCTCGCCGCGACGACCGGCGACATCAGCCTCGGTGCCAACGCACGGCTAATCGCCACCGGCTACAGCAAGCAGATCTTTGACAAAGTGATCTACACCGGCGGCGGAGCGATCTCGCTGCTTGCCGCCAATGGCAACATCACCAGTGCGTCGGGCGCGGTGCTCGATGTCTCGGCCTCGCCGCTCGGCGGCGATGCGGGCGCCATCAGCTTGCAGGCCAAGGGCTCTGTCGGACTGCCGGGGACGATGGGTGGCACGGCCTCCGCGGGCTTCGAGGGTGGGCGTTTCGCGCTGTTGACCGGCGGCTCGGTCAACCTCGATGCGCTGAGCAGCGTACTCATGGGCGGCGGCTTCCACGGCGGCGTCGACGTGCGCACCGGCCAGGGCGATCTTAGCCTCACCGCCATCCTTACAGCTTCGAGCGTCGCTCTGTCCGCCGATGGCGGTCTCGTCACCGTCAGCGGCTTGATCGACGCGTCTGGCAAGAAGGGTGGCCGCATCGACCTCTATGGCCGTGACGGCGTGACGCTTGCGTCCGGCGGACATCTCGCGGCGACCGGCTCCGATCCGGAGAAGCGCGGCGGCGACATCTTCATCGGCACGGTCGGGACCGGGTTCATCACTCTGGCCTCCGGCTCCTCGATCGACGTATCGGGCGGCACGCTCGCCGGCTTGTCCGGCGGTACGGTCAACGTGCGCGCACCGATCATCAACAGCGACGTCAACGTCGCCATCAACTCGTCGATCAGCGGCGCGCGCAGCGTTGTGCTCGAAGCCTATAAGGTGTTCGATACGACGAGCAGCAATTTCGACGGCGTCATCGATCCGCTCGGACTCTACGACTCCGCCGGTAACCGGCTCGCGAGCGGCGTCGACCAGGCGCATCTCGATTTCTATACCAGCGAGCTCGTGAGCTTCGTCCAGAACACCGGCGTCGACTTCGGTCGCTTCTCAGGCGTGTCGAATTTCCGCGGCCGCGCCGGCATCGAGCTCAGCAACAGCGATGCCAACCGCAACAACGGAGACATCCTCCTTGTAAGCGATTGGGATCTGGGCGCCGGCTCTATCAATGCAGCGACCGGCATGCCGAACCTCACTTGGCGCACCGGCGTCGAGCCAGGCGTGCTGACGCTCCGCGCCAGCGGCAACGTCGATGTGCGCGCCAACCTCACCGACGGGTTCTTCAATACGTCCTCCACGCCGGTCCCGCACGCTGCGGACCTGATGCCTGCGTCCTGGGGCGACAGCTGGTCCTACCGCATCGTCGGCGGTGCCGACCTGGCCAGCGTCAATCCCAAGGCCTTGCGGCCGCTCACGGCCTTCGTCGGCAATTCCAGCCTGCCGACCGCAAACCATGGCGATGTGCTGATCTCGGGGCACCGGACGCTGGTCGTCGGCTCGACGACCTACGAGCTGCCCAACATGATCCGCACCGGCACGGGCTCGATCGAGATCGCCGCCGGCCGCGACGTGGCGCTGCGCGATACCGTCGCGCCAGGCGTCATCTACACCGCGGGACGCCCGTCGGCCGACCTGCCGGCCGCAAACTTCACGACGGTCAATGGCCAGCTTGTTCCCAGCAATCCGCAAGGCTTCAACAAGCCGCTCAAGCCCACCATCAATGGAGGCGATTGGAGCTGCACTTTGCCAGGCTGCGGCGTCAGTTATGTCGTCACCACGCCGGTCTGGCCGGAAGCGGCGGGCGATATATCGATCCTCGCCCAGCGTGACGTGATCGGCCTGCAGAACGTCATCGATACGACGGGTGCGCAGTCCGGCAGGGCCGGGAGCTTCATCGGACAGATCTGGACGCCATGGCTGATCCGTACTGGCCTTGTCCAGCCGCTGCAGGAGTTCGGCGTCTTCAATCCGATGGGGTACGTCTCCTATGCAGGCGCCGAATGCTGCGATCTTGGCGTCCCCCATCAAACGGCGAGCTGGATCAATTTCGGCAGCTTCAACCAGGGCGTGATGAGTGTAGGCGGCGATGTCGAGATCATAGCCGGCCGCGACGTGAACCAGTTCAGCGTCTCGTTGCCGACGACCGTGCGGGTGAGCGGCGCCATCTCGGCCCTCGATCCCACGCCCGTCGTCCACGTGACCGGCGGCGGCGATCTTCTCGTGCGATCGGGCCGCGATATCGTCAGCGGTGCTTACTACGTCGGCAAGGGCGAGGGCACGCTCAGTGCGGGCGGATCGATCCGCGCCGGCTTCAATATCACCGTGCCCGGTGTGCCGACCCCGATGCCGGTCGCGACCATGCTCGGCGTTGCCGACTCGACGTTCACCTTGACGGCAGGTGGCGCGCTCGATCTCGGAGGTGTCTTCAGCCCGACCTATCTCCCGGTGCCATGGTTCTGGTCAACGGACGGCAAGAGCTTCATCTCCGACTTCTATCAGTACTCTCGAGACAGCGGCGTGCGCCTGACGGCCGTCGGCGGCGACGTCACGGTCAAGAGCTTCCAGTCGTATCAGAACACCGCGTTGTTCGTCTCGCTGGCGGCGGGAAGCCCACGCCAAGAGCACATTCAGTTCTATCAGGGTGGCTTTTCTGACCTGGGGAGCGTCTGGCCGGCAAGCCTGATCGCTCATGCCGCTTCGGGTGCGATCAATGTCATGAACGGCACGCAGAGCATACCCATGGAGCTCTATCCGTCCCCGACCGGTCAGCTCGAGCTGATCGCGGAGGGTGACGTAAAACTGGCGTCGACGGTGGAATCCGGCCTGTGGCTAACCGACAAGAACCCCTATCTCGTGCCCTCCGCCGTCGCACCAAAGCTAGACGGGCTCAATGTCGTGACCTGGCGGAACGGCAATCTGTCCGTCGTCATCGATTATAACGTCGGCTTCGATCCGGGATTCGTTCCGGATTATGATTTCCACCTCACCCATATCGAAGACCCGGACCCGGTCCTGATCTACAGCCACACGGGGGATATCAACGATGTCGGCGGTCGCGTGCCGCTGCGCCTTGCCAAGTCCGCGCGCGTGCGGGCCGGCCGCGACCTCGTCGACTTGCCGGTCTGGGCGCAGAACCTGCGCGACGACGACCTCACCAGCGTCATCGCCGGGCGCGACATGTACGCGACCGTCCTCGGCAGGTTCAACGCGGAAAGAAGCGCAGGGACAAGCGTGCCGACGGGGACGATGTCGGTCAACGTCGGGGGACCGGGCACGATCTACGTCGAGGCCGGGCGCAACATCGGCCCCCTGATGTCGCCCAACAGCAAGCTTCCGGGCGGCATCGTGGCGACTGGCCCCGCTAACAACCGCTTCCTGCCGCGCGAGGGCGCCAACGTCTACGTCGTCTTCGGCGTCGCCAATGGCAAGAACACGGACGGCATGATCACGGCCTACCTCGATCCCGCCAATGCCGCCGAGGTACCGTATAGCTATTCGTCAGAGCTCACCGGCTACCTCAACGGGCTGCGCAAGCGCCGTGGCGAGGCGGAGATCGACTTTACGCCGGCCGAGGCGGTCGCCGCCTTCCGCGCTTTGCCCGAGATCGAGCAGACGGCGTTCCTCTACGACGTGCTGTTCGCCGAGCTGCAGGCAGCCGCCGATCCTATCAACCATCCCGACAACTATCAGAAGTACGACCGCAGCTATGCAGCGATCCAGACGCTGTTCCCGCCCGGGCTCGGCTACCCCGACACCGACGGCAAAGCGACGAAGAAGAACAGCGGCTCGCTCGATCTGCGTTCGGCATCGATCCAGACCCAATTCGGCGGCAAGATCTCGATCGTGGCGCCGGTCGGCCGCATCATCGTCGGCAGCCAGTCGGCAACGGCGCTGTCGAACGATCCCGCAAAGACCGGCATTCTCACCCTGCGCGGCGGTGACATCCGCATCTTCGCCGACAGCCACGTGCTCGTGAACCAGAGCCGCATCTTCACCGAGCAGGGCGGCGACGTCCTCATGTGGTCGTCGAACGGCGACCTCAACGCCGGCAAGGGCGCCAAGACCTCGGCCTCCTATCCGCCGCTGCTACGCACCACCAACAACGACGGCTATTCCAGCATCGATCCCGCCGGCCTCGTCACCGGCGCCGGCGTCGGCGCCCTGCAGACCATCGTCGGGCAGCGCCAAAACACCGTCTATCTCATCGCCCCGCACGGCACCGTCGACCTCGGCGATGCGGGCGTACGGTCAACGGGCGATCTCAACATCGCCGCGCTCCAGGTCCTCAATGCCGACAACCTCCAGGTAGGCGGCACCACCACCGGCATCCCCATGGTTAAGGCGCCTGACACCGGCGGCCTGACGCAGGCCGCCGACACCGCCGGCGCCGCCGTGCGCGAGGCGGCCGCCGCCCCTGCCCAGAGTGCCACCGAGCAGCCGTCCATCATCATCGTCGAGGTCATCGGCTACGGCGGAGGCGACCCGGCGCCCGAGCAAGACCAGCACCGTAAGAAGCCCGAGCAGCAGAGCTATAATCCGAACGCGCCGGTGCGCATTCTCGGACATGGCGCGTTGACGGAACCGCAACTACAGGCTCTCACTCCCGAGGAGCAAGCACGCAAGAGAGAGGTTGAAGGCCGACTGTAAGAATCTGGCCCGCCTGCTGACCATGCGATCTTGAATTCGACTTCCGCCCCGCGGACATCGAATCCATGGGAGCACCTGCAGTTGGACCGGATGCCACCCCGGATGTTCGGGTCACGGTGCGCGTCGGAGCGAGAAAATGTAGCCTGCAAGGTCGCGAATTTCTTTCCGCGTGAGATGTGGGTCAGGCATTGGCAGGTGCGGAGCAGTGAGCCAGATGGAAAGAGCATCTACCGACTGTACAGGGCGATCGGCGATGCTTGCGAAGCTGGGCACATCGGCAGCAGGAATACCGTTGGAGGCATTGTCGATCACATGACAGCCGATGCAGAGCTTCGCCGCCGTCGAACGACCGTCACCGATCACGGGTACTGTCGACTCCGGCAGGTTAGGCTGTACACCAAGCTGGGGATCCTGCGCAGCTGCCTCTGATGCCGTCATCGCGACAGTGACGATGGCGGCTGCCAATGTCGCTGCCAACCGTGATGAAGGAATGGAACGCAGCTTCCGCCGCCCACACAAGACGCAGTCGCGTAGCATCATTGTCTCCTTGTTATGATCCCGCTTGCCTAGCCCTTGAATGTCGCGATGCTAGAAATGAACTGCTCTGGGCGCTGGCGGGCGATCACTTCACGATAGCCCCACTAGGCGGGCGGTTGCCCGGCGGGGGCGCAGAGCGTCCACATTCGCGAATGCTACTCGGCACGGAAAGACCGCAGATTGATGTGGATCAACCGCACGCGTGGGCAGAGCAGACGATTCACTGCCATGGGGGAACTTTCGCTTATGGCCGATAGCTGACGTCCGAAATGATAGCGGCGAACACTGGGCGTGCAGCGCGAAAACTTCGCGATCAACGCTGCTGCTCCGAACCAGACGAGGCAATCACGTAGGGTGAATACGGATCAATAGAAAATAAAGTGGGCTTTGCAAGCTCAAGGCTCGAGTAATGAAGGAGTCACGCCTCCCAATTACGTTGCCACATCTGTGCGGCTTGCACCCAGAGGTCGAAAGGCGCAGTTAGGCTCGCAGGCATGAACGGGTGTCTGCGGGGGCTGCTAGCCGCTACGGTCGCTGTCGCAGGGTCGCTGCGAGCCGAGATGAGCAAAACTCACATAGAAAAGCGCCGGCTGTGGCGCCGACGATGAGCGCGGCAAGCGAAATAATGCCGTCGTCGAGGCCCAGCCGCGCCGTGACGAAGTACATGATGGCTGCCCCGGCGGTGCCACCGGCGGCGCCCGCCACCGTTGCGATCACTCCGCCACGCGAGAGCCCCACGAGCGCTCCCACAATGATGCCCGGATAGAGCGAGGGCCAGAAGTGGTCGTTCATGCTGAGTCTCCGCTTGGGATCATACGCCTGGTGCGTGCCGCGCCGCGGCGCTGTCGAAGTAGGCATCGAAGCAGGCGGCGATGGCACGCACGAATGGGCGCCCGCGATCGGTGACACGGAAGGCCTCGCCGTCGCTCTCGATCAGCTTATCCTGGTCGGCGGCAAGCAGTGCCTGCGCTTCGTCGAGGATTTCCTCCGAGGCGCTGCCGTAGCGCAGCCGCAACTCGCGCGCCGGGAAGGCGAGATCGCACATCAACCGCTCGATGACGAAGCCACGCATCCGGTCAGACTCGGTCAGGGCGACGCCGCGTGCCGTCGCCAAGCCGCCAGCAGCAACACGGCGCGCGTACTCCGCGGTCGAGGCGTGGTTCTGGACGTAACCTTTCGGCAGGCGCCCAATGGCCGAGGCGCCGAGCCCGATCAGGGCATCCGCCGCGTCAGTCGTATAGCCCTGGAAGTTTCGGTTGAAGCTGCCGGAAGCGAGCGGATCGCTCGGCAAGGCGTAGTGGTCTAAGCCGACGCGGACATACCCGGCGCGGGTCAGCGCCCGACCAATGCGCGTTGCCTGGGCAAAACGCTCCAGCACGTCTGGCAGGCTCGCCTCGTCGATCAGCGTTTGATGCTTGAGGCGCGTGGGGAGGTGTGCGTAGCCGAAGGCCGCGATGCGGTCAGGGCGCAGCGCGAGCACCTGCTTGACCGTCTCCTGTACGCCGTCGCGCGTCTGGTACGGCAACCCGTAGACGAGGTCGACGTTGATGGCGCCGATGCCGTGCGCGCGAAACGCTTCAGCCGCATACCGTGTCACTTCGAAGGACTGCCGGCGGTTGATCGCAGCCTGTACCTTCGGGTCGAAGTCCTGCACGCCGAGAGAGACGCGCGTCACGCCCGCGCGGGCGAGCGCCACCACGCGCGCCTCGTCGAGGCCGCGCGGGTCGATCTCGACGGCGAACTCCATGTCGTCGGCGGCGCGGAAGTAGCGCCGCTGGGCGTCGGCCAGAGCGGCAATGTCGTCGGACTCCAGAATGTTTGGCGAGCCGCCGCCCCAGTGAATGTGCGCCACGCTGTGATCCACCGGCACGCGCTGTGCTACGGTGGCGATCTCCGCATACAGCGATGGCAGATATTGTGCGACGGGCTCGTAACGCTGCACGGCTTTGGTGCAGCAACCGCAGTACCAGCAGAGTGACGCGCAATAGGGAATGTGCAGGTAGAGGGAGAGACGCGATCCGGCCGGCACCTCGTCGAGCCACTCGCCGTAGGACTGCGCATCGACCGACGGTGAGAAGTGTGGCGCAGTGGGGTAGCTCGTATAGCGCGGCACCGGCGCGGAGTACCGCTTCACGACTTCCGGGTTCATGGGTGATCCGTCTTAGGCTTCTGCACGAACCGTAGTTGTGCCGTGCGCGGCGCCGATTGATGTCGATCAATGGCGCTCATCGCATCTTTGTCGCGCACGCCGGTCACGCGCTCCGGCAGACAGAGGTAGGCGGCATGCGGATGCACGATGAGCACGCTCGCCACGCCGAACGCGGCAAGCGCTAGGCCGGCGGCGATGCGTTGCGGGCGGCTCTGCGAGACGCGCGCCAGTCGCCGGAAGCCGAAACTCGCCGCGATGAGGCCTGGCAGCGTACCGATGCCGAAGGCGCTCATGACGATTGCGCCTCCGACGGCTGACCCCGTCAGCATCGCCGTGAACAGTGCGGCGTAGACCATCGCGCAGGGCATCAGTCCCCAGGCGAAACCCGACAGCAGTGGTACGAACATGCGCCGCTGGGCGCCGATGTGGACGCGTGCGACGGTGTCGGCGATCGATGTCAGCCCGCGGTCGATGATGGAGATGGAGGGAACGAGGCCGCCGGTCGACAGTCCGATCCAGACGATAGAAGCGGCGCCCGCCCATTGCAGAAGGCGGAAGGCGACATCGCGGTCCAGTGCACCGATGGCCGGTGCGCCGATCGCGCCGACAGTGGCGCCGGCGACCGTGTAGGCGGCAACCCGGCCGGCGTGCGTCAGGGCGAATGCGGCGCGCAAGCTGCGGTGGGAAGCGGGCTCCTGTGCCAGCAGCAGGCTGCAGGAAATGGCGCCGCACATTCCGGCGCAGTGCAGCGTGCTCGACAGGCCGAGCGCCAGGCCGTTCAAGGCAATGAGAGCGATGGCGTCCAAAGGCAGCCCCTCAATTCAGCCGGCCGCCGAGCCGCGGATAGGGACGCTCCGGCGAACGCAACAGGTTGAGCGGGAAGCGTGGACTTTGCCGCGCCGCCGCCCATCGTTGGCAAAGGGCGCATTCGAGACGGGTGAAGGTCTCGGGAATCCAGCGGTCGAGCTCGGCATCCTGTTGGAAGTGCGTTCGGCGCTGGGCGATCGTAACGCGCAGGAGCCGCTCGAGCGCTCCATCGTCGCCGGGCGGCGACTCCAATATGCTTGCCAGTGCGCGGCCGACCTCTCCGTGGCACTGCGACAAGCTGGCATGGTCGATCCGCAGCCGCGCGATCGTCCCGCACACGTCGTCGCCGTAGCGCGCCTCGAGGATTGGAAAGATGACCTCGTGCTGGAAGCCGACGTGCTCGCGCCAGCTCGCCTGCAGTGTGCGGACCAGGATGCGAACTACCCGGCCGTCGCTGCCGGTATTCAGGCCGTCGGCGACCGCAGACAGAGCGTGGTTTATCTCCGTTTGGAGATGCGTATCGGCGTCGATCTGCGCGCGGATGTCGAGTGCGGTATCCATCCCCGCACCCTAGGCGACCCGGCGGGCGACGCTTTGATCGAGATCATCCGCGGCCCGGCGGACGGCGCTGTTACATACTCTTACAAATCGTCACGCGCACGGCATACCCCGGCTGTCGGCGCCGGATAAACCGGTCTTGCGATCTTAGAGATCAAAGGCGGAGATATCCATGCTGGCGGCGCATACCGACGAGACGGTCAGAGGCACGCGGGCGACGGGACAGGAGAGCAACTCGCTCGACCAGCGGATGGCCTACGCGACCGTGCGCCGACTACGGGCCAAAGAGCATGTGTTCTGCGAGGGCGACGAGCGCGAGCACGTGTTCCGCGTCGAGGAGGGCGTGATCGCCGTCTACAAGACGCTGCCCGACGGGCGCCGCCAGATCATCGACTTTGCCTATCCCGGCGACCTGATCGGGCTCGGTGTCATCGGTGAGCACGTCTTGAGCGCGCAGGCGACCGCTCCATCCAAGGTTCGCTGCCTCGCGGCCGCGGCGCTCGAGCGTATCGCCGAAACCGACGCCGGGCTGGCGCTGAAGCTCTACAAGGCCGTATGCCAGGAGCTGGCTGCCACCCGCAGCCTCCTGGTGACGGTGGGACAGCGCAGCGCCATCGAGCGAGTCGCCGCCTTCCTGCTCTCTCTGCACCGGCGCACGGCCCCCGAGGGTGCGGCGACCATCAACCTCGCAATGCGGCGCAGCGATATCGCCGATCTCCTCGGTCTCACCATCGAGACGGTGAGCCGGACTCTGACCAAGCTGCGCTGCATGGGCGTTATCGACCTGGAGCAAGGTGCGACGCGCGTGCGGCTGTGCGACCTCCCGCACCTCCTCGAACTCGCCAACGAGTAGTTTGCCGGCCTAATAGTTCTGCCGGCATTGCCGGCCCCGCGTCCTTAGCTGCCAGCGCCGACGGCAGCATGGACGATCGGGGCCGGCGACTTTTTCGGCTTCGGCGCTAAGCGGTCGGACGGAAGGCGCCGGGCGGAACGTTCCCCTCGACGTAGGCGTGCTGCAGGGCATCGAGCTGAACCCAGAGCGTGTTGCACTTGAAGCGCACGGCATCGACGCACGCCTCCTGCTCGCTTCGGGTCGCGGCGGTCCGCTTGACGTAGGCGAGAGCGAAATCCGCGTCGCGCGGTGCCTGGCTCAGGCGCCGCTTGAAGTACGCCATGACCTCTTCATTCACGAAGCGGTAGCTCTGCAGCATCCCGGCAATCCGCTCGCGGTGGATGGACGGGGCGAACAACTCGGTCAGCGACGATGCGACGGCGACGGTCAGCGGTTGCTCGACGACGAAGCGTACGTATGCCTCAACGGCGAACCGCGTCGCCGGAAGCGCCCCCTCCATGCTGATGACGTAGTCGCGGTCGAGCCCGAGAGCGTCGGTGAGCACCAGCCAGCGCTCGATCCCGCCCTGCTCCTCGCCAAGTCCATCGTGGTCGTGGATGCGGTGAATCCACTCGCGCCGCAATTCGCGATCGTGTGTACGGCTCATCAGGGCGGCGTCCTTCCGCGGGACCGCAGCCTGGTAGCAATAGCGATTCAAAGCCCACGCTTGCACTTGGCCCTTATTGAGCTTGCCGCCGTGCAGAAGCTTATGGAATGCATGCTTGTCATGGTAGCGCTCGGCGCCGACGGCGCGGATGGCCAATTCAAACTCTGCCGGACCCATCGGCTCGCCGGTCGCGGCGATGGTGCGCGCGATTTCATTCATTGAGTTCCTCCCTGGACGTCAGGGAAACCGTGCCCTGCGCCCAGCAGCCGATGCTTGATCGCCGTCAAGCGGCCCTAATCACGTGTTGGTGCGCACCGTGTGAGCGCTGCCGTTTCGTCGCAGTGTTGATCTCCGTCAAAGGGCCGCGGGCCCTCTCGCTCCTATCGTTTACGTCTGGGAGACGACGAGGGCGCGGCAATGTCGACAGCTACAGAAACGAGCGAAGAGGTCATCGCGATGTCGGGCGCGATGGCCGCCATCGTGGCGATACTCGGTGCCGGCATCGGCCTCGTGTTCGCGTTGTTCGGGCACGACGAGGCGATCCGCCTGCACGGCTTGATGTTCCTCATCGCCTGCGGCGCGGCGGGCTACTACGTGCTCGGGCATCCGCGCGCCGGCGGCAAGGGCGAACGGGCGCACTACTTCGATGGCCCGATCAAGGTGGCGACCATTGCCGCGGTGTTCTGGGGCATCGTCGGGTTTCTGGTCGGCGATATCATCGCCTGGCAGCTTGCGTTTCCCGTCCTCAACTTCGACCTGCCTTGGACCAATTTCGGGCGGCTGCGGCCGTTGCACACCTCGGCGGTGATCTTCGCCTTCGGCGGCAACGTGCTGCTCGCGACCTCGCTCTACGTCGTGCAGCGGACATGCCGCGCGCGCCTCGCCGGCTACTGGACGCCGTGGTTCGTCGTCTGGGGCTACCAGCTCTTCATCGTGCTCGCGGCATCGGGCTACGTGCTTGGCGTCACCGAAGGCAAGGAGTACGCCGAGCCGGAATGGTACGTCGACGTGTGGCTGACCGTCGTCTGGGTCGCCTACCTGCTGGTGTTCCTCGCCACGCTGTGGAGGCGGCGCGAGCCGCACATTTACGTCGCCAACTGGTTTTTCCTCGCCTTTATCGTGACCATCGCGCTGCTGCACGTCGTCAACAACCTCGCGGTTCCCGTTTCCTTCCTCGGCTCGAAGAGCTACTCGCTGTTCTCGGGCGTGCAGGATGCGATGACGCAGTGGTGGTACGGCCATAACGCCGTCGGCTTCTTCCTCACCGCCGGCTTCCTCGGCATCATGTACTACTTCATCCCGAAGCGCGTGGAGCGGCCGGTCTATTCCTACCGGCTGTCGATCATCCACTTCTGGTCGCTCATCTTCCTCTACATCTGGGCCGGTCCGCATCACCTGCACTACACGGCGCTGCCCGACTGGGCGCAGACGCTCGGCATGACGTTCTCGATTATGCTGTGGATGCCGTCGTGGGGCGGCATGATCAACGGCCTGATGACGCTGTCGGGCGCCTGGGACCGCCTGCGCACCGATCCGGTCGTGCGTCTGCTCGTCGTGTCGGTGGCCTTCTACGGCATGTCGACCTTCGAGGGGCCGCTCATGTCGATCAAGTCGGTCAACTCGCTCTCGCACTACACCGACTGGACGATCGGCCACGTGCATTCGGGCGCACTGGGCTGGGTCGGCATGGTGTCGTTCGGCGCCATCTACTGTCTCGTGCCCTGGCTGTGGGGCCGGCGCGGCATCTATTCGCTGCGTCTTGTCGAGTGGCACTTCTGGACGGCGACGATCGGCATCGTCCTCTACATTTCGGCGATGTGGGTGTCGGGCATCACGCAGGGCCTGATGTGGCGGGCCTACGACAACCTCGGCTTCCTCAAGTACTCGTTCGTCGAGACGGTTGCGGCCATGCATTGGCCGTACATCATCCGCGCCACCGGCGGCCTCCTGTTCGTAATCGGCGGTGTGCTGATGGCGATCAATGTCTGGCGCACCATTCGTGGTGACGTTGTTTCGGACATTGCCGAGCAACCGGCCTCTGCCGCGGCGCCTGGGCTGCGCGCCGATGCCGCCGCCGTGCCTGCCGAGTGAGGGAGCCATGAAGCACGACTTTTTCGAAAAGAACTCCATGGTGCTGCTGGTCGGCATCCTGGTCGTGGTCGCCATCGGCGGCCTGGTGGAGATTGCGCCCCTGTTCCTGCTCTCCTCGACCATCGAGAAGGTGCAGGGCATGCGGCCCTACTCGCCGCTCGAGCTCGCCGGGCGCGACATCTATGTGCGCGAGGGTTGTTACAACTGCCACTCGCAGATGATCCGCTCGCTGCGCGACGAGGTCGAGCGCTACGGCCACTACAGCCTCGCCGCCGAGAGCATGTACGACCATCCCTTCCAGTGGGGATCGAAGCGCACGGGGCCCGACCTGGCACGCGTCGGCGGCAAGTACTCGGATGGGTGGCACATCGACCACATGCGCCAGCCGCGTTCGGTGGTGCCGGAGTCGGTGATGCCGGGGTATCCGTTCCTCGAGCAGCGCAAGCTGAACTACGGCGACGTCGCTGCGCGCATGCGCGCCCTGAAGATCGCCGGCGTGCCCTACACCGACGAGATGATCGACAAGGCGCAAGCTGACGTCGTGGCGCAGATCACGCCGGACAGCGCCGAAGCGAAAGAGATGCTCGCGCGCTATCCGAAGGCGCAGGTGCGGAAGTTCGACGGCGCCGCGCCCGGCGAGCCGAGCGAGCTCGACGCCATGATCGCCTACCTGCAGATGCTGGGCACGCTCGTCGACTTCGCCAAGTTCGACGCGGCCGGCCCCAACCTACGCTAGAGGCGCGCCATGACCCACCAAGCCGCAACCGTCCTGTCGCAGACCATCGCCCTCATCCTCTTCGTCGGCCTGTTCGTCGGCATTCTCGCCTACGTCTTCTGGCCGGGGAACAAGGCGAAGTTCGACGAGGCGGCGGAGCTGCCGCTCGACGACGACAACGATAAGCCGGAGGGGGACGGACGATGACGGGCAAGGAGATCGACAGCGTCACCGGCGTCGAGACCACCGGTCACGTGTGGGATGGCGACCTGAAGGAGCTGAACAAGCCGCTGCCGCGCTGGTGGCTGTACGTGCTCTACGCCACCATCGTCTGGGCCATCGGCTATTGGATCGTCTATCCCGCTTGGCCGACCCTGAACGACACCTACACGAAGGGCGTATTCGACTACAGCCAGCGCGCTGAGGTCGGCAAGGAGATCGCCGCGGCGAAGGAGGCGCAGGCCAAGTACTTCGCCGAGATCGCGGCAACGCCGATTGGCGACATCGAAAAGAACCAGGAGTTGCTGCCGTTCGTGATGGCCGGAGGCGCGGCGGTGTTCGGCGACAAGTGCGGGCCGTGCCACGGCAAGGGCGGCGGCGGTGCAGTGGGCTACCCGAACCTCAACGATGACGACTGGCTGTGGGGCGGCACGCCGGAGGCCATCCAGCACACCATCGAGGTCGGCATCCGCTCCGGCCACGGCGAGGCGCGCGACATGGCCATGCCGCGCTTTGGTCTCGACGGCATGCTGAAGCGTGACGAGATCACCGACGCGGCGCAGTTTGTGCTCTCGCTGTCCGGGCACGGGACCGACACGGCCGCCGCCGGGCGCGGCGCGAAGATTTTCACCGACAACTGTGCGGCCTGTCACGGCGACGCCGGCAAGGGCAACCAGGAGCTGGGCGCGCCTAACCTCACCGACGGCATCTGGCTTTATGGCGGCAAGCTCGCGGACGTCGAGAAGACGATCGAGACCGGCCGCGGCGGCGTGATGCCCTACTGGAGCGGCCGCCTCGACCCTGTGACCCTCAAGATGCTTGCCGCCTACGTGCATTCGCTGGGTGGCGGAAAGTAGCGGCGGTGCGCTTTCGCTGGCGGGAGCCTGGCATGAATATGATGAACCGGACGAGCGACCTGGCCGCGGGCGAGAACGCCACTGCCTACGCGCGCCGGCAGAAGATCTATCCCAAGCTGGCGCACGGCACCTTCCGCCGCATCAAGTGGGCGGTGATGGCGGTGACGCTCGGCATCTACTACGTGCTGCCGTGGCTTCGCTGGGACCGTGGCCCGAACCTTCCCGATCAGGCGTTCCTGCTCGATTTCGCCAACCAGCGGCTGTTTTTTGGCCCGATCGAGATCTGGGCGCAGGAGCTCTACTACATCACCGGGATTCTGATCCTCTCGGCGCTGGGGCTGTTCCTCGTCACCGCCGTCGCCGGCCGTATGTGGTGCGGCTATGCCTGTCCGCAGACGGTGTGGACCGATCTGATGATCGTGGTCGAGCGCTTCTGGCAGGGCGACCGCAACGCCCGCCTGCGTCTCGATTACGGACCGTGGACCTTCGAGAAGATCTGGAAGAAGACGGGCACGCACATAACATGGCTGCTGATCGCGGTGGCGACGGGTGGCGCCTTCGTCTTCTACTTCCGCGACGCGCCCACACTGGCGCATGAGCTGGTCAATGGCGACGCGCCGATGGTCGCCTACGCGTTCCTCGGCATCTTCACCGGCACGACGTACCTGCTCGGCGGCATCGCGCGCGAGCAGGTCTGCATCTACATGTGCCCGTGGCCGCGCATCCAGAGCGCCATGTATGACGTCGACTCGCTGCTGATCTCGTATCGCGACTATCGCGGCGAGCCGCGTGGGCCCCACAAGAAGGGGCAGAGCTGGGAAGGGCGCGGCGACTGTATCGACTGCACCGCGTGCGTCGCCGTCTGCCCGATGGGCATCGACATCCGCGACGGCTCGCAAATGGAGTGCATCCAGTGTGCGCTGTGCATCGACGCCTGCGACGAGATCATGCAGCGCGTTGGCCGGCCGCAGGGGCTCATCGCCTACGACACGTTCCGCAACCTCGACGCGCCCGTGCACGAGGCGCGCGTGCCGGTGCGCTGGTTCCGCCCGCGCACGCTCCTCTATACGGCGCTGATACTGATCGTCGGCGGCGTCATGCTCACCGCCTGGATGAACCGCGCCGTACTCGAGGTGAACGTGCTGCACGACCGCAACCCGGTCTTCGTGCAGCTTTCCGACGGAAGCTTGCGCAACGGCTACACGGTGAAGATCCTCAACAAGCAGCATGCCGCGCGCAGCTTCCGGATCGCAATTTCGGGTCTCGAAGGCGCCGGGATGACTATCGTCGGCATGAGCGGACCAGAGCCGACCATCGATGTGGTCACGGACGACTTGCGCGCCTTGAAGGTGTTGGTGACCGTGTCTGCCGCCAAGCGCGGCACGCTGGCCGGGCAGGCGACGCCGTTCCGTTTCGCCGTCATCGACGCGCGCGACGGCAGCGTCATCTACCATGATGCAACGTTCCGGGGGCCCGGCGATGAGTGAAGCCAGAACCGCGGGTGAACCGCGCAAGCCCGGGCTGCTCGGACGGCATGTCCTGATGATGATGCTGAGCTTCTTCGGCGTCATTGTCGCCGTAGACGGCTTCATGATCTACCGCGCCGTGTCGACCTTCGGCGGCCTCGAGACGCAGGACGCCTATAAGAAGGGTCTCGCCTACAACCATCGCATCGCGCGTGACGCCGAACAGGCGCGCGCCGGCTGGAAGGACACGGTTGAGATCGGCGGCGCCCCTCCACGCCTGCGCATCGCGTTGCGCGACCATGCCGACGCAGCCGTCGCCGGTAAGCGGCTGGTCGCGAAGGTCGGGCGCCCGGCGACCGACCGGTTCGACATGACGCTCGACCTCGCCGAGACCGGCGGGGGCGTTTACGAGGCAGCGCTGCCTGTCGCTGCGGAAGGATCGTGGATCGTCGATCTCAGCGCCTACGACGGCGCCGCCCAACAGCCGGCCTACGAGGCGAGGAGACGCGTGTGGATCGGGCATTGACGCTCGCCGCGGAGGGCCGCGCGGCGAACGATGCGGCGCCAGCGGCTCAGACCATCCTGCTCATCGTCGAGAACATGGCTTGCGGCAGCTGCATGGGGAGCGTCGAGCGGGCGCTGCGTGCCACGCCGGGCGTCGCCGCGGCGCGCGCCAGCCTCGCCGCCAAGCGCGTCGCCGTGACGTTCGATGAGGGCGTAACGGAACCGCAGAAGCTCATCGCGGCGCTCGAGCGCCGCGGCTATCGCGCCGCCGAGATGGTTGGCAGCGCAGACGAGAGCGCCGCCGCGCGCGCCGACGATCTCTTGCGGCGGCTGGGTGTCGCCGGGTTCGCCGCCGCCAACGTCATGCTGCTGTCGGAGGTCGTGTGGTTCGGGGCCGTGACCGACATGGACCCGGCGACAACCAGCCTCTTTCACTGGCTCTCCGCTCTTTTCGCCATGCCGGCCACGGCCTACGCGGCGCAGCCGTTCTTCCGCTCGGCGCTGGCAGCGTTGCGCGCGGGGCAGCTGAACATGGACGTGCCGATCTCGCTCGGCATCGTCCTGGCCCTCGGCATGAGCCTGTTCCAGACCATCCGCGGTACCGACCAAGTGTACTTCGACGCCGCGATATCGCTGACGTTCTTTCTGCTGATCGGTCGTTACCTCGACGAAAAGGTGCGGTTGCGGGCGCGGGGAGCGGCTGAGAACCTTCTCGGCCTCAAGGCGCTCGCTGCCGATGTGATCGGCGCCGACGGCTCGGTGCGGCGCGTGCAAGCGAAGGCGCTGGCGCCGGGCATGCGCGTGCAGGTGACGCCGGGTGAACGCATTCCCGTCGACGGGCGCATACTCAGCGGCGCGACGCAGGTCGATACAAGTCTCATCACCGGTGAGACGGTGCCGCGCGTGGCAAGTGTCGGCGGCGTCGTGCACGCCGGCACCGTGAACCTCGCCGCCGCCATCGTCGTCGAGGCGACGGCCACGGCCGACAACACGTTGCTGGCAGAGATCGCCCGGCTGGTCGCGGCGGCGGAACAGGGGCGCGGACACTACGTGCGCCTCGCCGACCGCGCCGCGCGCCTTTATGCGCCGGCCGTGCACGCATTGGGTGCAGCAACTCTGCTGGGGTGGCTGCTCGTCGGCGCGGGCTTCGAGCAGGCGCTGACCTATGCCGTCGCCGTGCTCATCATAACCTGCCCGTGCGCACTGGCGCTCGCCGTGCCGGCAGTGCAGGTCGCGGCCACGGGGCGGCTGTTCGGCAAGGGCATCATCGTCAAGGCAGCCGACGGTCTGGAACGGTTGTCCGAGGTGGATACGGTCGTCTTCGACAAGACCGGAACGCTCACGCGCGGCGAGCCCTCGCTCGCTAACGCCGACGCGATCGACGATGCGACGCTCGCCGCCGCCGCGTCCCTCGCCATAGCCAGCCGGCATCCATACTCACGAGCGGTTGTGCGCACGGCGCACGAGCGCGGTCTCGCTTTCGCGGTAGCCAGCGACGTCGTCGAGGAGCCGGGCCGCGGCCTCGCGTCGGGCTCCCGCCGGCTGGGCTCGGCTGCCTGGGTGTCGGGCAGCATGGATTACGGGGAAGCGGCATCGCTTTGGTTCAGCGACGGCGCCGCGGCGCCGGTCGCCTTGCACTTCGAGGATCAACTGCGGTCCGACGCGCAAGCCGTGGTCGGCGCGTTGCGGCAGGCGGGCTATTGCGTTTGCCTGGTTTCGGGCGACCGGGAAGCGGCAGTGCGCACGGCGGCGGTCGCCGCTGGCATTGACGACTGGGCGGCCGAGGTGCGTCCCGCCGGTAAGATCGAGCGCCTCTTAGGGCTGAAGGCTGAGGGCCGCAGGGTCCTGATGATCGGTGACGGTCTCAACGATGCACCGGCGCTGGCAACCGCACACGCATCTCTGTCGCCCGCGACCGCCACCGACGTCAGCCAAACGGCGTCCGACGCCGTGTTCCAGGGCGAACGCCTGGCGCCGATCCTCGACGTGCTGAGCGTATCCGGTGCCGCGCAACGCATGGCGGTGGAGAACTTCGCCATCGCACTCGCCTATAATGCCGTGTCGGTGCCCCTGGCCATGCTCGGTTACGTGACGCCGCTGATCGCCGCGCTCGCCATGTCGCTGTCGTCGATCGCGGTAACCGGCAACGCGCTACGGCTGCGCGTCCGCAGATTGGCACTTCCGAGGGTGAAGACGCGATGACGTCCCTAGCATGGCTCATCCCTTGCGCGCTTGCCTTGGGTGGTTTGGCACTTGGGGCGTTCCTGTGGGCGATGCGCTCCGGCCAGTTCGAGGATCTCGAGGGCGCGGGCTGGCGCGCAATCCAGGACGAAGACCCGGAAGGCCCAGCCCCGAATGACTAGCGCCTAGTCGACCTGACGGGTGCTGTCCTGCGTGAGTAGCAGATCGCACTTGGAATCGAGTAAAACGCGCGAGATGCCGAGCTGAAGCTCGGGGCTCTGCACGTCGACGATGACGATGGACGCGCCCGATTCGAGATGCTGGGATATCTGCTGCATCAGCCGCCCGCAGCCGAGGTCGGGGAGCGCCGACAGATCCTGCGCCAGCATCGGCCGGGTACTCGACAGCAAATTAACGGCCCCGGCCCCGCGGGCGCGCAGCTTATCAGCAACGCCGCGAGCGCCGGCCGCATCGGTGAAGATGCCGATGACGACGCGCGGGCGAAGGGCGTGCTGGCAGCTGCCGCAGCAACCGCCTGCCGTACCGTTGCCGTGGTGGTCGGACACCGGGATCACCTTTGCAATAGGCTGGCCAAAGTTGGTCGTGACCTTAGCTGCCCCGCGGCCGCGCGGTTTGACCGGATTGTGCGCGTGTGTGACAGCGTGTAACAGACAAAGCCCGCCATCCCTGACGCAGCCTGAAATGCCCGCAGACGCCCAGCAGACCATTCTCATCGTCGACGACGAGCCCGAGGTGCGGACGCTCCTGCGCACCGGCCTCGAAGGCGAAGGCTTCGCCGTGGCAGAAGCGGCGGATGGGCGCGAGGCCATGGCGCTGCTCGACCAGCTGCCGGTCAGCCTCGTCACGCTCGACCTGAAGCTCGGCGGCGAGGACGGGCTGAAGGTGGCGCGCGAGCTTCGCGCGGCGCGCAACACGCCTATGATCATGATCACCGGCAAGGGCGACGCCATCGACCGGATCGTCGGCCTGGAGCTCGGCGCCGACGACTACATTCCCAAGCCGTTCCTGATGCGCGAGGTGATCGCCCGCATCCGCGCGGTGCTGCGCCGCTATGCCAGTGGGGCCACGGCAGGAGCCGAGACGCCGGCCGGTCAGCGCTACGGCTTCGACGACTGGATCGTCGACCTTGCCCGCCGCGAGGTACGCGATCCGACCGGCGCGGCGCGGGAGCTGACGACGGCCGAATTCAATCTGCTTGCCCTGTTTGTGCAGAAACCCGGGCGGGTTTTGTCGCGCGACGAGCTGATGGACCTGTTGAAGGGGCATGACTGGACGCCGATGGACCGCTCGATCGACGCGCTGGTGGCGCGGCTGCGCAAGAAGCTGGAGCCAGACAGCGAGCATCCGATGCTGGTGAAGACCGTGCGCGGAGTCGGCTATGCGTTCGCGGCCGCGGTGAAGAAACTCTAGGCGGTGTCGCGGCCCTGCAGCGCGTCGCGCAGAGCGACGGCGAGTTCAGCGCGTTTATAGGGCTTGCGCAGGATCGGTGAGGCGCCACGTTCCGCCGGATCGTGGCGCGCCTCTTCCGCCGCGTAGCCGGTCGTCAGCATCACTTTGATTGTGGGCGCGTGCACTCCGACCCATCGGACGAGATCGTAGCCCGACATGCCGCCGGCCATGACGATGTCGCTCAACACGAGATCGACGTGCTCGCCGCTCTCGAGGAGGCGCACGGCGGCGGGACCGCTTTCCGCCTCCAGTGCGACGTAGCCCAGCCCCTCCACGCGCTGCAGAGTCAGCTCGCGAACCTCGGCGTTGTCCTCGACGACCAGCACGACCTCGCTGTTCTCCGACAGCGGCACGGCCGCGGCATCGGCCGCGACGGCCGCTGCGACAGCATCATCGGCGCGCGGCAGGTAGAGGCTGATGGTCGTGCCCTTGCCGACGGTGCTCTCGATCACCGCGTGGCCACCCGACTGAACGGCGAAGCCGTAGACGGTGCTCAGGCCGAGGCCGGTACCGCGCCCCGGTTCCTTGGTCGAGAAGAACGGCTCGAAGGCGCGCTCGATGACTTCCGGCGGCATGCCTTCGCCGGTGTCGGTGACGGAGAGAAGCACGAACTCGCGCCCGCCGCCGTCGAAGGGCAGGGCGTTCCCCGCGACGTTGCGCGTCTCGACGATGAGTTCGCCGCCGCCCCGCATAGCATCGCGTGCGTTGATCGCGAGGTTGAGGATGGCGTTCTCGACCTCGCTCGGGTCGACCTTCGTCTTCCACAACTTGCCGGCAAGTATGGTGGTGAAAGTGATCGGTTCCCCAATCGAGCGCTTTAGGATTTCCATTAGCCCGAGGACGAGGTCGTTGAGGTCGAGGACCTGGGGCGACAGCCGTCGGCGGCGCGCAAAGGTGAGAAGACGCTTGGTTAGCGCCGCACCCATGTCGGCGGCATCCGCCGCGCGTTTCACCAGCTTCCGCGAAGCATCCGTCTCCATCGCCTCGTTCAGCAGCTCGAGGTTGCCGGTTACGATGGTGAGAAGGTTGTTGAAATCGTGCGCGACACCGCCGGTGAGCTGGCCGAAGGCTTCCATGCGCTGCGCCTGGATGAGCGCGGCGTGTGCTTCTTCGCGGCGGTGGATTTCGGCCTCGAGCTCGCGCGTGCGCTCGGCGACACGCCGTTCGAGGTCTGTGTTGGCGCGGGCGAGCTCCGCCTGGTCGCGCTTTCTTTCGGTGACGTCGCGCAGCACGACCATGAAGATGTGGCGGCCGCCGATCACCTGCTTGGCGATGGAGGCCTCGGCGGGAAACTCGCTACCGTCCTTGCGGCGAGCGAAGATCTCCTGGCGCTCGCCCATGCGGCGCGCGGCGACGTGGGACTCGGCAAACTCGGCGACGTGACCATGATGTGTCGGCCGGAACCGCTCGGGGATCAGAACGTCGAGCGGCTGGCCGATGATCTCGTCCTTGGCGTAGCCGAATATTGCCGCCGCGCCTTCATTGAAGACCACGATCCGCATGTGCTCGTTGAGCGAGATGATGGCATCCGCCGCGATCGCCAGGATGGTCGACATCTGCGACTCGGCGAGCCGCAGCTCGGCCTCGGGATCGGGCGGCGGCGAACCGTCTGCAAGTTTCATCGGCACGGACTCATCAACACGAGGTGGTCTTTATCACGTTGCGTCTCGCAAATGAAAGTTGGCGCGTGCGGGATGCCGCACCGATCTCCTGCCATATGTCGTCTTATGGCCCAAAGCCGACGTTTGGGCGACCAACGACGACGACCGCTCCTGACCCAGAGCGGACATCGGCGGCCGCCCGCGCACGCCATCAGAGATGGCTGCATCTAAACGAAGCGGACATTCACCCATCAGCCGCCTGCGTCATCGGACGCACCTCGGGATGTCTGTAGTTGAGCGATGTCCGGACGCTGTCGCGCGACCGCCAACGGGACGGCCGACCGCTACAAGACGCCTGACCCAGTTCGGCGCTCCAGGGCATCTCATTCATTCGTTTGACACGTAAGTGTTACATTGGCCGTGCATACGCCTACGAACCCGGGTCGGGTTCGGTTGGGGGAGCGAGTTGAGGTCGTACGCGGCAATGCCCGCGCGGCCCCGTTGCGCGGGGCGGCGGCTGACGGCGCTGCTCGTGGTGAGCATGCACGTCCCCTCGATTGCCGTCGGGCACGAGCCAAACCTTCCATTCGATATTCCTGCTCAGCCGCTGGAAGCCGCGCTGGAGGCATATGGGAACGCGACGGGACGCGATGCTCTGTACAAGAGCGACCTGACTTCTGGCCGCCGCTCAACAGCCGTCAGAGGTACGCTACCACCCGAGGCGGCGTTGCTGGCGTTGCTGAAGGGCACCGGTCTTGTCGTGAGCCATTCAACGTCCGCGTCGTTTGTCTTGCTGCCTGCTCCCGCTCGTCTCACGGCGAGCCCTCCAGCCGGAGTTGGCGAATTCTACGGCAATCTTCAGACTACGCTTCAGAACGCCCTATGCGCAGATGATGCTGCACGGCCGGGCACCTACCGAGTGGCTTTGCGGCTCTGGATCGATGCCGCTGGCGACATAGCGAACTTCGAGCGGCTCGGCACAACGGGCACCAAACGTATCGATAGTGCCATCGATCGGAACCTTCGCGGCCTTCGCGTCGGTTCGCCCCCCCCGTCCGATTTGAAGCAACCGACTACCGTTGTGGTCCTGCCGCGGGCGCCGGGCGTCACGATGGGATGCGAGAGCTTGGTGCAGCGCGCCGCGAAGGCCGGGCGATGACGGAAACCTCGCTGTCGATCGTGCGCCGCCTCCTCGTTGACAGCTACGACGACATTAAGCGTCGCCTCACGGCGCGGCTGGGCTCGCCGGACCTCGCCGGGGAGGCCTTGCAAGACGCGTGGTTGCGGATCGCGCGGGTGGACACCCTGGGTCACGTGCAAAATCCTGCAAACTATATCTTCGGCGTCGCCATGAACGCCGCACGCGACCGCATGCGCAACGCCGGCGCGCGCTACTTGAGTGCTGCGGAGGTAGATAGCCTGCTCGAGATTCCGGACGAGACACCCGATCCAGCACGTGAGGCCGAAGGCCGATCTGATTTGCGGGCACTTGAATTGATCTTGCGCGAATTGCCACTGCGGCAGCGCGAGATACTGCTCGCAGCGCGACTTGACAACATGCCCCGACAAGAGATCGCGCGCCGCTTCGGGATTTCTCGACGGCTCGTCGAAAAAGAGCTGCAACGCGCGCAAGAGTACTGCTTGGCGCACCGCGAACGGGTGCGCAAGTGATGGCACAGGGAGGGACCAAGGCGAAGACAGAGCTCGCGCTGGAGCGCGAAGCTATCGCATGGATTCGCCACCTCACCTCGGGAGAAGCTACGGCAGCCGACGCTGAAGCGCTGCAAGCCTGGCGCAACCAAAGCGCGGCTCACAGCACCGCCTTTGGTGTGGCGAGTCGTCTTTGGAGGGATCTCGAGCCAAGTGGCAACAGGGTGCGGCGCCAGCAGAGCGCAACGTCCGAGCTATCCTCTGCCAATCATGCGCGCGCAGTGGCGAGCCGGCGTGCGTTCCTCGGAGGGGGCTTGGCCGCGGCATCGATCGCCGGAGCATACGCGATGGCACGGCCGCCGCTAGGTCTGTGGCCGTCGTGGAAAGAGCTGACTGCCGACTATCGCACAGCGACGGGCGAGCAGCGCGTTCTAGCGCTGGCCGCGAACGTTTCGGTGCGCATGAATACCCAGACCAGCATCGTCGTGCAGCCCTCCGACGAAAACACGGACAGCGTGGCGCTAGTCGCGGGGGAGGCCTCGTTCGCTACCGGGGGCGACGGCGCGCGCCGGTTTGTTGTGCTGGCCGGAGAGCGGCGGATAGAGGCCAAAGTTGCAAAGTTCGATGTCCGCTATATGCCCGGCCGCAATGCGGCCCCGCTATGTGTCACCTGCATTTCCGGACAGCTGAAAGTCGTAAGCGGTACGAATGTCACGACGCTCGAGCCGGGACAGCAATTTCGGCGCGACGGTAACGGGCAACAGGAAATCGTTGACGTCGATCCTGAGGTTGCGTCCGCTTGGCAGCAGGGAATTCTGATCTTCCGCGCCACGCCGCTGGCGGACGTGGTCGAAGAGGTCAATCGGTACCGCCCCGGCAGAATCATCGTCATCAATGACGAGATCGCTCGGATGCCGGTAAGCGGCCGCTTCCGGGTCGCCCGCCTCGACGAGATACTAGTCCGCATTGAGCAGGCTGTGGGCGCCAAGATTCTCTCGCTGCCGGGTGGGCTTGTGGTTCTGAGCTGACACAGTCCCTCGGAGCTCGGGGAGAATGGTGTGCGGATTTTCGCGTGAGCACACGTCACCAAGTTGAGAACGTTGTGATCTCGCTCGGGGCTGCTTCGCACGTTGCGTCCGCTTTCCCGACTCGCCCGGAAGGAGCACCGCGCGTGGCTGTCTGCCCCTGGAATCGCTATTCTTTGCTTGGCCGTCTGTCCGGCCGCGTACGGCCAACGGGCTTGGCTGCAATTGCGCTGCTCTTACTCGCGCCAATGCCGGCCGGTGCCGTGGACTTGCTTGGCGGGGGTGGTGGGTCGCGGCCACCGGTGAATGCGACGGCGCAGGAGGGGGCTGCACAGGCAGCGGCGGCGGCAAAGCGCTCGATCGATATGCTGGGGCGCGCAAGCCAAGCGATCCAGGACATGCGCGCCGGGCAGGACGCAGCACGGGCGTTGGCCAAGCAGGGCGTCAGCCTCGTGCCGAACGGCATGGTTCGCGGTGCCGCGGGCCAGCCGAACGGCCTCCTCGTCGCGCCCGGCGCCGACGATCCGGCCTCCGGGCTGTGGCAGGGCGCCGATCTGCCAACCGAGATGCGGGATGGTGAGAGCGCCAACGTCACCGTCAAGCAGAACCAGCAGAAGGCGATCCTCACCTGGGAAAGCTTCAACGTCGGGCGCGAGACGACGCTCTATTTCAATCAGACGGCCGGCGGCGCCGATGCCGGCTCGTGGATCGCCCTCAACCGGGTGCTCGATCCCGGGACAGCGCCCAGCCAGATCCTCGGCTCCATCAAGGCCGAGGGTCAGGTCTACGTCATCAACCGCAATGGCGTCATCTTCGGCGGCGCTAGCCAAGTGAATGTCGGGACGCTCATCGCTTCGAGTCTTTCGCTTGCCAATGAGCCCTTTATCGCGGGCCTTACGAGCGCAACGACCCCTGTGTTTGACGGCACGACTTACACGCCCGGCGCGGTGCGTGTGCAGGCCGGCGCGCAGATTGCGACAACAGCAGGAGGCCGCGTTTTATTGCTGGGGCCGGAGGTTGAGAACGCCGGCACCATCGAAACCCCATCCGGTCAGACTGTGCTTGCGGCCGGCGACCGAGTCTGGCTGAGGAAGGGTGACGAGGATCCCCTGCAGGAGATCCGGGGTTTCAGAGTTCAAGCCGATGACGGCGCTACTCCGTCGTTGGCCATCAACAGCGGCATCATCTCGGCGCCCCAGGGGAACATCACGCTGTTGGGCCGCGATGTCAGTCAGCTCGGCGCCTTGCTCTCCACCACCTCGGCAGCCTTCAACGGATCGATAATGTTGGCGGCGCGGCTGGACGCGCCCAGTGGTGGCTTTGGCGCTATCCCCGACATGGGCAATCTGGTGCTGGGCGAGGACAGCGTGACGCAAATTCTGCCCGATGCCACCGATACCACGCCGATTACCGACGCTCAGAGGATCGTGAACTCGAGCATCTATCTGATGGGCGCCACGGTCCAGTTCAATCCGAACGCCATAGTCCAGTTGCGGGGCTACGACCACAACACGCCTTCCGAAGCAGCGCCCGGCGGTATCACGATCGCCGCAAACCGCACCTTGATGGAAGCCGGCAGCCTGATCGACGTTGCCGGCACCACCGACGCGATGGCCAGCGCGTCCCGCAATTCCGTGAAGGTCGAGCTGCGCACCAATGAGCTACGCGACTCCCCACTCGTGCGCGGCGGACCACTTTATCAACGCACAATCTATGTCGACGCGAGTCAGTCGGGAGATGGCTGGGAAGGGACCCCGCTGGCCGACGTCAGCGGCTGGATCGGCTTGACGGAACGATCTCTGACCGAACGCATGGCAAGCGGTGCGCCGGTCAGCATTCGGGGGGCGTTCCTTCTTTCCGACCTTGCTGGTCAGGCGCCTGACGCTCCGCTTTCAGAGTTTATCGCCAAGCCCGGCTCGCTGATTGACGTCTCGGGTGGCTATGTCACCTATAATCCTGGTTTTGTGCGGGTTTCGCAGCTCATCACGGCCGATGGCCGGATCATTTCGGCGAGCTCTGCGGATGCCACTCCGGATCGCAACTATATCGGCATCGTCGACGACGGCTGGTCGCGCCACCACTCTCGCTGGGGAGTGACCCAGACCTACCGTATGCCGCTCACGTCCGGCCCCCCGACCGGCTACTTCGATCAGGGCTATGTTCAGGGCGCCGCCGGCGGATCGTTGTCAGTGGATGTAAGTGCGGCCGTCCTCGAAGGCGACGTCGCCGCCAACGTGATCGTCGGACGACGCCAGCTTGAGGTCGACGATCGCCCCAAGGGCGCGACGCTTTCCATCACTGCCAGGGCGCCGAACGAGCAACAATTCTTTGCGGGCTATTCTGTTCCCTCGCTCGTGCTCGGGCACGCGGCAGTGCCGCTACCCGCCGGTTTCGGTGTCACGACGGCGCTGCCGGACGAGGCGTACAGAACGACCTACGTGCCGGAATCCTGGCTGGAAGCGGGCTTCACCAATCTGAGCTTCCGGACCGACAATGAACTCCTTCTTCCGGCCGACGTGACGGTCGATCTCGCTCCGGGCGGCAGCTTCTCGGCCTCGGCCCTCGTTCTTGACGTCGAAGGATCAATACGGGCGCCCGGCGGCTCGATATCGCTCAACGTGCCGGAGAATTTTGGTTTCGCCGTCGGCCAGGAGACTTTGCGCGTCGGCAGTACCGCCGTTCTCAGCACGGCCGGCCTCTGGACCAATGGTCGTGCGGGCGGCTCGCCTTACCTGGCTGTCGATGGTGGCAGCATCGCGTTGTCGTCCGGGCGGCATATTTATGTCGAGCGCGGCGCTTACCTCGATGTGTCCGGGGGCGGCCATGTCGACGCGCAGGGTAAGGTCACGGTCGGCGACGCCGGCGCGCTGTCGATCTCCGGCGGACGCATCGATCCCAACGCAAGCGGCGATTTCCCCGAATTCACGCTGGAGGGTACGTTTGCGGGCTTCGGCCTCGCGGCCGGCGGCCGGCTCGGAGCCGGCGGCAAGCTGGCGATCAACATCCCCGGCGCCGTTACCACAATTGTGCCGGCCGCGGCCATGGGCGACGCGCTCATGGCGCAGCCGAACCCGGGCGAGCTCTACCTGTCGACGGACTTCTTCTCCGCCTTTGGCTTCCGTGCGATCAACGTCACGACGCGTGGCCTCACTCTGACCGGCGGCACCGTGCTGGCACCCGAGGTCCGATCGCGCGTCGCCTCGTCTTCACTGCTGTCGCTGCCCACGGGTGCCGCGCTATCGGACGTCACCACCCCAATGGCGCTGCCGATGGGGCTGCGCGCGCCGATGGACCTAACGCTGCGCGCGGCCGGCAATCCGCGACTGCTCACATCGGTTACGAGCGACGCGGCGCTGATCATCGAGCAGGGCGCGGTGCTGCGCACCGACCCCCTCGGCAAGATCACGCTCCGAGGCGATCAGCTGGCGATCGTCGCAGGCACGGTCGAGGCGCCCGGCGGAACCATTGTTCTGGAGGGGGGAACTTCTCTCACCCCAAATAGCCAAGTTATCGCGGGACAGGGCGTCTGGCTGACCGAGACGGGCAAGCTCCTCGCGCGCGGCACTGTCATCGAACGGCCGCTCGGCAACGGGCTCGTCTCGCGCGACGTGGTCGCGGGCGGTTCGGTGACCGTGCGTAGTCTAAGTGGCAGCACCGCAAACTTTGCTCTCAACGACAGCGGATTCGGTGTAACGCTCGGCGGCAGCTACGTCGTGCTGGCAGCTGGATCGCTGATCGACGTATCCGGCACGAGCGGACAGTCCACCCTTCCGGGGGCAGGCGACTTCGATGGTCGATCCCTTCCGGCCTCATTTCACCCGGAACAGCCGGACTACAACGTCGCAAGCAATGGGGGCAGCGTCGAAATTTCGGCCGCCATCAGCGCCTTGATCGAAGGCGACATCTCAGCCCATGCCGGTGGCGCAAACGCAGGCGGCGGCTCGCTCAGCATCGCCATTTCAATGCGCGAGCTTCCTGACAACTTACAGAGCCGTCGCACGCCGTTCTCTGCGATCGAGGACGTGCAACTCATACTTCAGAACGCGCAGACCACCGTCGTCGCCGATCAGGGGCTGAGGCCCGGCGACAATCTCTTTGCCCACACAAACGCTAACATCCGCGTGTCGGCGGACATGCTGGAAGAGGGTGGCTTCGACAACCTCTCGCTCGCGATCCATTCTGTGACCGGGAAAATCACCGCAAATCCGGCTGTGGTGGTCGCCGACGGGCTCGAACTGACGTTGCCCGGCAACCTGAGCATCGTGGCGCCAGCCATCAAGCTCGCCGACAACACTACGGCGACGGTGTCAGCCAACTACCTGTCCTGGGTCAGCAACTATTCGTCGTATCAACCGAGTTCCTCGCCCAGCGACAACGATATTTTCGCACGCGGGGTAGCGCCGACGGACGGCACCGGTCGTCTCACCTTCAATGCCAATGCTATCGACCTCGTTGGCAATCTCGCCCTGCAGGGCGTCGCTGAAGCGAACTTCAATGCCCAAAGCGATATCCGGCTCTCTGGCGGCCCCGTCATCGGTTCCGTCGGAAATCGCTACTATGGTGGTAGCCTGCGCGCGACCGGCGACCTAGCCTTCAAGGCAGCGCAGGTCTATCCGACGACCTTGAGCACCTTTGCGCTCGTCTCCAATAGTAAGATCAGCTTCGCGTCGAGCGGCGGGCCAGCGCCGACCCCGCTGTCGGCCGGCGGCACCTTGCAGGTGTTTGCCCCGGTGATCGAACAGAACGGCGTCTTGCGTGCGCCGCTCGGCACTATCGAGCTTGGCTGTACGCGAGACTGCGGCACTCGTCTGCCCTTCCTAAGCGGTGCGAGCGCCGTCCCCGTGGCGCAGACCGTGACGCTCGGCGCGGGCAGCAATACTTCGGTCTCGGCGAATGGGCTCATTATTCCATTCGGCGTCACGCAGCAGCAGGGCATCGACTGGGTAGTGCCGCTGCTCGCACCCGGGGTTACCGACCCGCAGCTTTCCCAGTTCCAGCGCATCTTCACGGCCCCGCCCGAGAAGCGGATCGGCCTCAACGCCGCGGATCTTCGGGTCAACGGTGGCGCAGTCATTGATGCCTCGGGCGGCGGCGATCTTTATGCGTCGGAGTTCACCCCCGGATCGGGCGGCTCGAAGGACATCTTTGCGGGGCCCAATGTCTATGCGGTGATGCCGGGCACGCAACCATCGCTCAGCCCGTTCGATCCGTTGTTCAGCGGCAGTGCGCAGCCGGGGGTCGGACGCCAAGTCTATCTCAACGGCGCCGATGGTCTGTCCGCTGGCGTCTATACCCTCCTGCCGGGCCACTACGCCCGCCTGCCCGGGGCGTTCCGCGTTACTGTCGAGAAGTCTTCTACGGAATACGCCATTCCGACGGCTGTATTGACCGATGGAGCCAACGTCACTGCGGGCTACTTCCGCACGCCCTATCGCGATGTCACCGACGCCCATTGGTCGCTGTTCAAGGTGATGTCGGGGGCCGTTGCCCGCCTCTACACCGAGGTACTCGACACCCGCGCCAACGCGTTTTACACCGCCAAGGCTGTGGCCGACGGATTGGATATTCCGCGCCTGGCACAGGACGCGGGCCATCTCACTGTCAACGCGACGCGCTCGCTGGTCTTCCAAGGCACCGGCCTGTTCGTTCCGGATAAAGACGGCCGCGGCGGCCTCGCCGACATCACCGCCGATCAGCTTGCGGTAGTTACCGCGGCCAAGCGCGACGCCGGCACGGTGCCGGCTGCTCCGGCAGACTACCCGACCGGCATCGCATGGCAGCCGCTGCTGCTCGCGGCCGAGGATCTCAACCGTCTCGGTGTCGAAAGCCTGCTCATCGGCGGCACGCGCTCAACTGAGGCAGACGGGGTGCACGTCAGGTCGAGCGCCAGCGCCGTTGTCATCGCCAACGACGCGACCGCACCCCTCGCCTTGCCCGAGGTGCTGCTCACCGCCGCGACCAAGCGCATCGTCGGCAGCGTCACCGTTGGCTCGTCCAACTTAACTGTCGAAGTTGCCCAGGCGGGCACCGGGCAGGTGGTGATCGCCGACGGCGCCGTGATAGAGGCTACCGGTACGGTGGCGCCGGGCCAGACTCGGGCGCTCATCCTCGACGGCGGCCAGGTGCCGAGCCTCCCGACACTGACCAGCACCGCAAGCTCCTACACGCAGGCGCAGATTCAGGCCTACTACAATGCGCTCGGGCGTGGCCAGGGCGCGTTCCTGCGGGTGTCGAACGGAGCCTTTCTCGACACCATCCGAACCAACGCTTCCTATGATCCACTTCCCAACACGCCCGTCCTTGTTGCGGGAGGTCCGGCCGGGGGGGTCGTGCTGCAGGCGCCCATGCCTCCGATCCAGGGGCGGGTCACCATCGGTGCCGGCGCGCGGCTCGCCGCAGGCGGCTCGATCAACTTCAACGTCTCGGAGACGATCGACTTGTCGCCCCAGGCGACTATCGCCACCCGGAGCCTGGAGCTCGCCAGCAACCGAATCAGCCTAGGTGCGCCAATTGGTTCCACGGGTTTCGTGCTCAACCAGGACCAACTAGCAGCCCTGGCTGGGGTGCAAAACCTGGCGCTCCGTAGCACCAGCACCATCGACTTCTTCGGCAACGTGACGCTCGGCCTGCCGGACGCGAGCGGCGCGCCGCTGCTCCGCCGGCTCACGCTCGACGCCAAGGCGATCGTCGCCCGGACGGCGGGGACGGTGAGCCTCACGGCCGAGCAGGTGACGCTGCAGAACCAGACGGGCGAACCCGCGGCTTCCGCGCCGGGTGCGGGCGCGCGCCTGGTCGTCACCGCACGCGACATCGGTGGCGACGACAACAAAGCGCGCATCGCCTTCGGCCAAGGTTCTCTCGGCATCTCAGGCTTCGAGCAGGGCGTCACGCTGTCGAGCAGCGGCATGATCGTCGCCGAGCGCGATGGCTCGCTCCTGGTGCAGGCGCCGCTCACGCTCGATGCGCCGGTGATCACCGCAGGCAGCATGAGCGTCGTCGACAACCTGCCGAAATTCAACACGGCAGCCTACACAATCACGGCCTCGGACGGCGGCGCGACGCCTGGCACGTGGTACGCTCTCGACCTTCGCAACAGCCACGGTGCATCGGGCACACTTCCGGACACGCTGCTTGGCGGGCGACTTACGCTCGAAGGCGGGCCCATCTCCATCGCGACCAGCATCCGCCTGCCAGGCGGCATCTTTTCCGCCAACGCGCACGGCGATCTGACCGTTGCTGCCGGCGGCGTGATCGATGCCGCAGCCAAAGCCATTCAGTTCCGCGACGTGATGGCGGCGATTGACGGTGGCACGATCAAGCTCGCCAGCACCGGCCGCATCGCGGTCGCGGACGGAGCGCGGCTCGATGTCAACGGCCGCGCTGCTATCGGCGCGCTCGGCGAGGGAAGCGCCGGCACGGTGAGTCTGTCCGCGCAGGCGGGCGACGTCTCTCTAGTTCAGGGCGTGCTGTCGGGCGCTGGCCCCAATGCCGCCAAGGGCGGCACGTTCATCTTCGACAGCGCGACGCTCGCCAGCTACGACACGCTGGCCAGCGAGTTGGTCGCTGGCGGCTTCACCAAGTCCTGGGACATCCGCGTCCGCAGTGGCAACATCGTCATGAGCGGCCTTACTAAGGCGCGTGACGTTACGGTTGCTGCCGATCAAGGCAACATATCGCTCGTCGGGCGAATCGATGCCAGCGGCGAGACGGGCGGCCGGGTTCGGCTTTGGGCAGGCAACAGCCTGAGCGTGGCCGGCATCATCGATGCGCATGGCGCCAAGACGAGCGACTCACAGCGCGGCGGGCGTGTGTGGCTAGGATCCGAGATTGGTGCGCTCGAACTCCTAGGCGGCTCTGTCATCGATGTGGCCGCAGGCGGGCTCGCGCTCGGCGATGTCACTCTGCGCGCGCCACGTACCGGCGGCGGCGCGGGTACAGGCGTCGATATCACGAGCCTGGCGGGGGCGATCACCGGTGCGTACTCGGTGATCGTCGAAGGCGTGAAGGTCTATGACGACAATGCCGTGACCGCCGACCTCACACCGACGAAGTTCCGCGACGTCTTCCTCGCCGATGCTGCGAGCTTCATGGCCAACGAGACCGCGATCAAGGCAGGGCTGCTGGCAAGCAATCCCGCGCTCACCAGCGCGCTGCATGTCCGCGCCGGCGTCGAGATCCGCAACAGCGGCAACATCCTCGTGCGCGGCGACGCCCTCAACCCCGTCGGCATCGACCTCTCCGGCGGCGTCAATCCCGACCCGGCGGCGCTCGTGGCGCACTTCGGCCCCAACAACGAGCCCGTCATGCTCACCATCCGCGCCGGCGGCAACCTCGAGTTTGGCCGCTGCACGGGTGCCTGCCTCACGACCACCAACGATACGACGGCAGGTGTGAACAACCTCATCAGCTCGGGCGAACTCGTGCTCGGCAGCCTCAGTGATGGTTTCTCCAGCCGCGCAGCGGGGATGACATCGGGCGTCGTCTCCGGCGCCGGCGCGTCGATCGGCGCGGCGTTGTTCGATCCGCCTGCCACGGCCGGCGACGGACCGGACTCGGCGAGCTTCCGCCTCGCAGCCGGAGCCGACCTTTCGGCGGCAAATCCGCTTGCGCTTGATAGAAACGCGGTCGCTGGGGCCATCACGGTGGCCGGCCTCGTCAACGGAACACCGCAGGTTCTCCGGACCAGCCAGCAATTCAGCCGCGCTCCCGATACCTTCGCCGATTATGCCTCGCTGATCCGCACCGGCACCGGCGATATCGACATTGCCGCGACGGACGATCTCATCCTGCAAAGCATCGGTTCGCTGATCTACACGGCCGGCGTCAACCGCACCTATGCGGGCGGCACCAGCACCCAGTCCCTGCCGGGCTTCAGCCAATATGCCGTTGACGCGCAGGGAACATTCCGGCTGGCGACCAGTTCGGCCATCACCACGCACAGGCTTCGCGCGCTGGCGTTCCCAGTGCGCGGGGGCGATCTCGCCATCGAGCTCGGCGGTGATCTGCGCGGCAACAGCCAAGGCATGACCTACGAAATGACCGCCCTGTGGGCCCAAGGCGAGCTGACGGGCACCTTTACAGGCGGCGTCGGCGTTCAGGTGAACGCGACATTTGCGCCGCAAAGAAGTGTCAACTCGCAACTGCATCAGCCCTATCCGGTCCGCGGCAATCTCGCGTGGTATCCGATCCTCAGCCTTTTTTCTGGCGGGCTCGGTGCATTCGGCGGCGGCGATGTCACGGTCGAGGCCGGCGGATCGGTGAGTAATGTGACGATCGCGTTGCCCACGAATGGGCGCGTTGCGGGCACGGTGCTCACGGCCGCGGCCTACAACCCCGCGACCGCGAGCGGCCTTCTGCTCCAGGGCGGCGGTGCGCTCTCGGTGGCGGCCGGCGGAAACATCACCGGGCTCGACGCCTATGTTCAGCAGGGCGCGACCACGCTCAAAGCGGGGGGTGATGTGATCCTCGGCGCCGACGGCGCCGGCTCGATCACCACCGGCACGGGCGATGTGACCGTGCTGGCCGGCGGGCGCATCGACATCGCCGACCGCGTTCTGCCGGGAGGCGGGGGCTTCTTGCCGTCGGCGCGCACAACCCCTTACGGCGGCTATGTCGTATCGGGCATTTCGATCGCGCAGAACTCCAGCATGGTCCCCTGGGCCTGGGGAGAGCCGTCCCTCGCGGGCCAGCCCTGGGGCAGCCCAAAAGTGGCGCTGCAGAATTCGCTGCAAGGCATTTTCACGTCCGCTCCTACCGGCACCGTCAGCCTCAATGCATTGGAATCGGTGACCCTCGATACCGGCGGAGATAGCGGGCGCATTGAAGCGAGTGGGCGCTGGAACCGGGGCCAAGGCATACTGCCGGCGCGTCTGCAAGTGCTGTCGCTGCAGGGCGACATCGTCAACAATCGCCGGTTCGTCCTTTATCCGGATTCCCGCGGCACAGTCGATCTCCTGGCAAGGGGTGCGGTCACACTCAATCAAGGCTTCGTGCTCTCGGACGCCGATCCCGCGATCATGCCCCTCCTCGAGAACTATGTTGCGGCGCTCAGCCCGACCGAGACCCGGTTCCCGGCCTACAGGACCTTCGGACAAGAGTCCTCGGCAGACAAAGGAGGTCTGGCCTTCGTCGCGGGCGGCGATGCCGGATTCATTATTCTCGACGCCAAGGAGCGTGACCTCAAGCCGGGCCCGCTCGCGATGTTTCATGCACCCGGCGTGCTCCACCGCGACGATGAGGAGCCTGCGCGCATCTATGGGATGACCGGCGACGTCACGCAGACGCAGAGGTCCGAAGTCGACGGCATCGTCGATATCTATCTGGCCAAAATGAGCCAGATCTACGCCGGCCGCGACTTGAAGGGCTTCGCGCTCTATGGGCAGAACAACCGCGCGACGGACGTCTCCAGCCTCACGGCAGGCCGCGACATCACCTACCCGATCCCGCGCTCAAAGGACGGGGCGATTTCCGTCAACGCCGCCCGGCCGGCCGCGGTCGAGTTGAGCGGACCGGGCGACCTCCTTGTCGCCGGCGGCCGAAATGTCGATCTTGGCTTCTCCACCGGCCTCATGACGCTCGGCAATATCTACAACGGCGGGTTGCCGAGCCAGCAGAGTGAGACGAATCCGGGCCAGGGCGCGAACATCACAGTCCTGACCGGCCTGGGCAGCACAACGCCTGACTATGCAGGCTTCCTCGCGGCCTTTGCGGATCCGGCTTCGGATAATCCGTTCGCACCTGCGCTCGTGCAATATGACCGGGAAGGCAACGTGGTTGCGACCGGCGTTGCGGTTTACAACTATCTCCTCGGCCTTCCGGAACAGGCACGCAATCTCCAGCTCCATCGGCTGTTCTTCTCACTGATCCGGGATTCCGGCCGCGAGCACGCCGCCGCGCCTCCCACCGATACCGACTACAACAGCGGCTACGTCGCCATCGACACATCCGGGGTCTTGGACAGCAACCTGCGCAACTACGAGCGCGCCTTCTCTGCCATCGACACGCTCTTTGACGGCACAGCGGGCGGAGGGGACTTCCGCGGCGTGTTCAGCGGCGTACGCACCAAGGCCGGCGGCGACATCACCATCCTGAGCCCGCACGGCGCGATCAATATCGGTATCGCCACGCCGCCCAAAGGTTTCGACTATGGCGGCAACAACGCTGCTCTGGTCGGCGTCGTGACCGAGCAGGGCGGCGGCATCCGCATGTATGCCGACGGCAATATTGCGGTGAACCAGAGCCGCGTCTTCACGCTGAACGGTGGCAACGAACTGCTGATCTCGCGCCATGGCAACATCGACGCCGGCCGTGGTGCCAAGACCGTCCAGGCAATCCAGCCGCCACAGATCCGCTACGATGTCGACGGCAACCTCACGATTATTCCAATCGGGCCTGCCTCGGGCAGTGGCATCGCCGTTTTGCGCACGCTTCCCGACACACCGCTGAGCAACATCGATCTCATCGCCTTCGAGGGCGCGGTCGATGCGGGCGATGCGGGCATCCGAGTGTCGGGCGACATCGTCATTGTTGCGCCTGTCGTGCTCAATGCCGCGAACATCTCAGTGGGCGGCAAGTCCACCGGTATTCCCGTCGTGCTGCCTCCTAACATCGCCGGACTCACCGAGGGGTCGAGCACATCCGGAGCTGCCGTGCAGGAGGTTGCGCTACCGGCGCAGGCGGCGCCGTCCCAGCAACCATCCATCATCATCGTCGAAGTCATTGGTTACGGTGGCCCCGACCCTGTCGAGGAGGAGCTCAAGAAGCGCAGGAAGAGGTCTCAGTCTGATCGCCAAAGCAACACCTATGACCCAAGCAGCATGTTCCGTGTCATCGGGAGTGGCGACCTCAGCGAGGAACAAGCGGAACATCTGACGCCTGAGGAACGAGCGAGATAGGGCGCGCGGCACAGCATCGATGCCGTCGCGTCAACGCGGCGTCTTCGTCAGGGCCCAACACTTCACGTCTGATCTCAGATTGTCCACTTCTGGATGAGAAGCGTTACGAAGGAGGAGCCAGCGGCCCTGAGCGCGCTTCGCCTCGTTCATGTAGCGAAGCCCGAGACACATCTAAGTTTTCTAGCGCTGGAAGAGGCAGTGAGCTTCAATGACCAGGTGCACCTTTCCCATCGTTCTCTTCAGTGCAGGCCGCAACAGCCGCGCGTTCAACGCATGCGCGACCGTTGACGAACTTCAGATGTAATGGCGCCAAACCGACTCTTGAAGCTGCGGTTGAAGTGGGAAAGGTCACCGATGCCGGCCTCGAGAGCAATGCTGCTCATGGTCCAGTTCCCATAGTTGGGATCCGACAGCATGCGATAGGCAGCGTCGATCCGCTGACCCAGAGATACGTCGTGAAGGTCGTACCTTCTGCCTCGAAGAGAAGCTGGATGTAACGCGGGGTCACGCCCTGACGCATGGCGACGGCGCTGAGGTTGATCGTTGTATTGCGGGTAATGTCGCGCTTGATGGCAGCAAGACGTATAGCGCGTACGCTGCCGCTACCTATGGCCTCGACATCATCGCGATGCGCTCTGCCCAGCGGCAGACGGCCTCGCAAACTCTGCCCTTTTGCGGCTAGAGGTGCAAAATCCTGGAAGCACTTCGCCGGCTCGTCCTGGCTCGCGTCGAATCGGCCGAAGCCGGACGCCCTTAGCGTCGACAGCCTGACGCAGTGGTCGAGCCGTTTGGGGAGTCATGCAGTCGACGCAAAGTCAACATCGCTAAGCGCAGCCCCGCCCGATTACGTTAGTTGAACTCCATCGCCGAATTGCATGCCGTGCGCACGCTGCACCGGCATCTGTGCCGAATTGACGTTGTGACATTTCGGGCTCCCTTGAGACATCGTTGTGCGCGGTCTATAGTCAACAAATTGCTTTATGCTTGTTCGAGACATCGTCATGTTTCCCGGGCTCTTGCGTTGCATTTCGATTTTTGCGGTAATCCTCGTAGGTGCTTCGGGGGACGCGCGAGCCCACGGCGAAATCAAGCCTGGCACACAGCTCTCTATTTCTGGCGCTAGCGAGCAAGACAAACTCAACATGCGTTCGGAGGCTAACGCCGCAGTGGCTTCTTTTGCCGCTCACGGGTGAGACCGGCGAGCCTTTCTGCACCGAGGTCGGATTTCAGCTTCTCAAGTGTGTAAGCCTTGCTGCGGAGGAGGGGTTTACCCACCTCGGCCAAGTCTCGGATATGCAAGTCGATGATGAAGCCGAACGTGGTCGCGGCGTCGACCCGAACGGCGTCGACGCTCTTGCCGCGGCTGATGTTGCTCTCAGCCTCGACCGCCCAGGCTTCCGCTTCCGACTTCAGCCGGAAGCTGCGCGAGGCGGTTTGACCCTTGCGACGGACCTGCGCTCGCCAACGGCCCGAGGGTAGCTTATCGAAGGTTGCCATGGCGCCGATATGGGTGGGCACCGGCGTGCACAAAACGGGCACACGGAAGGTGCGAAAAGGTGGTTAGAGATGAGAACAAAAGCGAACAAAATTGCTCATGTTCTCGTCCGTGAGCACTGAGAGAACAGGTAAATCCGTGTTTTATCAGCCGCATAGGTTCTGTGTCGCTCCTATGATGGATTGGACGGACCGGCATTGCCGGGCCTTCCACCGCCAGCTCACGCGGCATGCGCTGCTCTTCACCGAGATGGTCACCGCGCCGGCGATCCTGCACGGCGACCGCCAGCGGCTGCTCGGCATGAGTGGCGAGGGGGAGCACCCCGTGGCGCTGCAACTCGGCGGTTCCGATCCTGCTGCGCTGGCCGAGGCTGCCGCGATCGGCGAGGGGTTCGGCTATGACGAGATCAACTTCAACGTCGGCTGCCCGTCGGACCGCGTGCAGGAGGGCCGCTTCGGCGCTTGCCTGATGGCGGAGCCCGAGCTCGTTGCGCAGTGCGTCGCGCGCATGCAGGCGCGCGTCAAGGTTCCGGTCACCGTCAAGTGCCGCATCGGCATCGACGACCAGGACAGCGAGGGCGACCTGCAGCGCTTCATCGACGTCGTCGCGCCTGCCGGCTGCCGGACCTTCATCGTGCATGCGCGCAAGGCATGGCTACAGGGCCTGTCGCCGAAGCAGAATCGCGAGATCCCGCCGCTCGACTACGCGCGCGTCTACCGCCTCAAGGCCGCGCGTCCCGAGCTGACCATCGTGATCAACGGGGGCATCGCCACGCTGGAAGAGGCGGCTGCGCATCTCGCCCATGTCGACGGCGTGATGCTCGGCCGCGCCGCATATCAAACTCCTTACATTCTTGCCGAGGTGGATCGCCGCTTCTTCGATCCCGGCGCCAAGGTGTCGACGCGCCGCGAGGCAATCGAAGGCATCTATCCGTACGTCGAGCGCCACCTGGCTTCGGGCGGTCGCCTCAACAACATCGTGCGCCACGTGCTCGGCCTCTATCACGGCGTGCCGCGCGCCCGCCTGTTCCGCCGCCACCTGAGCGAGAACGCGCCACGTTCGGCCGCCGGGCTCGCGACGCTCCTCGAGGCGGTCGCCATCGCCGAGGCGTCCAATCCTCAGCTCGCCGCGGCCGAATAGGAGACCGCGCGATGGAGATCGGCCTGCCGGCGGGCGAACTCGCGCTGCTCATTGTCGCGCTGCTGGTGGCCGGCGTCGTTGCGGGCTTTCTCGCCGGACTGCTTGGCATTGGCGGCGGCGGCGTGCTGGTGCCGGTGCTTTACGAGGTCTTCCGCGTGCTCGACGTCGACGAGAGCGTGCGCATGCACCTGGTGCTCGGCACCACGCTCGCCATCATCCTGCCGACGTCGCTCAAGTCGTTCGCCGGCCACCGCGCGCGCGGCACAGTGGACATGGCACTCCTGAATCGCGTGGCGCCATGGATCGTCGCCGGAGTTGTTCTCGGCACCCTCACCGTGAAGGCGTCGAGCGGCGACGTGTTGAAGTGGGTGTGGGTGGTGGCGGCCGGCCTGATCGCCATCAAGATGGCGTTCGGGCGCGAGGACTGGCGCCTGGCCGATCACCTGCCGCCATCTCCCTGGCCGCAGTTCGGCGCCTTGCTGATCGGTATCGTCTCGACGCTGATGAGCATCGGCGGGGCGACGTTTGTAGTTCCGCTGCTGACGCTCTACGGCCAATCGATCATCACCGCCGTATCGACGGCCAGCGGCGTGGGGCCGCTGATTGCCCTCCCCGGCGTCATCGGCTTCGCCTGGGCCGGGTGGGACGCAAGCGGGCTACCGCCCTTGTCGATTGGCTACGTCAATCTGCTCGGCATGGCGATCGTCGCGCCGTTGAGTGTGTGGGCGGCGCCGTACGGCGTGCGCGTGGCGCATCGCATTCCGCGCCGCACGCTGGAGCTGGCGTTCGCCGCCTTCCTCGGCAGCATCGCGATCCGCTTCCTGATCGATCTCTTGTGGTGAAGCCTCAGACGGTCTGCGCCACGGGGTTGGCGCGCGCCTGCGCCCACAGGAAGAGCTTGCGCAAGTGTCTGCCGGCGAGGGCGCCGATGAACCAGACATACAGCATGAGTGTAAACGGCAGCACGACCCGGAAGCCCGCATAGCAAAGGGCGTCGATGCCGACGAGAACTGCGGTGGCGAGACCGAGGTTGAGCAAAGAAGCGCGCTTCTCACCCAGCACCCAGGCGAGCAGCAGACCGGCCACCCCAATCCCGGCGAGCAGCGCTGAGCGTGCCGGCCCCGCTAGCTCGTAGTAGTAGCGGCCGTCGAGCAGCTGGGCGAGGATGTGCGCGTGCACCAGAGCGCCGAGCATCTTGCTGTCGGTCCACACCGACAGGGACGTGTCGTGCAGGTCGGAGTTCGGCATGGCGATGCCGGTGAGCACGATGTTGCCCTTGACGCGCTGGGCGATCTCGGCGCGCCGTGCCTCGCTGCTGTCGCCGAGCAGCTCCTTGGCCGATATCCGAAAGAAGGGTGTCGTGTCGCGGTCGGGTCCGACGAGCCAGGCAATGCGCGTCGACTCCGACGATGTACCAGGCCCGGCAAGCTCGGCCTTGGCCGCGAGCGCGACTTGGCGCGCGAAGCTTTCCTGGAATGGGGAATCGGCAACCGGAGGAGAGGTTCGCCGCACCACGTGGCCCGGCCCATAGTCGAGTGCCAGGTATCCTGCGGGACGTCCGGCTTCGGAGAGGAACTGCTTCTGATAGGCGAAGTGATCCTTGTCGAACTCGTCGGTGTGGCTATCGACGCCGCCTAAAACCACCGGCCGGTCGATCTCGTGCAGCGCGTCGAGCATCGCCTGGTCGCGCTCGGGTCCCTGCGAGGCGACGAAGTAGAAGTCGAGGCCGATGGCGGCGGGCTGCATCGCCGCGATGGTGCGCAAGAGCCGCGCGTGATCGTCGCGCGGGATGGGCGAGACGATATTGCCCTTGAATGTCGCGGGGTCGAAAAGGACGAGGACGATGCGTGGATGCTTGTCAGGTGTACTGTCGGCCAGCAGCACTGTGCGCCAATCGGCCGTCCAGTATTCGATCTTGTCGAGCTTCGAGCGCAGCGGCTGATAGAAGAGGGCGAGCGCCGCCACGGCCGCCGCGATGCAGGCGAGCAGGGAGTAGGTCGGGAACTTGCCCGCCCGTTGGTGCTCGGCTGATGCGACCGTCACGGACAGCGCTCCCTGCTGGGGCCCGATGAGGAGCTGACTACTTTTCCTGCTCGCCCGAGCCGCCGCCGGTGCCGCTGCCGCCATCCGTCGTGCCGCTGCCACCACCCGTACCGCTGCCGCCGTCAGTCGCGCCATCACCGCCGGCGAGAGCGCTCGACACCGTCAGGTTGGCGAAACTCAAGGCAAACAATGCGCTCAGAAGCGCGACGACCGCTCGCAATTTCATGGCAATCCCCCGGACCAAAATGGAAAGGCAACCAACGCAAAGAATATAGCACCCGCACACGGCGCGCGTGCAATGGAGGAAGCATATTGATTTCGCTACGGAAAGAACTGAACGTCGGTGACTACGCCATAATCTTTTGATTGTAGGCGCCGACCTCGGGGAAGCGCGACAGCAGGGCGTCGATGTCGGCGAAGATCGCCTTCATGTTCGCCTCCGACGTCGGGCTCTCGACGACCACCACCAGCTCCGGCTTGTTGGAGGAGGCGCGCACCAGACCCCACGTGCCGTCCTCGAGCGTGACGCGGATGCCGTTGACGGTGACGAGATCGCGGATCTTCTGACCGGCGATCTTGCCGCTGTCGGCGGCGAGCTTCTGGTAGTGCTCGACGACGCGGTCGACGACGCCGTACTTCTTCTCGTCATCGCAGTGCGGCGACATGGTCGGCGACTGGTAGGTCTTCGGCAGCTCGCGCCTCAGGTCCGCGATGGTCTTGCCGGGCGCGCGGTCGAGCATGTCGCACACGGCGAGCGCGGCAACGAGGCCGTCGTCGTATCCGCGGCCGAGCGGCGGCTGGAAGAAGAAGTGGCCGCTCTTCTCGAAGCCGACGAGCGCCTTCTGCTCGAAGGTGTAGCGCTTCATGTACGAGTGGCCGGTCTTCCAGTAGAGCGTCTTGGCGCCGTTGGCGTTGAGCACCGGATCGGTGACAAAGAGGCCCGTCGACTTCACGTCGGCGATGAAAACCGCGTCCTTGTGGCGAGCGGAAATATCGCGCGCCAGCATCACGCCGACGGTGTCGGCGAAGATCTCGTGCCCCTCGTTGTCGACGACGCCGCAGCGGTCGCCGTCGCCGTCGAAGCCGAAGCCGACGTCGGCCTTGTGCTTCACCACGGCCTCGGCCATGGCGTGCAGCATTTCCATGTCTTCCGGATTGGGATTGTAGCGCGGAAAGTTGTAGTCGAGCTCCGTGTCGAGCGGCACGACCTCGCAGCCGACCGCCTCGAGCACCTGCGGGGCAAAGGCGCCGGCGGTGCCATTGCCGCACGCCGCGACGACCTTCAGCTTGCGCTTCAGTTTCGGCCTGTCGGCCAGCGCCTTGATGTAGCGCTGGGCCATATCGTCGACGAAAATTAGGCGCCCGCCGTCGGCCGGCTTGAACGCCCCCGTCAGCACGATCTCCTTCAGGCGGCTCATCTCGTCGGGGCCGAAGGTGAGGGGGCGTGCCATGCCCATCTTGATGCCGGTCCACCCGTTGTCGTTGTGCGAGGCGGTGACCATTGCGACGCCTTCGACGTCCAGATCAAATTGAGCGAAGTAGGCCATGGGTGACAGGGCGAGGCCGATGTCGTGCACCTCGCAGCCGCCGGCCAGCAGGCCGTTGATCAGCGCCTGTTTCACGGAGGCCGAGTACGAGCGGTAGTCGTGGCCGGTGACGAGCCGCTTCTTGACGCCGCGCTCGGCGAACAGCGTCGCCATCCCGAGGCCCACCGCCGTGAGGCCGAGGAGATTGATCTCCTGCGGGAACAGCCAGCGCGCGTCGTACTCGCGGAAGCCGGTCGGCTTCACCAGCGGCAAACGCTCGAAGTCGGCAGTATTGGGTTTTAGATCGGCGCGCGGTGTGGGCAGCATGGGAACCCTTTGGCAGGCCACAGGGACGGGAGAGTGACTGGCGGCAGGTGTAAACGCCGCAGGGGTGGGAGTCGATCCTGCGGTGAATAGCCGTAAAGCCGCATGCGACCACGAGTGGTGGCGGCCTATTCCTGCAGCACGAGGCGGCCTGAGCGCATGTCGAACCGCGACAATCGAGACAGGAAAGTCATGCCCAGCAAGGACACTCTAAGTCGCCCCGATTCCGCTACCGCGGCGGGCACGTCGCGAACCGTGATGTTACCGATCGAGACGCGGTCGAGGGTCACAGGAGCGACGCGGGCCACTCCGTTAGCGGTGGAGACGGAGCGCGTGAAATCTTTGTCCGTCAGCAAGAGGCCGGCACGTTCCGCATCCTCATAGGAGAGCACCACCATGGTGGCGCCGGTATCGATCATCACCGGGATGGACCGGCCATTGATGTCGGCCTCGGTATTGAAGTGACCGTTCCGCTCCGCCTCGATCTCGACAACGCTATCGCTGCTGGCCCGCTTGGCGGCCGGTGGGGTAGGAATGGTTTGACGCGCCTCGGCGACGTCCTTCGGCGTCGGCAGGCCGAGCATTTGCTCGGCGCCGGTCTTCAAGGTCTCGAAGTGCGAAATTGCAGCGACGGCGACGACGGCGATGACGCCCCAACTGATCGTTTCGCGCACTAGCTGCTTATTGCCGGACGTCCAAGCCATGGGTTCTGGAAATGCTGCTCTCGGTCGCCGTTGGCCGTCGTGCGGCGTGGGCGTTAGCCCCTCAGCGTCAAGTAGTCCTTGGAGAACTCATAGGACCGCAAACGCCTTAAGAAACTCATACCGAGCAAGTTTTCCTTAATGCTCCCGGGACGCGCCACGAGCGCTTCGATGTTGTGCACGACGAGCGGACCGATCGCCAACGACTTGAGGCGGACGGCCGCCGCATAGGTTGTGCCGTTGGCGGTGTCGATGGGCGTCGTGTAGGCGAGCTCGTCAAGGTTGATGCCCGCTCGCTCCGCATCGGCCGGCTTCAGCACGACCGACGTCGCGCCGGTGTCGACCATGAGCGTCATGGATTGGCCGTTGACGGCAGCCCGCACCGAATAGTGCCCGTCCAGCCGGCGGCGAACGCGAACGGCCTTTTCGCCTTCTTCGCCTGACTCCACCGATACGACCTGTCCGGACGGGAGAAGTTCGCCGCCGACGCGGCCGACGACCGTCGACAGCTCCTCGCGATAGGAGTAGCCGGCGATGAGAGCGAAGCCGATGGCCAGCCATACGAGAATGTAGCGCACGGCCTGTAACGGCCGCGTGCGCTCGTCGTTGAACAGGCTGACGACGTAGAGTGTCACGAGCAGGACGCCGACGCCGATGGAGACGAGCTCGCCGGTGCCGAGGTCGGACAACAGCTCAAGGCCACCGCCGCGCGACAAAAGAAGCACGCCGGCGCCGACCAGCAAGGCGAGGACGAACCAGGCTTTCATCAGCCGTCACCCCCGAAACGCGCAGCGAGCCGGTCCGGTAGCTCGGCCATGATCTGGCGGCGCTCACCTCCCGTCAGTGACGACCAACGGGCGATCTCGGCGAGCGTGCGCCCGCAGCCGCGGCAAAGGCCACTCGGGCGGTCGATGTCGCAAATATTGACGCAGGGAGATTCGATCACGGGTTCGGTCTGGATGTCGCTCACCCGCCGTATGTAGCGCCGCCGCGGACGTATCACAACGCGGCACGGCTGTTAGCCGGGCGCGGCCGCGTCGCTGCCGCCGTCGCGTCCGCCTCTCGCACGCAGGCGCGCCTGACGCGCTGGGCGCGGGGAGGTGCCTCTGGCGCGATGGGTCTCCTGCCCTAGCGGCTGGAGAGGGACCATGGCGCGCAGCACGCGAAACCCGGGTAGCACCACCTTCGCGTCGGTGCCTTTGCGCAGCTCCGATTGCAAGTCGAGGCTGCCGCCGTGCAGCTCGATGAGGTTCTGCACGATCGCCAAACCGAGCCCCGCGCCACCTTCCGCCGTCTGGTGGGCGAGCGTGCCTTGCCCGAACGCCTGCAGCACCTTGGGAATCTCGTCGGCTGGAATGCCTGGACCGGTGTCGCGCACGGACAGGAACTGTCCCCCATCCGGCGTGGCGCCCACACTCAAGACAATCCGGCCGCCTTTGGGGGTGAATTTCAACGCGTTCGACATGAGGTTGAGGCAGATCTGGCGCATGGCGCGCTGATCGGCCCAGACGACCGGCAACTCGGCGCTCGCCTCCTCGCTGACCTCGATGCCCTTGGCGTCGGCCCGCAGTTTCAACAACCGGTGGCACTCGTCGATGACGTCGGCGAGCCGCAGCGGTTCCTCGTGCAGCTCATAGCGCCCGGATTCGATACGCGTCAGATCGAGGATCTCGTTGATGAGGTGGAGGAGGTGCTTGCCGCTCTCGAGGATGTTGCCGACGTACTCCTGGTACTTCGGATTCTCGATCGGGCCGAACATCTCCGACTTCATCACCTCGGAGAATCCCAGGATGGCGTTGAGGGGCGTGCGCAGCTCGTGGCTCATCGTGGCGAGGAACTTCGACTTGGCGGTGTTGGCCGTCTCGGCGCGGCGCCGCGCATCGTCGGAAACGGACTTCTGCTCTTCGAGCTCGGCGATGAGCGCGTCCTTCTCGGTGCGGTACTCGAGCATCGATAGCGCCGTCGACCGCAGTCCGCGGGCGAGGAACAGGAAGTAGAGGTAGATGCCCACCGCCATGGTAGCGAGCGCGAAATAGAACGAGTTGTCGAGCAGCAGCAGACGGGCGACGACGGCAATCGTCATCGGCACGGTGCCGGCGTAGAGGATCGAGGGAATGCTCGCAGCGAACATGGTGCGGATGGCGAGCACGACGATGAGCGTGGCGAAGATGAAGACGTGCGACGAGAAGATCATCTCGGTCGACGCGCCGAGCGTCTCGCGCACCCCGACGAGGGCGAAGCAGGCAAGCGCCAGGCCGCTGAACAGCTCGGCGATGACGAAGCGGCGCCGCCAGGCGCGCACGTTGACCTGCGAAGGCGGCGCCAACAGGAACCGGCGTCCTTGGTCGAGCAGCACGACCTTGGCGGCGATAACGATGACCAGCCAGATGACGGCATCGACCGTGGGCGCCCAAAACATGCAGGCGAGTGCAAACAACGCATAGAGCGCCGGCATGGTGACGGCGGCGCCGAGCTCGTTGCGCACGAACATAGTGAGGAGCTCGTACTCGAACTCGGGCTTGAGCGACGTGCCGGCAGCGAGGCGGGCGCGCGTTTCCCTCAGGTCGTTGGAGGCGCGCGTGCGGGCGTACTCGCGGCTGCGCCGGCGCGCGACTTCCTCAGGTATGGCGCTCATTGTCATCTGTTCAGCCACGAAAGTGCACGAGCGACCCGCGCATTGCAGGGTGTAGGCTATTCCTAAATCTCGGCAGGATTTCCTAACTAAGTGTTTAGTAATGAAATTTTGGCTAACGCGTGTGCCTGCAACCGTGGCGCTACCGGAAAACACGACGTTCCGTAGGGCATTGTCGGGATCGGGACTGCCCGTTAGGGTCCTGCCCCCATGCGCACCTTCCCTACGCCAGCGCTCCGGCCTCCACGGACGCATATGCATCTTGACGAATCCGCGATAGCCGAGCCTCTCCGGCCAGCCGCGGTGACGACGAGGCGTCCATGAAGCTCACCGTTGTCGGCTCGGGTGACGCCTTCGGCTCAGGCGGGCGTCTGCAGACCTGCTTCCACGTGGCGCTGGGCAGCGATGAAATTCTCATCGACTGCGGGGCCACGGCGCTGATCGGCCTGCAGCGGCTCGGGCTCGATCCCAACCGAGTTTCGAAGATCTTCGTCTCGCACCTGCACGGTGACCACTTCGGCGGCCTCATCTGGTTCCTGCTGCACGCCCACTACGTGAGCCGGCGCACCGCCCCGCTGACGATCATCGGTCCGGCGGGGATCGCGCAGCGGTTCGCCGCGGCCGCCGAAGCGCTGTTTCCGAATTCGATGCAGATCGAGCGGCGCTTCGAGATGCGGTTCCTGGAGCACGCCGACCGCGTGCCGATGGAGATCGACGGCGTGCGCGTCACGCCGTTCGAGGTGTCCCACCCGTGCGGCGCCCCGCCGTACGCGCTGAGGCTGGAGTGGGGCGGCAAGGTCCTCGCCTTCTCGGGTGACACCAAGTGGGTCGATAGTTTGCTGCCGGCCGCCCAGGGCGCCGACCTGTTCATCACCGAGTGCTTCACCTTTACGGTGCCGAGCGGCTACCACATGGCGTGGACCGACATCGAGCCCAACCTCGACCGGCTCGACGCGCGCCGGGTGCTGCTGACGCATATGGGGCCGGAGATGCTGGCCAACATGCATCACGCCAAGGGGACCCGGGTGATGCTTGCCGAGGATGGCATGCGGCTCGAGGTCTGAGCGCCCCCATCTGGGCAAACCGTAGAACGTGATTGCAGAAACATGGCTTGACGTAGACGCATTTGGCGCGCCTACTACTCTCTGCGCCTCGCGCCGAAAACCATATTCCCCTGCGATGTGCCGAAACGATTTTCCGCCAGGCTGACAATGCTCGACGAGATGGACGTAAAGATCCTGCGGATTCTGCAGGTGGACTGTACGCGACCGGTGGCCGATATCGGCAAGGAGGTCGGTCTGTCGACGACGCCGTGCTGGCGGCGCATCCAGAAGCTCGAGGAGGCCGGCGTCATCCAGCGCCGCGTGGCCGTCCTCGACGCGCACCAGGTCAACGCCGGCGTTACCGTCATCGTGTCGATAAAGACCGATCAGCACAGCCTCAGCTGGCTCGAGCGCTTCCACAAGGCGGTTGCCGACTTCCCCGAGGTCGTCGAGTTCTACCGCATGTCGGGCGACGTCGATTACCTGCTGCGCGTCGTCGTGCCGGACATCGAGGCCTATGACGCGTTCTACAAGCGCCTCATCTCGCGCATCGAGATCGCCAAGGTGTCGTCCGCGTTCGCCATGGAGCAGATCAAGTACACGACCGCGCTGCCGCTGCAGTTCGCGCGCGGCAACAGCGAGTCGGCGGCCGCGGGCTCAGACGGCGAGGAAAAGCGTCGAAAGCGTTAGGCAGACGAGCGCCGCCAGGCCGAGCGACGTGAACGTCAACCACATGCCGTAGACGCGATAGCGCATGATCGGCGGCGATTGCGAGACGCCGTATGCGTGCAGCAGCCGCCCACCGATGAGCAGGACGCCTGACGCGTGAACGAGCAGGTCGGGCGGCGCCATGCTCTCGGCCAGCGCCATCATCAGGAGCGTGAAGGGAGCGTATTCGGCGAAGTTCGCGTGTACGCGCAGGCGGCGCAGGAGCTCGACGTCCTCGCCGTGGCCGAACTCCACCCGGTGCTGGCGCCGCCAGGCGATGACGCGGACACTGAGCACGAGAAACAGCACTGCCAGCAGCGCGGCGTAAAACGCGGTGATCTGCATGCAGGCTTCCCTCCCCGAATGTGCAGCGTTGCAAGCGTAGCACTCGATTCCGCTGCGGGCCGCGAGTCGTCTTGTTGGCGTTGCCGGGAATGCGCTTGACAACCAGAGGTTGCTGCGTAGAATTAAAAGCACGTTTTAAGTGTATATTTGCAACTAGTTTCATCGAGTCTTGGCTGTGCCATCGCCCGTTGTCGCCGACGAATGGATGTCGCGTCTGCCCGGTCTCGATCGCCTCTGGTCGGTGACTAGGGGCAGATCCGAGGTACGCATTGCCGTCCTCGACGGTCCGGCCGACGACGCCTCGCTGTCCCAGGCCGCAGTCGCCGCAAGTGGCGTCGTCGAGCACGGAACTCACGTCCAATCGATCATCGCCGGTTCGTCGGATGCAATCGTTCCCGGCTTAGCCCCCGGTTGCACCGTTTTTTCCGTGCCGATCTTCGATGCCGATGGAAAGGGCGTGCCGACCTGCACCCAGGAGCGGCTGGCGAACGGTATCCACGCCGCGCTGGAGGGGCGCGCCAACATTATCAACATCAGCGCCGCGCAGGAGGCGGATCTGCTGTCGCTTTCTGGCGAGCTCAGCGCAGCGCTGCAGGCGGCACAGGAATCCGACGTGCTCGTGGTTGCCGCCACCGGCAATCACGGGTGCGCGTGCGACACGATTCCGGCGTCGGTTCCCGGTGTGCTTGCCGTCGGGGCGCATGGTCCTGACGGCGCGCCGCTCCTTTCGAGTAACTGGGGTCCCAATCATCGCGCCCAGGGCCTCACTGCGCCCGGACGCGACGTGGCTGGCGCCTGTGTCGGAGGCGGATTGTGCCGCGCGTCGGGCACGAGCTTCGCCACCGCGACCGTATCGGGCATCGCGGGACTGCTGATGAGCGTCGACGTCGAGGCGGGGTTGAAGCCGAGCGGCGCGCGCATCCGAAAAATCCTGCTCGGCAGCACCGTGCGCCCCAATCCCGCGGATGTGGAGCTTGCCGGCGCGCATCTCGCCGGCCGCTTGGACCTTTCTCGCGCACTCACGCAATTGCGCGCGTCATCAGAATATCGCCAGTCAAGGGAGGGGACAGTGCAGATAAGTAGCTTGCCCGATGGGCGGGTCGACGAGCCGGCGCCGCCGAGCGGCAAGAAAGCGAGCGCGAGGAAAGCCGAGCGGGCAGCGGCGGCGACGTCCGACGGTGTCGCGCCATCCGCTCTGGTGCCGGCGCACGAGGACTGCGGCTGCGGCGGCTCGGGCGGCGAATGCAGCTGCTCGGGGAGCGGCGACGAGAAGAAGCCGCAACTCGTCTACGCCATCGGTAGGCTCGGCGTCAGCTTCATCAGTCAAGCGCGGCGGGATTCTATTTGGCGGGTCGTCAACGGTCCGCGCGAGGGCGATCTAAAGCCGATCACCAACGCTGCGCTGCAGAGCCTTTTCAAGGAGCAGCCCTTTCAGGCGCAATCGGTGATCTGGACGTTGAGCCGTAGCGAGGTGGCGATGTACGCGATCGTACCGTCCGGCGCCTTTGCCGCCGAAACGTATCGCTGGCTCGTGAACGAGTGGAAGGACGCGGACGTCGAGTTCGCATCTATACCCGGCATCCTGGCCGGGCAGGTACCGCTTTATGACGGACAGCTCGTCGACGTTGTGGTTCCCGACTTGCGCGGAATGTATAGCTGGCAGACGAAGCGCTACGTCAAAGCGCTGCGCGATGCGCGCAAGAAGGCCGACGTCGATCTGTCGCCGGAAAGGCTCGACCGGGAGATCGAGCGCTTCTTCGGCAAGATCTACTTCAGCATTCGCAATCGCGGGCGCTCGCCGGAAGAGCGCGCGATCAACGCTGCCGCGACGAACGCGTTCAACATCAGCCCCGTCATAGAGCAGGCTGGTGAGGAAGGGCTGACGTTGCGCGACATCGGCGTCGAGCGGAGCCCGCTCAATCGCCCGGGCAGCGAGTACTACGATGTGTTGCTCACCTTCTTCGATCCGCGCAACCGCGAGGTCGCGCCGATGCGTGCGCGCTTCACGATCGACGTCAGCGATACCGTGCCGGTTCCGATCGGCGACCCGGTGATTTGGTACGAGTACTGAACCTTGGATTCAAAAAAGGAGAGAAAGAATGAGACTGCCAGAACCACTGCCGGCACCCGCCAGAGCAGGCTTGAGCGACCATGCCCGTCGACTTGACGAGGGAACACCTCCCCCGGCGATCGAGCCGGCAGGCTGCTGCCTGACGGTCTGCGATCCCATAACGGGATGTCGCTGTATTGCTCAAAGCCCGTTCTGCTAAGGAGATGTCACGATGCAGCTTCCATACTTGATGCCTACCCGTGCGCATGGCGGTCAAATGCCCCGGACCTCGACGAGTGATGGACTGATCCCGGCCGGTGACGCCACTTGTCACGCTGCCTGCGTCGCAGGGCTCGCCGCCGCGCGAGCTGGATGCGCAGCGCTCGGGCCGTTCGCACCGCCGTGTTTTGCAGCAGCGGAAGCGGCATTCCTTTACTGCAACACTCGCTGTTAGCGCCGTCGCGATGAAGCGACCACTCACTTTCACGAGGAGATCACGGCAATGAATATGCCAGGCTATCAACCAACAGCCCTTCGCGCAGGGGATCACATGCTTGCGAACGGTCTAACGCAGGGACTGTCGCTACAAGGGTGCGATATCCTCCGCTGCGCGCAAGCGGTCATGCGCTGTGCGCAGAATCCCGATCCGGTGAGATGCATCCTCGAAATCGCTCCCAACTGCCGGGACTGTTTGCCGTAGGGGACGGCCGGGAGCCGGTAGCAATCGTTCAAGTCACGCGCCGACGATCTTCACCAGCACGCGCTTCTTCCGGCGGCCGTCGAACTCGCCGTAGAAGATCTGCTCCCACGGGCCGAAGTCGAGCTTGCCGCCGGTAACGGCGACGACGACCTCGCGCCCCATCACCTGCCGCTTCAGGTGCGCATCGGCGTTGTCCTCGCCGGTACGGTTGTGCTGGTACTGGCTGACGGGCGCATGCGGCGCGAGCTTCTCCAGCCACACCTCGTAGTCGTGATGCAGGCCGCGCTCGTCGTCGTTGATGAAGACCGATGCACTAATGTGCATGGCGTTGACGAGGGCGAGGCCTTCCTTGATGCCGCTTTCCCGCAGGCACTCCTCCACGTCGGACGTGATGTTCACAAAGGCGCGGCGGGTGGCGACTTCGAACCACAGCTCCTTGCGGTAGGACTTCATCGCCGCCTCGCTACTTGGTGGCGTCCTTACTGGTCTTGAGCAGCGCGATCAGGCTGGAGGTGTCCCACCGGCCGCCGCCTAACCGTTGCACCTCCGCATAGTAGGTGTCGACCAGCGCCGTCACCGGCAGCTTGGCGCCGTTGCGCTGCGCCTCGTCGAGGCAGATGGCGAGATCCTTGCGCATCCAGTCGACGGCGAAGCCGAAATCGAACCTGCCCTCGTGCATGGTCCGCCAGCGGTTCTCCATCTGCCAGGACTGCGCGGCGCCCTTCGAGATCGTCTGCATGACGAGGTCGAGATCGAGGCCCGCCATCTCGGCGAAGGCTATGGCCTCCGACAGCCCTTGCAGCAGGCCGGCGATGGCGATTTGATTGACCATCTTGGTCAGCTGTCCGGCACCCGCCGGGCCGATGCGGGTGACGGCGCGGGCGTAGCGCGCCATCAGCGGCTTGGCACGTTCGAAGGGCTCCACGTCGCCGCCGACCATGACCGTCAAGGCGCCGTTCTCGGCACCGGTTTGTCCGCCGGACACGGGTGCGTCGAGGAAGGCAATGCCGCGGGCGCGGCCCGTCGCGTTGAGCTCGCGCGCCACCTCGGCCGAAGCGGTCGTGTGATCGATGAACACCGCGCCGGCGCGCATGCCGTGGAAAGCGCCGTTCTTTCCGGTCGTCACCTCACGCAAGTCGTCGTCGTTGCCGACACAGCAGAAGACGTATTCGGCGTCGAGCGCCGCCTTGTCGGGCGTCTCAGCGGTGCGGCCGCCGCCCAACTTTTCGACCCACGCCAGCGCCTTCGCGGGATTGCGATTGTAGACCGTGATGTCGTGGCTGCCCTTGGAGAAGAGATGGCCGGCCATCGGGAAGCCCATCACTCCGAGTCCGATCCACGCCACCTTCGCCATCGTATCCTCCCGCGTTGCGCATCGAGCGCTTAGCACCCGCAGGCAACGCGAGCACCCAGAAAAAAGGCCCCGGGTCCGTTGGGAGCCGAGGCCTAGGAGAGGAGACTTTTCTGGGGGAGTGCCGTATCGCAGCGACGCTCAGCTCGTCGTTGCGGAAGTGTAAAGGGCAGGGATGCCGGTGCCCGCTTTCAGCAGCGTCTCTTGGCTGCGGGCGGTGGTCAGGGAGGCGACCAGGAGAATGCCGGTCACGGCGAACAGGATCAGCGCGCCGGTGCGGGCCCACTTTGCTCCGTACTGCGATCTGAGGCTCTGCAGGTCCATTGCGAACTCTTTCAGCGCTGTGAGTATGCAATTGAATTGAGAGTTCTGTAACCTATAAGACCTCGTTAGTCTAACCGGTCGTCGCGCAATGGCTAATGCGTGTTTGTCAGATTTAACGAAGTATTTACCAGGCCGCCCGCGAGGCGAAAACAATTATCATCTAAGGCGACTTTCCGCGGATCTGGGTAAGCGTGCGCCGGGCGCTGATCGCCTCGGGATCGATACGCAACTCGATGAGTGCCGGACCCTTCGCGGCCAGTGCTCGCTGCAGCGCAGGCTCAAACGCTTCCGTGCTTTCCACCCGCGCCGCCGCCGCCCCGAAGCTGCGCGCAAAGGCGACGAAGTCGGGATTGACCAGTGTCGTGGCCACGACCCGCCCGGGATAGCGCTGCTCCTGGTGCATGCGGATGGTTCCGTACATAGCGTTGTTGGCAACGATGATCACGATCGGAAGGCCGTACTGGACGGCCGTCGCCAGCTCCTGCCCGGTCATCAGCAGGCAGCCGTCGCCGGCCAAAACGATGACCGGCCGCCCGGGATACATGAGCTTGGCGGCGATGGCGGCCGGCAGCCCGTAGCCCATCGAGCCCGAGGTCGGCGCGAGCTGCGTCGGCCAGCCCTTGTACTGGTAGTAGCGGTGCAGGAAGCCGGCATAGTTGCCGGCTCCATTGGTCACGATCGCATCGTCGGGCAACTGGCGCGACAGCGTGGAGATCACCTCCTCGAGGCGCACGCGGCCAGCGCTCGGGATGGGCTTCAACAGGCGCTCGTATGACGCGCGCAGATCGCGGCGCAGCCGGCTCCAGCGGGTCTTTGCCGGAGGCTTCAAGCGCGACAGCGCCTTGGCGAAGGCTTCCCCGCCGGTGACGATCGGCAAGTCGGCCCGGTATACGCGGCCGATCTCTGCCGCGGACGGGTGCGCGTGCACAAGAAATTGCGCCGGTTTGGGTGCGGAGACGAGCGTGTAGCCTGCAGTGGGGATGTCGCCCAGACCTTCGCCGACGACAACGAGTACATCCGCACCGCGGATCGCCGCGGCAAGCTTTGGATCCATGTCGATGCCAGCGTGTCCGACGTAGCAGGGGTGGCGATTGTCCAAGTGGTCCTGGCGCCGGAATGTTGCCGCCACCGGCAGATCGAAGGCCGCGGCGAACTTACCGATATCCCGGGCTGCCTCGGCGCTCCATCCGCCACCGCCGAGCAGCACCAATGGCCGTTCGGCTGCGGAGAGCTTGGCCTTGAGCTTCGTCATCTGCGCCGCGGACGGGGTCGGGGCAGGAACCTGCAGTGGAGCGGCGCCCTCGACACTGGCCGTTGCAGAGAGCACGTCTTCCGGCAGTCCCAACACCGCCGGCCCGCGCCGGCCCGAGCGTGCCGCCTGAAACGCTCGCGCCACCAGCTCGGGGATACGCTCGCTCTCGCGCGCGACGCCCACCCAGTTGGCGACCGAGCCGAACATCGCCTGCAGGTCGATTTCCTGGAACGCGCCGCGGCCTTCGTGGGCGCGTTCGACGAGGCCGACGAGCAGCACCATCGGCGTGGCGTCGTGATGGGCCACGTAGACACCACTCGCGGCGTTGGTCGCCCCCGGCGCGCGGGTGACGAAGGCAACGCCTGGCTCACCGGTGAGCTTGCCGGTCGCCTCCGCCATCATCGCCGCGCCGCCCTCGTGGCGGCAGACGACGGTACGGATGGCGCTCTCGTCGAACAGTGCGTCGAGCGCGGCAATGAAGCTCTCGCCGGGGACCGTGAAGATGGCACGGCAGCCCTCACCGACGAGCTGGTCGATCAGGATCTTGCCCCCAGTACGCATTATCGACGTATCACCGCGGCTAGGCCGTTGTTTCTGTTCATGGGCTGCTTTTGGCAGCCGCGGCCGCCGCGGAACAGCCCTATCAGGCGGTTCGGTTACGATTGTAACCCGTCGGGAGAGCCCTTTGCGAACGTTGAAGGTTTGCCTGTTGCGGCCGTCAGGAGGGCGCCGCAGCACCCCGCCGCCCCCTGGCTAAGCGGTTGTCACAAGAAAGGTCTTTACAGGGGGGGAGGGTGACCCTAAATGCAGCGCTCTTTCGCGAAATCCAGCGAATTTCGCGTCGGCGTCTTCTGCAATTCAACTCAAGCCCGCATTCGCCGCGGGCGGTGGAGGACCTATGGAATGGACCAACTCGCCTCTGCTTCGGCGCTGATCGACAAATGCCGCCCCGAGCGGCCCGTGCGCGGCCTCCGGCCGCATGCGGCGGGTCGTGCCGCCCGCTGGTTCCTCGACAAGTTTCCGGGCGACGTCGCCTACGCCTACAAGGCCAACAGCTCCGTATTCCTGATCGGCGCTCTCTACGGCGCCGGCATCCGCCACTTCGACGTTGCCTCGCTGCCCGAGATCGAGGACGCGGCGACGATTCCCGACGCACACCTGCACTTCATGCACCCGGTGAAGTCGCGACACGCCATCCGGCGCGCCTATGACCTCGGCGTGCGCTCGTTCTCGCTCGACGGTGAGGACGAGCTCGACAAGATCATGGAGGCGACGGGTGGCGCGCGCGACCTGCTCCTGTGGGTGCGCGTCGCGGTGACGGCGATCAACAGCCGCATTCCGCTGGAGCGCAAGTTCGGTGCGCACGGCGAGAAGGCGGCAAAGCTCTTGATCAAGACGCGTCAGGTTGCCGCCGAGCTCGGCCTGACTTTCCATGTCGGCTCGCAGACGACAACGCCCGACGCTTTCGTGACGGCGCTTGGCGAGGTGCACCGCATCATCGTCAAGTCCGGCGTCATGATCGACCGCCTCGACATCGGCGGCGGTTTCCCCGCGCGCTATCCCGACAGCGATCCCGCGCCGCTGCAGGACTTCATGGATGTCATCCTCGCCAACATCGAGACGATGCCGGTGAAGGAGAACATCAAGCTGATGTGCGAGCCCGGCCGTGCGCTCGTCGCCGAGGCCGAGAGCCTCATCGTGCGCGTCGATGCACGCCGCGGCAGCAACCTCTACATAAACGACGGCTCCTACGGGATGCTGTTCGACGCGGCGCACCTGGGCTTCATCTTTCCGACGCGCCTCATCTCGCGCAGCGTCGATGCGTCCGATCCGTTGGTGCCGTTCGAGCTGTGGGGACCGACGTGTGACTCGATCGATCACATGAAGGGTCCCTTCCTGCTGCCAGACTCGGTGCGCGAGGGCGACTACATCGAGATCGGCAACATGGGTGCCTACGCGCGCGCCATTGCCGGCCGCTTCAACGGCTATGGCGAGTACGACGAGGTGATCCTCCTCGATCCGCCGGTTCTCAGCATGTACGGGGCAGAAAACACCCAAGTGGCGGCCGCCCGGGGCTGACGGCCCGGGAAGTTATCCACAGGCTGTCCACACTCCGCCACATCCGGGGTCATACTTGCGGGACGGCAACCCGCAGGAGGGCCCCATGTCCGCTGCAACTTTGTTCTCGCTCACGGATCACGTCGTCCCCGCCGACGAGAAGGCGCGCCTTCACGCCGCGGCGGATCAGGCGCTGGCCGAGGCCGAGTATGAGTTCTACGCCATGCAGGCAGACTTGCAGGCGGCGCTCGCCGTGCCGCTACGCGATCGAGCCATCAAAGTTGAGCCGCTCGTCGATGTCGTAGAGCAGCCGGCAACGCCGCCCTCGCTGGCGAAGCGTCTCAGCGCCGCCTAGTTAAGCCGGGTGGCGGTTGTTCAGCGCCGCCTAACAGTCTCTTCGGCGCCAGGTGCGGTTAAACCACACCGCGCGATACCCATGCTCTCAGAATACGCCCGCCCTGCCAGTTCAACGCGCGGGCAGCCAACTAGGGAGTATGAGTCATGAGCCAGAACATCAGACTGACCATCTGTGCGTGCGCCGGCGCGGCCTTGTTGAGCCTTGGTGCCGTCACCGCCGCCAACGCCGAATACCTCGGGTACGGAAACGGCGATCCGGGCAACTGGGACTTCGCTACCGAACAATCCGGCGGCCCGTGCGGCAAAGGCAGCGCCCAGGCGATCGACCCGGCAACGGGACAGCCGACGTGCTGCGCGCAGTATAATCCCACCAGCGCCTGCCCGCTGGCGCGCCATGCCGCCGAGCGTGCTGTCCACGAAAAGCACAAGCTCTCACGCAACTAAATCTGCCGCAGCACCGCGCACGATTTGGCCGCCCGCCGCGATCGCAAGGTTGCGGTCGGACGGCCAGCGTTCGGCCCTGCTGCCTAGACCCGTTACTTCCACCAACACTGCGGAATCCCGAGCGGCGGCCGATCGGTCATGCAATCGGCGTCCAGAGGGTGAGGGAACTGGGGTTGTGCCCCGGCTTCGGCGAGTGGCCGGTCTTTGCGGTAGAACGTGAACTCCATCACCGGCGGGATAGTCAACGGTCCGCGTTTCACAGCGCGGGTGCAGTTGTTGGGATGGATGTGCACGACGTTGTGAGACTTGAGAAGCTTCTCGAACGCCGGCCGCATGAAACCGAATGCGAACCGCGAGAACAGCTCGTCGAGGGCATGGAACTCGATGACGAGGATGCGGAAGCGCTGCAGCAGCTCATTGCTGGTGCCGGCGAGGACGCGGTACTCCGCTCCTTCGATGTCCATCTGCAGCATGAGGTCGCCGTCGGGCAGCGGACGCGTGCCTGACTGGGCAAGCTCCTCGAGGCTCAGCGTCTCGTCGCTCGACCAGATGTCGACGAACTTGCGGACGAAGTGAAATCTCGGGTTGGCGACGGGCGGTCCTTCGACCGAGGCGTCGGCCATCAGGACGTCGATGCCGCGCCGGGCCAACTCCTCGTCGAAGCCGCATTCGGCTGCCACACCCGGCGACAGGCTGGCAACGATGCCGTCGAGATCATCGGGCAGAAGATAGCCGCCGTCGCCGGAACCACCGACGCGCATCAAGGGCGCGCGGGGCACTCGCGGTCGAAGGCGGCGAATGAGCGAGGCGACATCATCGAGAGGGGTCGCCTTCTCGATCCAGATGGCATCGCCGAAGGCCCGCTCGATGAACCGCTTTAAGCTCTTGTCCATTCGCCCCCAGGGATGTCGCGCCTCAGCAACGGCAACAAACACCTAGCGGACAACGGGGAATATAGGCAATCGCCTAGCGGGAGACGGGCTTAACCGCCGCGGCTCGAAAAAGCTCTGGCCGCCCGCCGCGGATGCGGTCGGACGGCCAGTGGTTCTCTGGAACGCTCGACTCAGCGGCCCCAGCGGTCGTCGTCGAAGTCGCCGAGACGATCGAAGCAACGTTGCAGGTTGTCCGCGCGGCTGCGCTGCTCCTCGGCGATCTTGCGGCGCGGCACATAGCGGCACCACTGGAAGTGCGCCTTGACGTCACCGCTCCATGCGGGCCCTCGCAGGCCGCAGCGGAAACGTTGGTTGGCATCCGCCTGCACGGCGGCGATGCGCGCGTAGACTTCGCACGAGGCGCGCTTGCCCTCGACGTCGCCGCGGCGATCGTCACGTCCGAACTTGAACGAGAAGCCGCCGCCGGGCTCGATCCGGATGGACTGCGCAACGGCGGCACCGCTAACGATAGCAAGAACGGCAGTGGCGACAATGGTCTTGGAGATTCGCATGAGGGGGTTCCCTATTGGCAATGCGTCGGCATTTGAGCAGGCGAATATGGCGGCTTGATCGCCGCACTGAGAACTCACGCGCCGGAGGGATGGGCGGCAAACTGTATGTAAGCCGCTGGTGTTAGTGCGTTTTCCGCGCGTCCTTGCGGCGATGGAGTAGTTGCGCCGCCGCAATTGCTGCAATTCGCCGACTACTTGGCGGCAGCGGTTGGCTACTTCTCTGCCGGGAACACCACTTTCCAGTCGTCCTTCATGTCGACGACCGTCCAGCCCCTGGCGTTCGCCTCATCGAGCGCCTTGTCGAGTTTGCCGAAGTGGGAGTTGCGATCGTAAGCCCATTCGCGTTCAGCGTCGGTGTGGTGCACACGACCCATGAAGCGCGCACCATCGCCCGCAGCAGTCCACTCGAGCATCTGCTGATCGCCATCCGAATTGCCGAAGGCGAAGATCGGCCGTCGTCCGATGAAGCGGTTGATACTGACCGGCTTGCCGGGACCGTCGTCGATGAACTCGACTTTGGGCTCCTTTACGAGGATCGGCTTGCCGTCGCTGTCCTTCTCGAATTTGATGACCCCCGACGAGCCGATGTCGAGAACCGCCTCACTGGGGACGGGGCTTCCTCAACGTGACGGTGCCGCTGTCCGCTGGCCACTAAGGAGTTTCAGGGGTGATAAATGGTGGGCGGTATAGGGATTGAACCTATGACCCCACGCGTGTGAAGCGTGTGCTCTACCGCTGAGCTAACCGCCCGCCGTACCGGAATATGATGTTGCCGGGGCGGACCTTATGCGAGGCCGCGGCGGCGGCTGTCAAGGCGCCCCGAACCCCGCTTCCCTCAAGGCATCAACGCGAACGAGTGGGCAATCTTAGCAAACTCGCCCGCGAGGCGCGTCTTATCCTCCGGCGCAGCGATGCCGATCAGGCGGAAATAGCCGCCGTCGGCGCCCAGCAGCATCGCTTGATAGAGGTGGATCAGCTTGCCGTCGTCCTCATCGATCGCATCCGCCTCGACCTCGACGCCATCAAGGCCGCCGATGTTGATGGAGCGCGTCGTGCCGGGCTTGAAGTCCTTGTACCCGGGCAGGCTCGCCAGCAGCGCCACGGCCTGCTTGTTCGGCTCGGCCACCTGGCGCTTGTCGAGCGACGGCGCCACCATGAAAGCGGACCGCGTCTCGCCGGCGCGCTCGGGCTCGAGCCTCCCGTCGAGCGTATAGACCTTGCTGGTGCCGACGAGGCGCCCGGCCTCCTTGAACGGACCCAAGTAGGAAAGCGAATAGATGTCGCGCACCGCCGGCTTCTCTGTGGTCTTCGCCGTGGCCAGCACGCGCTCGACCTCTTCCGGCTTCACCGCACCGTCATCGAGCGAGTGCTGGGGGACATTCACGGAGACGAGTACCGTCTGATCGCTCGTGCGGAATAGAACGAAGTATTTGGCATAGAGGCCAGCTTCCGATTTCTGTACGGCGCGCATGTAGACGTGCGGATCGGTTCGTGACAGCTGACCTTGCTGCACGTCCCTGATGCCGCGTTTGGAGAGTTCGTCCGCCGTGAAACCCCGCGCCATCTTGTCGTACTCGCCGACCGGCGCCTCGAGGATGACGTACGACACGCCCGAAGCTTCGTCCTGGAAGCCCGAGAACAGAGGCGACGGCGTGTAGCCGGGCGGCAGATCCAGCACCACCCGGCTGTTGGGGGCCTGCTGAGGGGTGGCCGAGACCACCGCCGGCGCGCTCATGCCCATGAGCACTGTCAATGCCATCGCAATTGCGGAGGTTCGGGCGCCTCTGGCGAGCCGCCACAAGGGGCCCACGTTCGTCGGCTTCGGCGCATTCGGCATGGGCAATTTCCGGTGGAGCAGGCGCGCGGGCGAAGGGACCCGCCTCTTACGGCCATATTGGGGCGTCAGGCGCGCACTAAAAGGGGTCTTAGCGGCCTCTTCACAGTAGCCGCTGCAAATGCAACGATCCGGCCCGCATGAGCCGATTCCGTGTGGCGCGCGGCGGACTTGCCAGGGACAACGACGCAACGGCCGCTGCAGGGCAATGCCCATAAGAACGCGCCGACGGGGGAACTATGAGTACGGCTGACGACCAGCACCGCAACTTCGTGTCTTCGTTCGGACTGGAGCGGCTCGGCCTCGTCGGCCTGCGCGCTCCGGCTCTCGTCAGCGTCCTCATTGCTATTGCGACGGTGCTGGGCCTCATGGGCCTGACCAAGCTGCAGGTCGACGATTCACTTTCCGAGCTCTTCCGTACCAACACGGACGAGTTCCGCCGCTACGAGGCGATCGACCGGAAGTTTCCCTCCAGCGAGTACGACGTGCTCGTCGTCGTCGAGGGGCACGACCTGTTGCAGCGCAAGCAGCTCGAAGCCTTCGCCGGGTTGACGACGGAGCTGCAACTCGTCGACGGCGTGTCGGGCCTCGTCTCCATGCTGTCGGCCCGCGCCAAACCCGATGCATCAGGCTACGCGGCGCCGTTGGTGCCGGACGAGCTGCCCGAGGACGGCGCAGCGTATGACGCGATGATCGCCAGCTTGAAGAGCAACGACATCGTCAAAGGAAAATTTCTCTCCGACGACGGCCAGCTGGCGATGATCATCATCGCGCTCGATCGCAAGGTCGTCGAGGAGCAGACCGCGCGCGTCGTCATCGGCAACATCAACGCCGTGATCGACGAGCAGCTGCAGGATACCGGCCTCACCGCGAAGATCACGGGCGCCCCCGTGATGCAGCTGGAGATCCGCAACGCGGTGGAGCGCGACCAGATCCTCTACAACGGTCTGGGCCTGCTGTTTGGCGCCGTCATCGCCGTGATCTTCTTCCGCCGCGTGTCGCTGATGCTGGTCGCGGCGCTGCCCCCGGTGCTGGCCGTCATCTGGTCGCTCGGCATCCTCGGCTGGATGGGCTTCAAGCTCAACCTGTTCCTCAACGTCATGACCCCGCTGATCATGGTCATGGGCTTCGCCGATAGTATGCAGATGGTCTCCGCCATCCGCATCCGTCTGCGCGAGGGCGACAACCGCTACGAGGCCGTGCGCTTCGCCATCAATATCGTCGGCCCCGCCTGCGTGCTGGCGCACGGCGTCGCGCTGCTCGCCTTCCTGGCGCTGTTGTTCTCCGAATCTGGCCTCATCCGCACCTTCGGGATGGCCGGCTCCATCGCGGTGTGCGTGTCGTTCATCGCCGTCATCCTGGTGCTGCCGATCCTCGCCGTGATGTTCATTCGCAACGAGGAGAACTTGGCGAAGGACCGCACGCCGGCGGACAAGCTGATGGACGGCCTCGGCGTCATCGTCGGCGAGATCGTCGACCGGGTGACGCACCGGCCGTACCTCTACACCGTCCTCGGCGTGGTTTTGTTCTTCCTATTCGGCGCCGCATTCGTCGACTTGCCGACGCGCTACCGGCTCGCCGATCAAGTGCCCGATCGCGAGCAGGCGCTCGATGCGACGAGCCGCATCGATCAGAAGCTCACCGGTGCCAATCCGGTGCACGTGATGATCGAGTGGAAGGACGGCACGCCGCTTTACTCGGAAAAGACGCTGGGCGTCATCGGTCAGGTGCACAACGCGCTGGAGAAGGAGGCGGGGCTCGGCAACGTGTGGTCGCTCGAAAGCCTGCGGCGCTGGCTGCACGAGGCCGGCGACGACAAGATCGAGACGGTGCAGAAGTTCGTGGGCTTCCTTCCCGAGCACCTGGTGCGCCGCTTCATCGCCGACGGTCAGAGCTCGGTGCTGGTGACCGGACGCCTGCCGGATGTCGATTCGAGCCACATCCTGCCCGTCGTCGAGAAGATCGACCGCTCGCTCGACCCGGTGCGTGCCGCCAATCCGGGCTTCGAGATCTCGGTCACCGGCCTGCCGGCCATCGCCGCTCGCAATAGCGCCCGCATGATCGACCAGCTGAAGGAGAGCATCCCGATTTGCGTCGCCTTCGCCGGCGTGCTGCTCGGCCTCGCCTTCCGCTCGCCGTTCGTCGCCGTTGTCAGTCTCCTGCCGGGCCTGTTCCCGGTGCTCGCTTCCGGAGCCTTGCTATGGGGATTGGACGAAGGGCTCGAGTTTGCCTCGGTCGTGGCGCTGCTCGTCGTCTTCGGCCTGGGCATCGACGCACTCATCCACTTCCTCAACCGATTGCGGCTTGAGGAGAGGAAGGGCGACGCGCCCGAGCACGCCATCCGGCGGGCGCGCGTGCTCGTCGGGCCGGCCATCATCCTGACGACGATCGTGCTGGCCTTCGGCCTCGGCGTGACGGTGTTCTCCGACCTGCCGTCGCTGCGGACCTTCGGTCTCGTCTGTGGCTTCACGCTGCTGGCGTCGCTGCTCGCCGACCTCGTGTTCCTACCGGCGACGATCATGGTGGGCCGCCGCCTGTGGCCGCACAAGCCGGCCGAAGAACCAGTCCGCGATGTCAGCGGCTAATTGGGCATCAGCCGGTCGATCGCGGGCTCCAGCTCGCTGAAGTGGTCGATGACCGCGTCGGGCGAATACTCGCGCACCGGCGTCTCCGTATAGCCGAAGCTGACGCCGATCACCGGGATGCCCGCGGCCTTCGCCGTGGCGACGTCGACGCCGCTGTCGCCGATCATGATGGCCCGCGCCTTGTCGCCGCCCGCCATCGAGATTGTGCCGAGCAGCGCCTCGGGGTGTGGCTTCGCATTGCGCAGCGTGTCGCGACCGGCAAGGGCGACGAAAAACCGGCTGAGATCCAGCTCATCGAGCAAGAGCCGCGACATGTGCTCCATCTTGTTGGTGCACACGGCGAGCTTCACGCCCTGCCTCTTCAGCTTTTCCAGTAGCGGCACCAGCCCATCGAAAGGCCGGCTGCCGACGGCGATATTGGCGCCGTAGTAGTCGAGATAGCGCGCCAGCAGCGCTTCGTGCTGTGCCGGCGTCATGGCTTCGACGGCCGGCCCCACCGCCCGTTCGATCATGTGCCGGGCGCCGTGCCCAACGAACGGCCGCAGCGTCTGCTCGTCCACGCGCGGCAGCCCGAGGTGATCGAGCACGTGGTTGGTCGAGGCCACGAGGTCGGGCGCCGTGTCGACCAGCGTGCCGTCGAGATCGAAGACGAGGGTAAGGTCGCGCATCGGTCCCCACTAGCGCACGAAAAGGGCCGCGGCAGGAGCGGACGCAGCGCCGCGGCGGGGGTTATGTACCTTGAAACCGGGGGGTGTGCATCTTAGAGAAGGGCTCTCAGCCCCGACCCGCGTAAACCCGGTGCCACCATGGACAAAACGCTGATTTCGCTACTTAAGACACAAGCCTTCATCGATGGGGCCTGGGTCGGCGAGCCGCGCATGGTGGTTACCGACAAGGCGACGGGCGAGGAAATCGCCCGCGTGCCCGAGATGGGCGCTGCGGAGACGAACGCCGCCATCGCCGCCGCCCACCGCGCGTTTCCGGCCTGGTCGAAGCTGCTCGCCAAGGAGCGCGCCAAGATCCTGCGGCGCTGGTACGAGCTGATCGTCGAGCACGCCGACGAGCTGGCGCTGTTGCTTACCAAGGAGCAGGGCAAGCCGCTGCCGGAGGCCAAGGGCGAGATCCTGTACGGTGCCGCATTCGTCGAGTTGTTCGCCGAGGAAGCCAAGCGGGTCTATGGCGAGACGATCCCGACGCATAAGCAAGACGCCCGCGTCGTCATCATGAAGCAGCCGATCGGCGTGGTCGGCGCCATCACGCCGTGGAACTTCCCCTCGGCCATGATCACCCGCAAGGTGTCGCCGGCGCTCGCCGTAGGCTGTACGGTTGTGGTGAAGCCGGCCGAGGACACGCCGTTGTCCGCGCTCGCGCTCGCCGAGCTGGCACAGCGCGCCGGCGTGCCGAAGGGCGTCCTCAATATTGTCACCGCCAAGGACCCGGTGCCGGTCGGTCGCGCGCTGACCGAGAGCCCGCTCGTGCGCATGATCACCTTCACCGGCTCCACCGAGGTCGGGAAGATCCTCATGGAACAGGCGGCGCGCACGGTGAAGCGCGTCGGCATGGAACTCGGCGGCAACGCGCCGTTCATCGTCTTCGACGACGCCGATCTCGACCGCGCCGTCGCAGGGGCGATCGCGTCCAAGTTCCGCAACGCCGGCCAGACGTGCGTGTGCGCCAACCGCATTCTCGTCCAGGACGGCGTGTACGACGCGTTTGCCGAGAAGCTCACCGCGGAGGTGAAGAAGCTGAAAGTCGGCGCCGGCGTCGAGACGGGCGTCACCGTTGGCCCGCTGATCAATACGGCAGCGCTGAAGAAGGTCGAGGAGCACGTCGCCGACGCCGTGGCGCACGGCGCCAAGGTGGTGACCGGTGGGAAGCCGTCGCCGCTCGGCGGCACCTACTACGAGCCGACCGTGCTCACCGAGGTCACGTCGAAGATGAAGGTGTCGCGCGAGGAGACATTCGGACCCGTCGCGCCGCTCTTCCGCTTCAAGACCGAGGAAGAGGCCGTGCGCATGGCGAACGACACGCCGTTTGGGCTCGCCGCCTACTTCTTCACCCGTGACCTCGGGCGTTGCTGGCGCGTTGCGGAGGCGCTGGAATACGGCATCGTCGGTGTCAACGAGGGCATCACCTCCACCGAGATCGCCCCCTTCGGTGGCGTCAAGGAAAGCGGCATCGGGCGCGAAGGCTCGCACCACGGCATCGAGGAGTTCCTCGAAACCAAGTACGCCCTGATGGGCGGCCTGTAGGCACCGCTGCAAAGCTCTTGCGTTGCGCTTGCGGGGCGCGTACGGCAGCGCATCGCAAACCCAGAGCCGCGGGGACAGCATGAGCCAGGACGCCTTGAAAGTCGCAGCGGCCGAGCGTGCGCTCACCTACGTGGAGCCCGGCATGCGCGTCGGCCTCGGGACCGGCTCGACCGCCGCCAAGTTCGTCGACGCGCTGGGCAAGAAGGTCGCCACCGGTCTCGACGTGCTGTGCGTCGCCACCTCCGAGGCGACCCAGAGTCAGGCTGAGAAACTCGGCATCCGCATGTCGACCCTCGACGAGACGCCGTTCCTCGATCTAACGGTCGACGGTGCCGACGAGCTCGACGGCGAGCTGCGTCTGATCAAGGGCGGTGGCGGCGCGCTGCTGCGCGAGAAGATCGTCGCGACCGCCTCGGGCCGCATGATTGTCATCGCCGACGCCTCGAAGAAGGTGGACCTTCTCGGCGCCTTCCCGCTGCCGCTCGAGGTCGTCCCCTTTGGGCTGACGGCGACGCGCAATATGATCACCGCGCTCGCCGCCGACGTCGGCTGCGAGGGGGACATCAAGGTGCGCATGCTGGGTGGCGGGAAGCCGTTCCTGACCGACAGCGGCAACCTCATCCTCGATTGCCACTTCGGCCGCATCGAGGAGCCCGAGGACCTCGACGAGGCCCTGAAGCTAATCCCGGGCGTCGTCGAGAACGGCCTGTTCATCGGTATCGCCGACCTTGCCGTTCTCGCCGGGGCCGATGGCGTCACCCTGCTCGGGGCCGAGAACGGCGCCGAGCCGACTAGCGAATGAGGGGATCGATGCGCGCATTTCAGACCGCACGCGTTCTGGCGTCACTTCTGCTCTTGGCGCTCTTCGCCCCGGTGGCATTTGCCCAAAGCGCCACTCCCGACCCACAGCGCGTCGCGGCCGCCAAGGAGCTGATGGAGGTGACGGGCGTCAGCAAGCAGCTCGAGGAAATGATCGCGGTGATGGGTCAGGGCTTCCGCACCGGTGCCGCCGACGCTGCCGGCCAGGCCAAGGCCGAGGAGGCGGGCAAGGAGTTCGACGCGCACATGAAGCGGCTGATGTCCTACCGCCAATCGATGCTCGACGACTTCGCCGCGCTCTATGCCGAGAAGTTCACGCTCGAAGAGCTGCGCCAGGTGACCGACTTCTACAAATCGCCGGCGGGCGCCAAGTTCGTGCAGGCGGTTCCGGAGCTCATCCAGGCGGGCGCGCAGATCGGCATCAAGTACAGCCGCAAGGCGATGGAAAACCCGAAGCCGTAACGCTGCCCAGAGCGCGCCCGCGATGACCAAGTTCGACTACGATCTGTTTGTCATCGGCGCCGGCTCCGGCGGCGTGCGCGCGGCGCGGATTTCCGCCGGCTATGGCGCGAAGGTCGCCGTGGCCGAGGAGTACCGGGTCGGCGGCACGTGCGTGATCCGCGGCTGCGTCCCGAAAAAGTTGCTCGTCTACGCCAGCCGCTTCGCGGACGATTTCGAGGACGCGCGCGGTTTCGGCTGGACGGTTGGCGAGCCCAAGTTCGACTGGCCGGCGCTGGTCGCGGCGAAGGACAAGGAGCTGGCGCGCCTCGAGGCGGCCTACCGCACGGCCCTTGGCAACGCCGGGGTCGAGATCATCGCGGAGCGCGCGACCGTCGTCGGACCCAACGCGGTGCAGCTCAAATCCGGGCGCACGATCACGGCGCGAAAAATCCTCATCGCCACCGGCGGCACGCCGTGGCTTGCCGAGTCGCGGCCGGGCCTCGAGCACGTCATCACCTCGAACGAGGCGTTCGATCTTCCGCGCCTGCCCGCCAGCATCGTCGTCGCCGGCGGCGGCTATATCGCAGCGGAGTTCGCCGGCATCTTTTCGCGCTTCGGCGTCGAGACGACGCTGATCTATCGCGGCGACAAGATCCTGCGCGGTTTCGACGAGGACGTGCGCGACCGCCTCACCGAGGCCTACACCAAGCAGGGCATCCGCATCGTCACCGGTCAGATATTCACCCACTTCGAGAAGACTGCGGCAGGCTTGGTCGGGCACCTCTCGGGCGGCGGTAAGCTCGAGGCGGAGCAGATCATGTTCGCCATCGGGCGGACGCCGAACACGCGGGGGCTCGGCCTCGAGAAGGCCGGCGTCGAGGTCGGGTGGAACGGCCACGTCGTCGTCAACGAGTATTCAAAGTCCTCGGTCGACAGCATCTTCGCGGTCGGCGACGTCACCGATCGCGTGCAGCTCACACCTGTCGCCATCCGCGAGGGGCACGCCTTCGCCGACACCGAGTTCGGCGGCAAGCCGCGCATGATCGAGCATACGATGATCCCGACGGCGGTCTTCTCGACGCCCGAGATCGCCACCATCGGCCTGCCGGAGCATCTGGCGCGCGAACGCTGCACCAAGCTCGACATCTACAAGGCGTCATTCCGGCCGATAAAGGCGACGCTGTCGGGCCGTGACGAGCGTATGTTCATGAAGCTTCTGGTCGATGGCGAGAGCGGCAAGGTGATCGGCTGCCACGTGATGGGTGAGGACGCCGCCGAGATCGTGCAGATGGCGGCGATCGCCATTCGCCTCGGCGCCACCAAGGCCGACTTCGACAACACGATGGCGCTGCATCCGACCTCGGCCGAAGAGCTCGTGACCATGCGCGAGAAGTGGATCGCGCCGACCGAAGCCGCCTGTTGAACTATTCCTAGTGTGGAGACCCGAATGCCCCGGCTGCAGGACAAGATTGCGCTCATCACCGGCTCGGCGGCGGGCATCGGGCTGGCGACGGCGCAGGTGTTCGCCGCCGAGGGCGCGCACGTCTACATTTCCGACGTGGACGGCGAGGGGGCGGACAGGGCGGCTAAGGACCTGCTCGCCAAAGGTCTGAAAGCGTCGGCGATGGCGGTCGACGTGTCGCGCGGCCAGGACGTCAGTGCGCTGATGCGCGCGATCGAGCAGCAGCACAAGCGCCTCGACGTCGTCGTCAACAACGCCGGCATCAACGTGCGCACCGAATTCCGCAACATGACCGACGCCGACTGGGTGCGTCTGCGCGAAGTAAACCTTGACGGCATCGTCCGCATTGCCCGCGACGCGTTCCCGCTGCTGAAGGCCTCAGGCCGCGGCTCGCTGGTCAATCTCGCCTCGATCATGGGCCACCGAGGCATGCGCACGCTCGCCGCCTATGGCGCCACCAAGGGGGCCATATCCGCCCTGACCCGCGGCCTCGCCGTCGAGTACGCGCCGTTCGGCATTCGCGTGAATGCACTGGCGCCCGGCTTCATCGAGACGGCGCTGACCGAGCGCGTCCTGAAGATCGAAGCGTTCTCCAATGCGCTTCTGGAGCAGACGCCGCTACGCCGCTTCGGCACCTCGGAGGACGTGGCGCGCGCCGCGCTGTTCTTTGCCTCCGACGAATCCGCGTTCATCACCGGCGCCGAACTCGCCGTCGACGGCGGCATGCAAGCGACGTTGTAACGAACGCAGCGTCCCTCTCTGTCGTCATTCCCGCGCAGGCGGGAACCCAGGACACGTAGAGACGAAACCAACTTTGCATGTTGTACGTCGCGTCAGCCTTCGCTGTTCGGCCGTTGCGGATCAAGCCGCGGCGCACCCGCGGAAGCATGACTGGGCTCCCGCCTCCGCGGGAATGACGGGGAGGTTCGCGGGGCGCGCCGTGGCAATCTTAGCGGCCATCCGATCCGCGCAGTTGAGAGATTGCTTCCAACGCCTAAACGGGCGATCGACGGTCAGGTGCCGGCGACGGTCTCGGTAATCAGCTGGTCGACGACGCCGATCAGCGCCGCCTCGTTGTCCGCACCGTCGGCGATCAGCTTCTTGTAGCGCGCGACCTGGCGGTCGGCGCTGGTGCCGCCGGTGGCGATGTTGAGCGCATGCCGCACCTCCCGCTCGCAGCCGAGCACCGCCGCATCCTCGGCGATAAGGTCGATCAGCTCGTCGATCAGCGAAGCGAAGGGCACGAGCTTACCCTTGCCGAAGTCGAAGAGGCTTTCGCTGACGCCATAGCGCTGCGCTCGCCAGCGGTTCTCCTCGATGAGGAATGAAGGGTAGGACCGCCATTTCTGGTTCGCCGTGCGCAGCCGCCACAACATGCGCAGCACGCAGGCGAACACGGCGGCGACCGATACGGCGTCGTCTATGCGCGTGCAGACGTCGGTGACACGCATCTCCAGCGTCGGAAACTTGGCGGAGGGGCGCAGGTCCCACCAGATCTTGGTGGCGTCCTCGATCACCTTGTTGCGCACCAGAACGTCGACGGTGCGCTCGTATTCGCCATAGCTCTCGAAACGCTGGGGCAGCCCGGTGCGCGGCAGCTCGTGGAACACGGCGAGCCGGTAGCTCTTCAGCCCGGTGTCCTCGCCCTGCCAGAACGGCGAGGAGGTCGACAGCATGAGAAGGTGGGGCAGGAAGTAGCGGACCTGGTTCATCAGGTCGATGCGCAGCTCGTCGTCGTCGATGGCAACGTGCACGTGCATGCCGCAGATGGCGAGACGCCGCCCGATGCCGGCGAAGTCCTGGGCGAGCGCCTGGTAGCGCGCCTTGGGCGTCGTCTCGAGTGTCGAGCGGTCGGCGAAGGGATGGGTCGAGGCGGCGATGGGCGCGATCGCGTAGTTGCCGGTTATTTCGGCAATGGTCCGCCGTAGCCCGGCCAGCTCCTTGCGGGCGGCCCTGAAGTCCTTGTGGACGCTGGTCCCGATCTCGATCTGGGAGCGAAAAAACTCGGGCGCGACCTGCTTGCCGAGTGCTTCCTCGCACTCCTTCATGAGGTCGGCCGGCGCGGCGGCAAACCCCCGGCTCACGAGGTCGACGAGGTGGTACTCTTCCTCGATGCCGAACGTGAAGGACGGTTCCCTGTTGCCCATCGGGCCTGCTCTCTGGCTTATGCAACCTTCCGGGCGCGGGAGCGCTGGCCTTGCCGGCCGGGGTAGCTTATATGCTGCGACAAATGGCATAATGCCCTGAAAACGATGCGCTTGCGTTACCGCGCCGGACTGCCTTCGGCCAGAACGCGGGGCGCCGATGGAGTGTTCGAAATGGCGGTAACGTGGTCCCCGGATAGCTGGCGGTCGAAGCCCATCGTCCAGGTACCGGAGTATCCGGATCAGGCAGCGCTGGCCGACGTCGAGGCCAAGATCGCCTCGTACCCGCCGCTCGTCTTCGCCGGTGAAGCCGACAAGCTGAAGCGGGCGCTTGCCGACGTCGCCGCCGGCAACGCCTTCCTGCTGCAGGGTGGCGACTGCGCCGAGAGCTTCGCCGAGCACGGCGCCAACCACATCCGCGAGCTGTTCCGCGTCTTCCTGCAGATGGCGGTGGTGCTGACCTATGCCGGTGGCGTGCCGGTGGTGAAGGTCGGGCGCATTGCCGGCCAGTTCGCCAAGCCGCGTTCCTCGCCGACCGAGACGCGCGACGGCAAGGAGCTGCCGAGCTACCGCGGCGACATCATCAACGGCGGCGGCTTCACCGAAGCCGAGCGCATCCCCGATCCAGTGCGCCAGCTCGAGGCCTACCGGCAGTCGGCGGCGACGCTCAACCTGCTGCGCGCCTTTTCCGAGGGCGGCTACGCCAGCCTCGACAACGTGCTGCGCTGGCTACTGGACTTCGAGCACAAGAGCCCGTTCGGCAAGAAGTACCGCGAGATGGGCGAGGAGATCCAAACGGCGCTGCGCTTCATGCGCTCGTGCGGCGTGACGGCCGACACGGTGCCGGCGCTCGGCCGCACCTCGTTCTACACCAGCCACGAAGCGCTGCTGCTCGGCTACGAGCAGGCCATGGTCCGGCGTGACGAGGCCGGCGGCACGCACGCCCCGTACGCCACCTCGGGCCACATGTTGTGGATCGGCGACCGTACGCGCCAGCCCGACCATGCGCATGTCGAGTTCCTCCGCGGTGTGCGCAATCCGGTCGGCATCAAAGTCGGCCCGTCGCTCGACGCCGACGGCTTGTTGCGCCTCATCGACATTCTGAACCCGACCGACGAACCGGGCCGCCTGACGCTCATCTGCCGCTTCGGGTCGGACAAGGTCGAGAAGCACCTGCCGGGGCTGATCCGCGCCGTGAAGCGCGACGGCCGCGTCGTGGTCTGGTCGTGCGATCCGATGCACGGCAATACGATCAGTGCCACCAGCGGATTCAAGACGCGGCCGTTCGACCGCATCCTCAAAGAGGCGGAGTCGTTCTTCGACGTCCACCGCGCCGAGGGCACGCACGCCGGTGGCATCCATGTCGAGATGACCGGCTCGCCCGTCACCGAGTGCACCGGCGGCGCCGCGGCCAACATCTCGGAGGCGCAACTCAAGGACCGCTACGACACGCTGTGCGATCCGCGCCTCAACGCCGATCAGGCGCTGGAGCTCGCTTTCCTGATCGCAGAGCGCCTGAAGCAGGAGCGCGAGGAGGCCGCGCGTGTGCCGGCCCCGATCACTGCCTTCGGCTGACCGGAGCCAATGACCGCACCTGCGCAGCTCAAGATCGCGATCGCTCAGGCGAACCCAATCGTCGGCGATATCGATGGCAATATCGCCAAGCTGCGCGAGATGCGCGCGCGTGCGGCTGGTCTCGGCGCCGACGTGGTGGTGTTTCCCGAGCTGTTCGTAACCGGCTACCCGCCGGAAGATCTTGTCCTCAAGCCGGCGTTTCCCGCTGCCGCGCGGGCGAGTCTCGAGGCCTTGGCGCCTCAACTGGGGCGCGGACCGGCGGTGCTCACGGGAACAGTCTGGCCGCAGGACGGACACGTCTACAACGCAGTGGCTCTGATCGATAACGGGTCGGTCGAGGCGGTGCGCTTCAAGGTCGACTTGCCGAACTACGGCGTGTTCGACGAAAAGCGCGTGTTCACCCCTGGCCCATTGCCGGGGCCGATCAATATTCGCGGCGTACGCATCGGCGTGCCGATCTGCGAGGACATTTGGGGCCCCGACGTCGTCGAATGCCTGACGGAAACCGGTGCCGAAATCCTTATTTCGCCCAACGGCTCGCCCTTCGATTGGACAAAGCCGGACGTGCGCATGAACATCGCCGTCGCCCGCGTCGTCGAGAGCGGGCTGCCGCTGATCTACGTCAATCAAGTCGGCGGCCAGGACGAGCTCGTGTTCGACGGCGCCTCGTTCGCGCTCAACGGCGACAAGAGCCTCGCCGCGCAATTGCCCGCCTGGGACGAGACGCTTTCCGTCACCCAATGGCATCGCCGCAACAACGGGTGGATATGTACCGCCGGCACGCACGCGCACCTGGAGCACGGGGAAGCGGCGGCCTATCAGGCTTGCGTGCTGGGCGTGCGTGACTACGTCGAGAAGAATGGGTTCCCAGGCGTAATTCTCGGACTGTCGGGGGGGATCGACAGTGCGCTGGTCGCCGCCATTGCCGTCGACGCGCTCGGCCCGAGCCGCGTGCGCGCCGTTATGCTGCCCTATCGCTTCACCTCGGAGGCGAGCGTGCGCGATGCCGCGGCATGCGCCAAGGCGCTGGGTCTTAACTATCAGATGCTGCCAATCGAGGACGCGGTGGCGGGCATCGGGAAGAGCCTGGAACCAGCATTGGCCGGCACGCAGCCCGACACTACGGAGGAGAACATCCAGGCGCGCGCCCGCGGCATCATCCTCATGGCGCTGTCGAACAAGTTCGGCGGCATGGTGATCACCACCGGCAACAAGTCGGAAATGTCGGTCGGCTACGCGACGCTCTACGGCGACATGAACGGGGGCTACAACCCGATCAAGGATCTCTACAAAATGGAGGTATATCGCCTGGCGCGCTGGCGCAATGGGCACGTGCCGAAGGGCGGCAAGGGGCCGGCGGGTGACGTCATCCCCGAGAGCATCATCACCAAGGTGCCGACCGCGGAGCTGCGTCCCAACCAAACGGACCAAGATTCCCTTCCACCCTACGAGGTGCTCGACGACATCCTCGCCTGTCTCGTCGAGAAGGAGATGCCGATCGCCGAGATCGTCAAGCGCGGGCATGCGCCAGAGACCGTGAAGCGAATCGAGCGGCTGCTCTACCTCGCCGAGTACAAGCGGCGGCAGGCGCCACCTGGGGTCAAGATTTCATCGCGCAATTTCGGGCGCGACCGGCGCTACCCCATCGTCAACAAGTTCCGCGAACCGCTTAGCTGATTTTCTTATTTGGCTGCATGGCGGTGGCGGCATCAAAGTCGCGTCATCCGAATCGGGAATGACTGTCTCCTGTTCGTCCGAGTTTGCGTCCCCGTCGACGTTGGCTGGTGCGACCATGCGGTTCCAAGACATACGCCGGATTGTGTTTGCGGCCGCTCTCGCCGTTGCGGTGCTGACGCCGCCGGGCGACGCATACGCCACTGCGGACGATTGCTGCCTCGACCTCGACGAGCGCATCGACGAGCTGGAGCACATGGCCGCGCGCAAGGGCAATCGCAAGGTCAGCCTCACGGTGTCGGGCTGGGTCAACGAGGCTATGTTCGCCTGGGACGACGGCGTCACCTCCGACATCTACATCGGCACGAACTTCGTGGAGCAGTCACGCTTCAGGTTCAACGGCGACGCCAAGATCAACAAGGAGTGGAGCGCCGGCTATATCCTTGAGGTTGGTGTGCAGGGCCACCCATCGAACCGATGGGACCAGGACAATATCGCCTCGCAGCACCCTTCGCCTGCCAACCGCGAATTTGCGTTGAACCTTCGCAAGAGCAATTGGTATCTGAAGAGTACCCGCCTGGGGCAGTTCGCCGTCGGCCTCAACGGCATGGCCACCTATCACCTGCTCGATGATGCCGACCCGACGCTGACACGCAACGTCAATGACGTCGAAGGCGCAGGTGTGTTCTTGGCCGCCTTCAGGCTGCGCCACGACGGCCAGTACGTCGGCAACTTGAGGTGGACGGACGCGCTTCGCGGTATCGCCAATTCGACGCCCGGCGATGGCTTGCGACGTGATATTGTCCGCTACGACACGCCCGAGTGGCATGGCTTCAGTGCTGCGGCCGGCATCGGCGCGAAATACCTCGGCGACGTGATGCTAAGCTACAAAGGCGATGTCGGAGATTTCAACGTTGTCGCCCGCGGCGGATACGGGTGGAGCAACGATCCGGGCAGCTTGCAAGCCAGCGACTTTGGCACCTTCGTTCCCGATGGCACGCCGTGCATCTCAGCCAGCACCAACGTCACCTCAGAGCCCGATTTCCATTGCCGGTGGGGCGGCGTCGGCTCGACGATCATGCACAATCCGACTGGCCTCTTTGTGTACGGCGGCTGGGGACAGATCACCACGACGACCGATCACGTATTTCCGGCGGGCACGGTCTTCCTGTCGACCAGCAACATGTTCTTCCTGCAGCCCGGCATCGAGCGGAAATGGAATTCGCTCGGCAAGACCAACATCTTTGGCGAATATCGTCGCGACAACTCCGGCTCCGCCGCGGGTCGCACGGTCTCGGCCAACGTCGAGACTTGGCAGGCAGGCGTCGTTCAGAAGATCGACAACGCCGACTTGACCCTCTACCTAGTCTATCAGAACACGAGCGGCGACGTTTTGGGTAACGCACGCACTGCAGCGGCCAATTTCGCCCCCATCGGCAAGACCGACCTGGAGCCCTTCCAGATCCTCGTCACGGGCGCCAAGCTCAACTTCTGAAGCCGGCGGGGGGCAGCCGCGGGCCGCGCTTGAGTTCTCGCGGGCGCCGCTTATAGGTTGCTGCGACTTCGCCTTCCCGGGACAATCCTGAATCATGTCGGTCACCGTCCGCTTTGCGCCGAGCCCCACTGGGCGCCTGCACGTCGGCAACATCCGTACGGCGCTGCTCAACTGGCTGTTCGCCCGCCAGTCGGGCGGCGCCTTCTGGCTGCGCCTCGACGATACCGATACGCAGCGCTCGACCGAGGAGTTCGCCGAGGGCATCCGCCGCGACCTCGAGTGGCTGGGGCTGCGCTGGTCGCGCGAGGAGCGCCAGTCGTTGCGGACCGATCGCTATGTCGCCGCCGCCGAGCTCTTGAAGGCGCGGGGCCGGCTCTATTCCTGCTACGAGAGCGAGGATGAGCTGGACCGCAAGCGCAAGCGCCAGTTGGCGCGCGGTCTGCCGCCCATCTACGACCGCGCGGGGCTCAAACTCACCGACACGGAGCGCGCCGCGCTCGAGGCCGAGGGCCGCAAGCCGCATTGGCGCTTTCGCTTGGCCAACTCCGATGCCGATCTGGCACCGCTGCCTACCATCGTCTCGTGGAACGACCTCATTCGCGGCGACCAGACGGTCGACGTGGGTTCGTTGTCTGACCCCGTCGTCATCCGTGCCGATGGGAGCTTCCTCTACACGTTCACGAGCGTGGTCGACGATGCCGAGTTCGGCGTCACCCACGTGATCCGTGGCGAGGACCACGTCACCAACACGGGCGTGCAGGTGCAGCTCTTCGAGGCGCTGGGCAAGGAGCAGCCGGCGTTCGGGCACCACAGTCTGCTCATCGGCGCTGACGGGCACGCCTTGTCGAAACGCCTCGGGGCATTGTCGATCGAAAGCCTGCGCGAAGCCGGCATCGAGCCGCTGGCACTGGCGAGCTACACGGCGCTTATCGGGACATCCGATCCGATCGAGCCGCAGCCAAACCTCGACGCGCTGGCGGGCCGCTTCGCCTTCTCCAAGATCTCTACCGGTCCGGCCCGCTTCGACCCCGAGGAGCTTAAGGCGCTCAATGCGCGGCTCTTGCACGTCACTCCCTACGCCGCGGTCGCCGGGCGGCTGGAGGAAATGGGCATCGGCGGAGGCGCGGCGTTCTGGGATACCGTCCGGGGCAATCTCTCGGTGCTGGAAGATGCAGCGTCCTGGTGGCAGGTCATCGGCGGCGAATTAGCCCCCCAGATCGAAGACCGCGAGCTGACCGACAAGGCCGCAGCGCTGCTGCCCGCCGAGCCGTGGGACGATACGACCTGGGACACGTGGGTCGCGGCGCTCAAGACGGCAAGCGGGCGCAAGGGGCGCGCCCTGTTTCATCCGCTGCGGTTGGCGTTGACCGGCCGCGAGGATGGACCGGAGCTGAAGCAGTTGCTGCCGCTGATCGGGCGGTCCAGGACGGAAGCGCGCCTGCTTGGTCGCGCCGCGTGATCGGGCTCAGTGCACGACGTCGGGGCGCCGGCTGCCGATCTTGCGCATGAAGGTGATCGGCATCTCGCGGCCGGAGGGGAGGCCCCAGGCGCCGCGGCGCGTCTCCAGATAGCCCAGCCGCTCGAACAGCGAGGCGGCGTTGAGCGTCACGCTTGCTTCTACGGCGCGATATCCGGCCGCGTGCAACTCGTTCTCGAGGTGCTCGACGAGGCGGGAGCCGATGCCGCTGCCCGTGAACAAGGGATGCACGAAGACGGCGACGATGCGCGCCGTGGGCTTCTTGTCCTCGCCGACGCTCCAGGCAGCGATGCCGACCATTTCCGATCCGACGAAAGCGCCGTAGGCGTGATTGCCGAGCAAGATATCGGCGTAGTGGGGGCTGCGTACGAACTCGGCGAACGCGCCGATCTCGGGTGGCGAATAGTGTCCGGCCGCGCCGCGCGCGAACGCCGCGCCTACGACATAGCGCGCCGTCGAGAGATCATCGACGCTCAGCCGCCGGATCTCCAGCATATCGACAAGGCTCTCGGCGGTGGCGGGGACGTCCATCTTTGGGTTCACGAAGCTCGGGGTTGTTCCAGCCTAGGCTAATCTACGCCGGAGGAATGACAGCCACCCCGGCGCCTTTATCGTTGATTTTGCGCGTCAACTTCGGAGCGAGCTTCCCATCCGGTCGAGCCCGTATCGGCGCGCTTTCCCTGATCGGCCGGCGCGTCCTTGGGAACGTACTCCGCCTCCTTGCACGAGCAGCCCTTCACCAACTCCTTGCGGTAGCGGAAGGCCGTTTTGAGGCTCGTGTACGGTTCCTGGCTGCGGAAGGCGACCGACTGGTCCATGCCCGCGCCCGGGTTCTGGTAGTAGTAGAGCTCGGCCGGCGCCGCGCACTTCGACTGGCAGGCCTCGGAGTCCTGCTCGAAGTGGCTCGGCAGCGTCGAGAAGCTCACCGGGAAATAGTAGCCGTCGCAGAGGCGCACGCACACGGTTCTATACGTGGCGGACGAGTGCGCTCCACCCCCGAAGGGCGTCCACCCGTTCGAGAAGCTGCTCTCGCCTTCGTCCTGCCAGATCGAGGATTCGCTGCCGCGATCGTAGCGCCGCGCCTCTTGCGTGTAGTTCGCGCCGCAGTTGTTGCGCGCGAGCTCGCTGACGATCTCCTCGCGGTAGGAGCGGGCGCCGGAGCTGGCGATCTGCTGGCGCTGCGCCTCGAGCTCGGAGAGCCGTCGCCGTGCGGCTTCGCCCTGATCGGCGAGATCGACGCAGCGGCGCGTGCGGCGCAACGTCTTGGAGAAGATGAAATACTCATAGCAGTCGTAGCGCTCGAGGTCCGAGCGGCTTTGCTCATAGGCCTGCTCGGCCCGCTGGATCTCGGCCTCGATCGCCGGCAGCTGGTCACGCATGCCGTTGGAGCGCTGGCCGTCCTGCACGAGGCGCTGCTCGAGCTGCAGACAGATGGGGTTCTTCGTCGACCAATTGACGGGCGGCGCCGCCTGCGGCGGAGGCAGCTGCGCACCGGGCGCTGGCTCGGGCCGCGGCTGCATGCCGGGCGGCGCAGCGTCGGCCGGCGGCGGCTCGCGATACACAGGCTCGTCGGGGATGGGCGGGCGTTCACGCTCGTCCTCGGAGCTGCTCCACGGCCACCAGCCCTGCGCCAGCACCGGGCAAGCGGCAAGCACCGCCGCGGCAAGGACCGCGGCGCCGAGAGCCTGCCGGCGGGCACGTGCTTTACGCATTGTCAAATTCAGTCCTGCCCAAACCGCTGCGGCGGTTTCGTTTTTCGAGCCGCTGCGGCGCAACTATGGACACCAGCAGGTAGGGGGTCAATGCGGAGCAATTGGGGCGCCCTGTCGCGCTTTACCGCGGAAAAGCGATATGCTTCGGCGCCTTAACGGCTGCGCGCTTGACGAGCCAACGCGTCTTTGCGCATAACGGCGCCCATGAAGCGCAAGCTGCCCACACGCGCCGTCAATCTGTGCGGCGCTATTATTATTCCGAGCTAGCAATAACCGCTGGCGCGCGGCGCGCTTCTTTGCCCGAATCCTGAGACAGAGAAATCGTCCCGCCAGCGGCCCGAGGCGACACTAGGGACCGTCATGGCCGAAGCGCACTTTCTGATGCTCTACAACACGTTGACGCGCCGCAAGGAGGAGTTCCTCCCCTTGGACGCCAAGAACGTGCGCATGTATGTGTGCGGCCCCACCGTCTACGACTACGCCCACATCGGCAACGCCCGCCCCGTCATCGTCTTCGACGTACTGTTCCGGCTCCTGCGCCGGATGTACGGGGAGAAGCACGTCACCTACGTGCGCAACATCACCGACGTCGACGACAAGATCAACGCCCGCGCCGCCGAGGAGGGGGTGTCGATCCGCGAGCTGACCGAGCGCACGGCCAAGCAGTTCCATGAGGACATCAAGGCGCTGGGCGTCCTGCCGCCGACGGTCGAGCCGCGCGCCACCGAGCATATCGAGGAGATGAAGGCGCTGATCGAGGCGCTGATTGCCAACGGTCACGCCTACGTCGCGGAAGGGCACGCGCTGTTCCACGTTCCCTCGATGCCCGACTACGGCAAGCTGTCGAACCGCTCGCTCGACGAGATGGCGGCCGGCGCGCGCGTCGAGGTGGCGCCCTACAAGAAAGATCCGATGGACTTCGTCCTGTGGAAGCCGTCGAAGCCGGGCGAGCCTTCCTGGCCGTCCCCCGCAGGCATCGAGGAGCCCGGGCGCCCCGGCTGGCACATCGAGTGCTCGGCCATGGCCGAGAAGCACTTGGGCCCGGTGTTCGACATCCACGGTGGCGGCATCGACCTCGTCTTCCCGCACCATGAGAACGAGATCGCCCAATCGCGCTGCGCCCACGACACGAAGGTCATGGCGCGCTACTGGCTGCACAACGGCTTCCTGCAGGTGGAAGGCGAGAAGATGTCGAAGTCGCTCGGCAACTTCATCACCATCCACGACTTGCTGAAGGACTGGCCGGGCGAGGTCGTGCGTTTCAATATGCTGCGCACCCACTACCGCCAGCCGATCGACTGGACGAAAAAGAGCCTTGAGGAATCGAAGGCGACGCTCGATCGGTGGGGCGAGATCGCCGATCGCACCGGCGGGTCGCTCGTCAAGGGCGCGCTGCCCGACAGCGGCGTCATCGACGCCCTGAAGGACGACCTCAACACCCCGCTCGCCATCGCGAGGCTGCACGAGCTCGCCAAGGAGGCGAAGGCCGGCAGTGACCCTGCCTGCGAAATGTGGCTCGCGTCGGCGGCGCTCATGGGCTTTGATGTGAACCGCTGGCATTCGCCGGTGCAGAGCGCCGACCTCGTCGAGATCACCGATCCCGACCTGGCGGTGCGCGTAAAGTCGCTGGTGGCGCAACGCGGCGAGGCTCGCAAGACGAAGAACTTCAAGGAGGCCGACCGCATCCGCGACGAGCTGGCGGCGAGCGGCGTGCTTCTCAAGGATGCCAAAGATCCGGCAACGGGTGAGATCGTCACAACCTGGGAGTTGGCGCGATGACGGCAGAACAGACAGAGCCGCGATACTGGAGCGGCGGGTGCCAGTGCGGTGCCGTGCGCTACAAGGTCGAGGGACCGCTCGACGAGGTGAGCGTCTGCTACTGCCGCATGTGCCAGAAGGCGACCGGCGGCGCATTCGGCCTTTTCGTCAAGGTGGCCTACGACAAGATCACCTGGACGCGCGGCGAGCGGAAGCGCTTCGACTCCTCGAACGTCGGCAAGCGCGGCTTCTGCGAGGACTGCGGTACGCCGCTGACCTGGGAGTTCGAGCACTGGCTCGACGTCACCGTCGCCTCGTTCGACGAGGCGGCGAAGATCGAGCCGGTCGTGCAGATGGCGATGCCCATGCAGTTTCCGTGGCTGTGGCGGCTCGACGCCATCGATGTGCGCTCCGATAACGCCGATCCGGAATATGCGAACTATCTGGCCTCTGTCGTTTCCTACCAGCACCCGGACCACGACACCGACAGCTGGACGCCGAAAGACGCAAAGCCATGAGCGAAGATTGGCACAAGGACACGCCGGAGCCGCGCCATTGGCTCTTCTACGTGTTGGTGAAGGTCGGCATCGCCGTAGCCGCTTTCGTAATCTGGCTGACGGCGCGCGAATACGGGTATGTGTGAGCGACAGATGAGCAAGGAACGGCTGTACCTCTTCGATACGACGCTGCGCGACGGTGCGCAGACGACCGGCGTCGACTTCTCAGTCGAGGACAAGCGCCGCATTGCCGCCGTGCTCGACGACCTTGGCGTCGACTACGTCGAGGGTGGATTCCCGGGCGCCAACGCCACCGACACGCAGTTTCTCGGCGAGAAGTCGGCCCTCAAGACCGCCAAAATGACCGCCTTCGGCATGACCAAGCGCGCCGGCCGCTCGGTATCGAACGATCCGGGCTTGCAGGCGGTGCTGTCGTCGCGGGCAGATGCCATCTGCCTCGTCACCAAGTCATCGGACTATCACGTGCGCGTAGCGCTCGGCATCACCAACGAGGAGAACCTCGAGGGGTTAGCTCAGTCGGTGAAGGCCGTAGTCGAATCCGGGCGCGAGTGCGCGATCGACTGCGAGCACTTCTTCGACGGCTACAAGGCCAACCGGGAGTATTCCCTCGCCGTCGCGCGCACCGCCTATGAGGCCGGGGCGCGCTGGGTCGTCCTGTGTGACACCAACGGCGGAACCTTGCCGCACGAGGTGGAGCGCATCGTCGGCGAGGTGACGAAGGTCATCCCCGGCTCGCACCTCGGCATCCACACCCATAACGACACGGAAAACGCCGTCGCCAATACGTTGATGGCGGTGCGCGGCGGCGTGCGCCACATCCAGGGCACGCTGAACGGCATCGGCGAGCGCTGCGGCAACGCCAACCTGACGTCGATCATTCCGACGCTGCTGCTGAAGAGCGAGTTCGCCGACAAGTTCGAAACCGGCGTGACGCCCGAGCGCCTGCAGAAGCTCACGCACGCCAGCCGCATCCTCGACGAGGTGCTGAACCGCAATCCCGACCGGCACGCGCCCTATGTGGGCGAAAGCGCCTTCGCGACCAAGGCGGGCATCCACGCGTCGGCGATCCTGAAGGAGCCGCAGACGTACGAGCACGTTACGCCCGAGAGCGTCGGCAACCAGCGGCATCTGCTCGTCTCCAAGCAGGGCGGCAAGTCGAGCATCCTCGCCACCATCGAGCGGCTGGGCATCCCGGTCGGTACCGACGACAGCCGCGTTACCCGGCTGCTCGACGAGGTGAAGAACCGCGAGTCGGTGGGCTACTCCTACGAGGCGGCGGAAGCGTCGTTCGAACTGCTGGCGCGGCGCATGCTGGATACCGTTCCGCGGTACTTCTCCGTCGACAGCTTCCGCGTCATGGTCGAGCGGCGCCACAACGCGCGCGGCAAGCTCGTCACCGTGTCGGAGGCGATCGTCAAGGTGTTTGTCAACGGCGACAACGAGCCCCTGTGGTCGGTCGGCGAGGGCAACGGTCCGGTGAATGCGCTCGATCGAGCGCTTCGCAAGGACCTCGGCCGCTATCAGAAGCACATCGAGGGCGTCGAGCTCGTCGATTACAAGGTGCGTATCCTCACGGGCGGCACCGAGGCCGTGACGCGCGTTCTGGTCGAGAGCCACGACACCCTCAGCGGCGACCGGTGGTTCACGGTCGGCGTCTCGCCCAACATCATCGATGCGAGCTTCGAGGCGCTGCTCGACTCGATCAACTACAAGCTCATGAAGGACAACGCCCAGGCGGCGTAGCACCGATGTGCTGGCGCGTCCGCCGAGGGCCAGGAACTCACGTTCTGCTTGGGCCGGCGCAGTGCGGCGACGCGGGTGGTTCCGTCGCGTCTGCCCCTCTTCGAAGCTCGCGCACGATCGGGTTGCGATCATGCAGCGGGGGCACTCGATCGGCTCAGCCTGAAGAAGGCGTAGAAGTAACCGAGCCAGAGGAAAACGGAGAAGCCATAGAAGACGATGGTTCGCGCCGACCAAAACGGCCAGGAGCCGGCGGGGCCGATGGCGATCACGTTGGGGTACCAACTGAAGAGCGTCGAGCGCCACCGATTCCACATGAGGGTCATTTCCGTGTTGCGGGACTGCGCGGTCTTGGCGTCGTTGAAGACGCGCTCGCTGTTCCGCTTCAACCACCACCAGGAATCTTCGTTGACCAGCTCGAGGCCCCTGTCGGACCGATTACGCATGTAGATGTATTCGATGTCGGTCGTATGCCCGCGAGCGTCGGGATCGCTGCGGCGTACTTCCGTTCCTGTGATGACGCCGGTCGTCCAGGTTGGACGTGCGTATTCCCATCCAAACCAGAGGGGGATGCCTGCCACCAGTGCAGCGACGGCCAGGAACGGCCACCCTCTGCGCCATAAGCTGAAGCCAAGCACGAAAATGGCGATGAGGACGATGAAGCCGATCGACGTCCAAGCGTAGAGCATGGCTCAAACCTCACAAATGATAGTTGGCCGAAGGATGTTGGCATAGCCGTTCAGTCGAGGCGAAAGAAATGTCCGCGTTGGACCCAGAAGCGGGCGTCGAGCTCGTAGATTGCAAGGTGCGTATCCTCACGGGCGCGCCGAAGGATGATCGCCTTCTCCGCGCTCGGAACGACGTTGAGAAACTGCACTTATCCTCCGTGCAAAAGCCCATCACGCGCTCGACGCCAGGCGCGGTTGTACTGCGATCGAAAATGAAGATCTCGCCATCCGTTGGCGAAGCGGCAGGCTCGTCGGGCCCGAAGGTCAAGCCTGCAATTCTGGATGCAGCATCCTAGTCGCGAGAAGAGCCGCTTGCGTGCGGCTCTTGACATGCAGATGGCGCAGGATGGCCGACACATGAAGTTTTACTGTGTTGGGCGAGCGTGACAGTGCATCGGCAATTTCCGTATTGGTTTTTCCTTCGGCCAACAGGCCGAGGATTTCCAACTGGCGTTTGCTCAGGCCAGCGAGGTCAAGTGTTTGCCCCGCATGCTCGTCGGGATGCTGCGTCGGCGGATGCTGACCGGGGATGAGCATACTCGCAACTTGGGAAGTCAGGGCATCGAGGCTCGAGGATTCGACGCTCCCCGCCACCGTTTCCAAATTGAGCCCAAAATTGCTTTCCGCTGATTTACAGGTTCCTGATGGCCCACCACGAAAAGCCGTCGGCCGGGCAAAAAACGGAGTTAAGTCGACGTGCAACAGGGCCACGCCCGATTGGCCATACTCCGCCAGTGGGAGCCCGATCATAAAGAACCAGCGCCGTTCGGTCGGCGAATGGCAAGGATACAATCGCGTCAGTAGCTTGAGCTTGCCATCAAGCAAGTCCCTTAACTCCGTCACCAACCGCAGAGAATCCGCAGATTCAAAATCCGCGTGGCTCAGATAGTTGGCGCCCACGCCAAAGTTCGGGACGCACAAACCGTGCCGCCGGCCGAAATCCTTCCAAGCCTTATTGACTGCAACGATCCGGCCAGAGCGGTTCAAGACTGCGACGCTAACAGGCAGAACTTGCGGTACCCGGCGCCTCTCAGCTTGTTCACCCACTGCTCCACCTCGCGGCTGCTCCTTTCACATGGCAAAGCCGATCTCGACGCAAGCGCATTGACCTGGGTCAATGCGTGGCGCCGGCAAATTCGCTGAGCAGCTCCCCGTCCTGGGTTCTCCCACGTGCGTCTCGGTGATGCGCAATCATCAGTGCACGCCTGGATTGCGCTCAATTGACACTTATCGCGATGCTCTAACGGCTCAAAAAGATTAGCACTTTCTGGCTATTGCGTCAGCCGGTGCGAGTCGACCACTTAAGCGTGACGAGTGCGTTTCGGTCCTACAGAGTTGAGTGCGTCATGCCAATTGCTCACACTTTGAGTCAGAACTCTCGCAGCACTATCCAAGGCACAGCCGGTTGCATGCTGGAGCCGTTGCGTTTGCTGGGCCCGAGCGAGTGCCTCTTCCAAGAAGACGATAAACTTGCGCAGCCCTATCGCGTGGAGCGGGGCTCTTTGTGCCACTACACGCGGCGCGATGACGGCAGTCCTGAAATCATCGAGTTCGTGTTCCCGGGCGACATAATTGGATTTGTGCATCTCGGCACACACATTTCCACCGCGCGCGCGACGATGGAAAGCGCCGTCAGCGTTCTGCCGGCCAAGGAATTTGAAATGGCCCTGAAGGCAGATGCGCACCTCGCGACGCGTGTCGCCGCCATGGCCGACAGGGAGTTCGACTACCGCCGTGCCCATGTCATCCTGTCGAGCGACGACAGGCCCGTTGCGCGTGTTGCTTCGTATCTCGCCGCCATCAGTAGTGCGAACGCGCACGAAGGGCGCGATGCGAGACTTATTATGGAGGATACTTCTTCTCCCGCCGTGGCCGATGCCCTGCAAATGAGCCGCGACACACTCGCGGTCAGTCTCGCCGAGTTGGAACGGCGCAGCTTGATTCAACGGACAGCGACTGGACTACTTATTGTCGATGCCGACGCGCTGCAGGCATTCTCTGAAGCGGCTGCACGACCCGCGTGTCCCCGGAAGCTGGACTTGAGTACAAGGAGTCGAGTGATGCGTTCCCCTATGACGGCTGCTGAGCGGCGCGCCTTTAATGATGGTCTACAGGCAGCTCTCTTGGCGATCTGCGTAGAAGGAGGTGAAGACACGCCTCTTTGTTCCAATACCGGCAGCGACGTCTGCTCAGGTTGCTCCAACTTACCAAACAAACAAAAGCAACTTTGCGCTCGCATAAAGTCCCTACGATACGACCGGACAGTGGGGGGCGAAATCGCGATGGAGAACGCACCAGGCTGATGACAGCTTCGGAAGCGTGGGTTGCCTCGGGAGAGGGTTAGGCTTGGCCTCTTTCTGAAGGCGTGTCGCTCGTCTATCTCGCGTGTGATACGGGCGATTAAGCGAGGATTCGTTATCCGCCAGCCGCATGTCCGCTCAAGGTTATAATTTGATGTGGACGAGCTGCGAGCGGCAAAGTCCGCTTTGGGGTCGAAAGCTGAAACTTATCCCCGCCCTCTCCGCTCGCCCCATACTCGCTCCACCTTGCCCGACAGAGGGACGCAGCAGCTGAGCGTCTGACGCGGGGCAGGGACGGTGACCCGGACGAGGCCGCGTGAATGTTTCCGTTCGCACGCGTGTCGCGAGGACCAGCTCGTCCTCTCAAATCCGGGGTCGCAGATCGAGGCTGTGCAGGCGTGGCAACACACTGCACGGACGCCCTTCGGCAGCGGCGCTCGCCATCCCAGAGCGCAGTCGCCTTACGATCCCGAACGTACAGCCCGGCGTTGAACGCCATAGGGTGGGATCGGACGGTCGCTGACGATGTGCTTGCACCCTCGGCACGGCAGCACACCGACGCGGGCGCCGAAAGGTCACCGGACTTGTAACTAGGATGGCGGTCATTCGGCGCCCGCGCTCCCTCGCTTTGATTGCGCCGGCGACTCCCCCGCGGGGAGCCGGCCGCCGGCGCATGCCCGTTGACTCGCACGCGCTCCGATCGCCCGAGCGCCTATCAGCGCGGGCGTGAATCGGCAGCGCCAAGAATGCGAGCCGGCCGGTGGGCGCGTGCTCTTTGACATCCCTCGGGGCCAATGGCCCGCGAGCACGCGAACGGCCGCTTAGCGCACGCCGCCCATGAGCTGCTTCAGCCAAGGGATGAGGATCACCAAAGCGAGCGTCGCGACGCCGACCATCGCCGCCTGTTGCAGGAAGAAGCTCGCCAGCCCCCCCGGATCGTGCGCCGAGTAGCCGCTGCCCAGCACCCCGGCGAGCTTGTTGCCCCACGCGGCGGCGAGGAACCAAACGCCGAGGACAAGGCCGACGAAGCGCTCCGGCGCCAGCTTGGTCATGGTGCTGAGGCCGACGGGGCTGAGCAGCAGCTCGCCCACGGTCTGCAGGAAGAACAGCCCGACCAGCCAGAGCGGACTGACGCGCCCCTCGGCGGTGAGCATCGCCGCCGGCACCATGAGCAGGAACGAGAGGCCGAGGAAGAACAGCCCGAGCGCGAACTTCACCGGGCTCGCAGGCTGGCGGCGCCCGAGGCGGATCCACAGCGCTGCGAACAGCGGCGCGAGCAGGATTACGAACAACGGGTTCAGCGATTGGTACCAGGCCGCCGGGAACGCCCACCCGAACAGCTCGTTGCGCGTCAGGTCGAGGCCGAAGAGGGCGATCGTGATGCCGGCTTGCTCGAAGATCGCCCAGAAGACCATGGCGGCGATGAAGAACACGAACACCGCGGCGAGCCGCTGGCCCTCGATGTCGCCGCGCATGGCGAACCAGACGACGGCGGCGACGGGCACGAGCAGGAACGCGGCACGCAGCCACTGGAAGCGTGGATCGTCTGACAACAGCGTCAGCCCCAGCGTCGCCAGGGTTCCGGCCACGACGAGCACGCTGGGAACCCATGAGCCGGCTTCGACGCGCGGCCGCTGTCCGACATGCGCCAGGCGGTTTCGCTGCAAGAGATAGCCGACGAGGCCGAGGCTCATGCCGACGCCGGCGGCGCCAAATCCCCAGTGCCAGCTGTCCGCCGGGTCGAAGCCGGCCGATGCCAGCCATGTTTTGAAGGTGTCGCTCTGGGCGAGGAACCCGGTGATCAGCGGCGCCAGGAAGCCGCCGATGTTGATGCCCATGTAGAAGATCGAAAAGCCGGCGTCCCGGCGCTCGTCGTCCGGTGCGTACAGCCGGCCGACCATGGCGCTGATGTTGGGTTTGAACAGGCCGGTGCCGATGGCGACGAGCGCCAGCCCCAGGTAGAAGGCGGTATCCGCCGGCACCGCGAGCGAGAAATGGCCGAGGGCGATGATGCTGCCGCCGATCAGCACCGCGCCGTGCGCGCCGAGATAGCGGTCGGCGATATAGCCGCCGGGGATCGACAGCAGATAGACGGCCATCGTGTAGTTGCCGTAGATGCGCGCCGCTTCGACCGGCGTCAGCCCCAGCCCTCCGGTCGCCACCGGCGTGACGATGAAAAGCGTGAGCAACGCGCGCATGCCGTAGTAGGAAAAGCGCTCCCACAGCTCGGTGAAGAACAGCGTCGAGAGACCGCGCGGCTGCCCCCCAAACAGCGTGTGTCCGGCCGCGCCGCTGCCGTCGGATTGAGCTGCCATCGCGCCGATTGCCCCATATTTGCTCTTAGTTAGCGACATTCCGCGATGGGCGGCTCAGCGCCAAGCGATTTTACCGCCCACAAAGAATTCGCGCGCAGGCTGGTTGATCCACTGCATCTTTGTCGGTGCCACGGCGAGGTTTCTTGGGACTCAGGTAGGCTCGGCAGCAGAAGCGCTTGCGAAAGGAACATGCGGAATGAAGAGCAATTCCGTTCCTGCTAGTGCAGGAGCATTCGTTCTCATCTGCCTCGCCTCCGCGACCTCGGCTCTTGCTCGTAGTTGGCTGACAAACGAGCCCGATGTGCCGCCCGCGGTCAGTGAGGATAGGGCGGTGCTAAAGGATTCCGCGTTCAACTACGGCTCGCGTGCCCGCGTGCGGATCTATCGCCCTGACGGCGTATATGACATTCGCAACGGAAAGTACGAGCGCGTCCCCTGGGGGCACGGCGACGGTGACACCGAGACGCGGGAAGACTGACCGCAACTGCTCGGCGCACGTCGTTGCTCATTCTTTGCTCGGCCTTGCTTGGTCCGGCATTCCGCAAAGCACACAATAGCGCGCAGTCAATTAACTGCGCGCCAACCATGCAAAGCGTGTGCGGTTGGCGCCCTGAGGCGCGCTCGACAGAATCCGCCGCGAACCCGGTCTCGTGTGGACTTGGGTTGTGCAGGCAAAAGCCGCCGATGCCCTACGGTGGAAAATCCAAGGAAAGGGAATTGATCATGAAGTCCAAGACCATTTCCGCACTTGCTGCCGTATTCGCGCTCGGCTGCTTCGGTACGGCGGCTCTAGCTGCCGACGATGGCTTGCCGGACAATCCGAATTCCGATGCCAACGTCATTCCGGGCCCGGATGCGACGACGCCGACGGACCCCTCCGCCAATGACAACCCGGCAGCGCGTGTGCCGACCGACGAGGACGAGTCGGGATACTCCGTGCGGCGCGAAGGCTCGAGCCGCGGAACGTCGGGCGAAGACAAGGATCAGCCGGACAACTGAGCGTAGCGCTGCCAGCGCTGCGTGAGCGAGGAGGGCGCCTCAGCGGGCGCCCTTCATGCGTTCGCCTATTGGCCGAGAAGTCGACGCGCGGCTTCCGCCGGTCCGAGGGCGCCGGCCAGAACTTCGTCCGCGAGGGTGTCGAGGGTAGCGGCGCCCCCGGCGCGGATGCGCTCGGCGACGAGGTCCGAAGCGGCGCGGGCGATGAGATAGCGTGCGCGGCGGCGACGGCGGGCCAGCGGCCCAGCGGCTTCGAGCTCACGCCCCTTGCCGGCGACGGCATCGACCAGCTCCGCCACGCCTTCGCCGGTCGTTGCCGTCGTCTTGAGAACCGGGACCTTGTTGTGGCGCATGGCGCGGATCGACAGTGCGCCCAAGAGCTGCTGTAGCGTCTGCTCGGCACCGGGCCGGTCGCCCTTGTTGACGACCATGATGTCGGCGATCTCAAGCAGTCCGGACTTCATTGCCTGGATATCGTCACCCAGGCCCGGCGCGGAGATGACCACGCGCACATCGGCCACTTCGGCCACGTCGATCTCGCTCTGGCCGGTGCCGACCGTTTCGAGAAGGACGATGTCGCGTCCCGCGGCGTCGAGCGCATCGATCACGCGCACCGCGGCGGGCGACAGGCCGCCCAGGTAGCCGCGGCTCGCCAACGAGCGCACGAACACGCCGTCATCGTCGAGCGCTGCCGTCATGCGGATGCGGTCGCCGAGAATGGAGCCGCCCGATACTGGGCTCGAGGGGTCGACTGCGATGACGCCGACGCTTTTTCCGGCACCGCGCAATTCCGCGATCACGGCGTTGACGAGCGTCGACTTGCCGGCTCCGGGCGGTCCGGTGAAGCCGACAACGAGGGCATGTCCGAGGTAGGGCTGCATGGCGCGCAGCAGGATAGGCGCGGCAGTCGACAGCCGCTCCAGCTCGGTGATCACCAAGGCGGTCGCTCGCCGCTCGCCGGCGCGCATCTTGTGCACGAGTGCGGCGGCCTGAGCGTCGGTTTCGATGCGCTCCCTGGCCCCGGAATTTGTCGTCTCAGCCATCACCGGCTGATACGCGTAAACGGCCCGACGGCGCAAGCGCGGCCTGCTGCCTCGTCCCCCGGAACGACGCCTCTAACCACAGCTAGAACCACACCCCGGGCCAGCGGTAGCGTGGTCGCATCTCGATCGGGCCGACGCCGATGAGCGAAATGCGTGGCCCTTCGGCGATGTCGAGTGGCGGCATGGGGGGAGCTTGCAGCGCGTTAAGCAGCGCGATGCGCCGCTCCGCCGGCGGGGCGAACCGGAGCATCGATGGGAGCGGGACCTTGCGGGCCGGTACCGGCGGGATCAGGTCCTCGAGCGGCTTGCCGGGCGAGGCGTCGAGGCGCGACACGGCTGACGCGACGCCCAGTGGATCGCCGGTCAGCAGCGCTGCTGCCCGATCCGCATCCATCTCGCGGGTGCGCGACAGCGCCAGCTGCAGGGCCGTCATCAGCGTCGGTGCGAGGATCAACAGCAGGACGCTCGCCCACGGCACCGGATCGCTGCCGCTGACGCCGCGCAGGATGTTGAGGGCCGCGAGCGCGAGGCCGGCGTAATAAAATGCCTGCGCGCAACGGGCGATGAAGTCGGCGATGCCGAGCACCAGGAGATCGCCGCGCTTCGCGTGCGCGGCCTCGCGGGCGAGCAGGGCGGCCACCTCGCGCATCGTGAGCCGGCGAAGCAGGCCCTCGGTGACAGCGGTCGCGAACGACCGTGATGAGCCGAACGAGAAGGCGCTGACGGACATGCTCGGCACCACGTAGAGCCGCGGCGGCGAACGCAGGCCGGCGCGCCGCGCCAGCTCGGAGGTGATGTTCTCGAACTGGGCCAGATCGCCGGCCTGGTAGGGACGCGCGCCGTAAAGCTGCATCATGGTCGCGGGCGGGATGCGCGTCACCAGCAGGACGATCGCGACCGCCGCCACCGCTGCGATTGCAATCCCGCCACGGCCGAATTCGGGCCACAGCACCGCCGTCGTCAGCGCGCCAAAGGCAAGCAGCAGGACGCCCGCCTGCGCGAAATTGGCGAGGACCAAGCCCCGTTCGAAGGTGCGACTCGCGCTATGCTCGGTGTCGAGATTCATGCCGGGCATCAGAGCCTAAATGCGGGGTTTTGCGTGGAATTCTTCATCGCCTTCTTCAATTTTGCCCTGGGCATGTGGCTCGCATGGCGCCATGAGGCGCCGTCGGCCGTCTACGTATTTTTCGCCGGCCTGGTGTTTGTCGCAGCCCTATACCTGCGGCACGCCACCGACGCTCTCCCATTGTCGCTCTAGCGAGGGTTCGGCGGTGGAAATCAGCCCCAAGCTCGCCATTACCCTCAATGCGCTGGCGCTCTATGCCATTTCCGCGGTGCTCGCGGTTGCGTTCTACTGGCAATTTGCCTACGGCGAGCTGCCGTGCCCCCTGTGCATGCTGCAACGGGCTTCCTTTAGCGCACTGGCCGTAGGTCCAGTCCTCGCCATCCGGCACGGCCCAAAGCCACAGCACTACGGCCTGACGATCCTCGCCGCGCTCATGGGTGCCTCGATCGCGGCGCGTCAAATCCTGCTGCACATCATGCCGGGCGACCCCGGCTTCGGCTCGCTGCTTCTGGGGATGCACTTCTATACGTGGGCGTTTCTCGCGTTCGTCGCCGCGATCCTTGCCGCCGCCGTTATGCTGACGTTCGGCGGTCAGTTCGCGGCAACCGAGCGGCCGCCTAGGTTGGGCACGTTGGAGAAGGGTGCCGTGTGGCTCGTCATTGGGCTCACCGCCATGAATGCGGCGAGTGCCCTCGCTGAGTGCGGCTTTGGCAGCTGCCCGGCGAACCCGGTGCGCTACGAACTTTTCAACTGAGCGCCGCGCCCCTCAGAACTTGGCCAGCACCACTTCGTCGGAAGGACCGGGTACTTTTTCCCAGGCGCCGGCGATGGCCGGTACGATCTTCTCGGCGCCATCCACGACCGTGAAGCTCACGTCGAGACCGGGCCGGATGAAGGTGTCGGCCTTCATGTGGGTCAGCAGGCTGAGGAAGGGCGTCCAGAAGCCGTCGATGTTGGCGACGACGACGGGCTTCGTATGCCGGCCGAGCTGCACCCAGGTCAGTTGCTCGACGAGTTCCTCCAGTGTGCCGACGCCGCCGGGCAGCGCCACGAAGGCATCCGAGCGATCGAACATCAGCCGTTTGCGCTGGTGCATGTCCTCGGTGACGATGATCTCGTCGATGTCGCGCATCATTGCTTCCTTCTCGACAAGGAAGCCGGGAATAATGCCGGTGACGCGGCCGCCGTGGTCGACCGTGGCGCGCGCCACCTCGCCCATGAGGCCGAGGCTGCCGCCGCCGTAGACGAGGCCGATGTTATTGGCGGCGAGCGCGGCACCGAGCTTCTGCGCCGCTTCCCTGTAGGCTGGGTTGAGGCCCAGCCCCGAGCCGCAGTACACGCACACATTGCGCGTGCCTTCCGCGGTCTTCTTCTTTCCATTCAACTGCTTTTTGCTCATTCAACTTCCGTCGTTTCAAACAAATTCCCCCGCATGGGGAGGAGTAATATGGGTATTCGTGGGCCGTGTGACAGCACCGCCGGACCCCGCAGCAAGCCTCGCTCCGTTATCCGATTTTTTGATGTCGGTTTGGCGGTGTGCGGGAGTTGTGCTTAATGGGATACCGTAGCTAGGCGGCAGTCTCAGAGAACCGCCATAAACAACGGGTATCCCGCCGGTTCGGGGCGGCGGGAGCAGGGACCGGGAAAACGCCGATGACGGGTATGCGTTCCCTCTTCGTGCTGGCTATGCTCAGCACGCAAGGTGCCATCGCGGCCGAGAACGAGCCGCCGCAAGTGACGCCGGCGCTGCGCCAGCGCGCCGAGGATCTGGCGGGCGCTGCCTCGCGACGCTTCTCCGACATCCTCGATGGCGGGCAGCGCGTTGAGATCGCGCAGGGTGCCCGATCGCAAGCCGCGAGCGGCGATCAAGCGCCGGCCACAGGCACGTTTGCGCCGGTGTGGAACTGGCTCTACCGGGCGCAGAAGTCCTACGACGACGTCGTCATCGCGCAGCTCAAGAACCCGAACGGTTGGACGGTCATCGTCCAGAAAGCTGGCGAGCCGGCTTCGCCGCCCAAGTCCGAGCCGGCACCAGAGGTAGAGCCCGCGCCGCAGCTCAAAGGTTGGAGCGGTCTCGTCGAGATGGTGCGTGACTGGCTAGCCCGCGCCAACCGCTCGTACCGGAACGAGATCGTCACGCCGCTACGCGAGCCGGGTGCCGCCGAGGTTCCGAGCGAGCTTGCGAAGCAGCCATCCTCCGCCGCGGAACCCGGCGACGAGATCAAACGCGGGGCCGAAGAAGAGGCGCAAGCACGCAGCCGGTCGTTGGCGGCAAAGCGCGCGGCCGAGGAAGACGACGCCAAGCGACGTGCGGAAGCCACCGGCCAAGCAAAGCAGCAAGGCGACGCAGCAGCCGCAAAGCGCGCCGCCGCCGAGGCAGAGGCCAAGCGCCGCGATGTGGAACAGGCGGCCGTCGCCGCGCGTCGCGCGGAAGATGAGAAACGTCGTATGGCCGCCGCCGAGGCCGAGCGCAAGGCCGTAGCGGAATTTCGCGCACGGCAGATCGAGGCTGCAGCCGAGGCACGCCGCAAGGCGGACGACGACGCCCGCGCCGCGCGCGAGGCGAAAGCCAAGCGAGTCGCGGAAGAGGAGACGAAGCGCCGCGAGGCGGAGGCCAAGCGCCAGGCTGCGGAGGCGGATGCCGCCGAGCGCAAGGCCGTCGCCGAGGCGGAAGCCGAGAGCAAGCGCAAGGCCGAGATTGAGGCCGAAGCAACGCGCCGATCGCAGGAAGCTGCAAAGGCCAAAGAGACCGAGCGCACGAAACGGGCCGAGCAGGCCAAAGAACCGGCGCGCGCCGACGTGACCGCGGTGCAGCCGGCACCATCGCCCGCCGCGCCCGCGCCGGACGCCAAGCCGTCAAGGCCATCGGGCGCGCCTGCGAGCGCACCACCAGCAACGCCGCCGCCACCGGTCGCCAAGGAGAGTTCAACGGTAGCGGCGGGAACTGCCACCGCCGGCAAGGACGAGAAACCCATCGCTCCCAAGCCCGAGCCGGAGGCATCGCCCAAGGCGCGCGAGGAGAGCGTCATTGCCGAGGCGCCGCCGCCCGTTGCCAAGAAGAAGTCGCTGAAGCGCTCGGCGACGACGTGGCGTTCCGGCAAGAAGCAGGCTTATGCCTACGGGCGAAAGAAACACCGCGCCTACAATCATCGCCAACCACGTCGAGCCAATACGCACGTCGGGAAGCGTCGCTGGGCGTCGTCGGAGCCGGTCCACGTCGAGCGCCGTTGCGCCTGCCGCTGCGGTGGCATCCTTAGCCGACCACGCAAGCACAAGCGGGTGATTTGGGGCGGCTACGCACCACCACGTGTGCACGGTTATAAGCATCGGGGCGGACGCCTTACCCATCGGCAGCGCCGTCACTATATCGACGAGTAGCCGGCGGCGACCGTGCAGTGTGCGCTGGCCGAGGCTCCTGGGTCGCCCGCTTGCATGCGCGCGTCCCGCATGCCAATAGCGGGTCATCCAGCCAAGCAGGTCTCATGTCGTTTCCGCCAGCGATCCCGGCCGCACCCACTGACGAGCGCGAGGAGGACTATCTCGCCGCGCGGACGTCGCATTGGGACGCGTTGATCGGCCTGCTGCCGCTGGTGTGGCCCGCGAACCGTCCCGACCTGCGCCGGCGCGTCGTCCTCGCGTTCGGCGTGCTGCTCATTGCCAAGCTCGTTACCGTCGCTGTGCCCGTATTCTACAAGGATGCGACCGACCTTCTGACGGCTGCAGCCGCCAAGGGCGGCACCCTCGACACCGGCACGAGCGTGATGCTCGCCGTAGGCATGCTCATTCTCGCCTACGGCACCGGCCGCGTGCTGATGATGGGCCTGACGCAGGTGCGCGACATCATTTTCACCGAGGTCGGCCAGAACGCGGTGCGCCAGCTCAACAACCGGACATTCGAGCATCTGCACCGGCTATCGCTGCGCTTTCACCTCGAGCGGCGCACGGGCGGCCTGTCGCGGGTCATCGAGCGGGCGACGCGTGGCGTCGAGCTCATCATCCGCATGGGCATCTTGAACGTCGTGCCGACGGCGCTGGAACTGCTGCTCGTGTCGGGCATGCTGCTCTACTATTTCGATTGGCGCTACGTCGCGATCATGTACGCGACGGTCGCCGCCTACATGTGGTTCACCTTTGCCGCCAGCGAGCGCCGCATCGCCATCCGCCGGGAGATGAACGACAGCGATACGGAGGCAAATACCAAGGCGATCGACAGCCTGTTGAACTTCGAGACCGTGAAGTACTTCGGCAACGAGGGCCTCGAGGCACGCCGCTTCGACAGTTCCATGGCGCGTTACGAGCAGGCGGCCATCAAGACCTTCCGCTCGCTCGGAATACTCAATACCGGCCAGATGCTGATCTTCACGGTCGGCATGACGGCGTGCATGCTGCTCGCCGCGCAAGGCATCGTCGCGGGCACGCATTCGGTCGGCGAGTTCGTGATGATCAACGCGCTGCTGATCCAGCTCTACATGCCGCTGAATTTCTTGGGCATGGTGTATCGCGAGATCAAGCAGGGGCTCGTCGATCTCGAGGCCATGTTCGCGCTGCTCGGCGAGCGGCCGGAGATCAAGGATCGGCCCGGCGCCAAGCCGCTCGTGGTGGACAAGGGCGAGATCCGCTTCGATCACGTGACGTTCGCCTACGACGCGGGCAGCCGCCAGGTGCTGAAGGACGTCTCGTTCGCGATTCCCGCCGGCAAGATGGTGGCGATCGTCGGTCCCTCGGGCGCCGGCAAGTCGACGATCGGCCGCATCCTCTTCCGCTTCTACGACATCGAAAGCGGCAGGGTGACAATCGACGGGCAGGACATTCGCGACGTTACGCAGAAGAGCCTACGCGCCGCCATCGGCGTCGTGCCGCAAGACAGCGTGCTCTTCAACGACACGATCTTCTACAACGTCAAGTATGGGCGCCCGGAAGCGACCGACGAAGAGGTCTACGCCGCGGCACGTCTGGCGCAGATCGATACCTTCATACGGACGCTTCCCGATGGCTATAAAACGATGGTCGGCGAGCGCGGCCTAAAGCTGTCTGGCGGCGAGAAGCAGCGCGTCGCCATTGCCCGGACGATTCTCAAGGGACCACCGATCCTCATCCTCGACGAGGCGACCAGCGCGCTCGACAGCCATACCGAGAAAGAGATACAGGACGCGCTCGATCAGGTGGCGCGCAACCGCACCTCACTCGTCATCGCCCACCGGCTATCGACCATCGTGCACGCCGACAACATCCTTGTCATCGACAAGGGACGGCTCGTCGAGCAGGGCACGCACGCGGAGCTGATGCACAAGGGCGGGCTCTATGCCAGCCTATGGACGCGGCAGCGACAGGCGGAGAAGGCCCGCGAGGAGCTGGCGCATGTTCTCGAGGATGCCGAGCGGGAAGGCGCGCTGCGCGCCGAGGATATTCGGCTCATGACGGCGAAGTAGGGCTGCGCAAAAGAGTAGCCGGCCGCCTGGGGGACGGCCGGCTTTCGGGTAGACGGCGAACGGGTTGCCATCCAGGGATCGTCGTCAACCCAATCTCTCGCCCTACGGCGTGATCTGCTTCACCAGCTCGTCCCAACGCTTCTTGGCGCCACCCGGGGCCTTGAAAGCATCGAGCTGGGCCTTGTTGGTCGGCTCGCCGGCGACGATCAGCGCCACCATGCCCATCGTGAAGTGCGGGTGGCACTTGATGCCGTAGAATCCGGGCTTCTCCACGACGAACTCGGCGTCCTGGTTCATCTCCCCCTTCAGCGGTTCGACGCCCTCCGGCCAGACTTCAGTAATCGCCTCGGCGTTGTGGTTCTTGTCCACGAGCACGAACTTCACCGTGTCGCCCGGCGCCACCTTCAGGAAGTCGGGTTCGAACACCATGAATTTGCCCTTGCCGTTGGTGTTCTTGATCTTGATCTCGTGTTCGGCGGCGAGCGCGGCAAAGCTGCTCAGCGCGACCGTAAGCGCGGCGATGGAAGTGAGCGTCACGAACTTCATCAGGCGTCCCCATCATTTCTATACCGCGAAAGTATAGAAATAGAGTCCGCCCGTCAATGCGGCCAACATGTCGCGGGCATAGGTTCCGGGTCCAATTACCACGTTAGGCTGACAGCAGGCCCGTTGATCTAGAACTGGTGCGGCAGCAGGCAGGACGGTGGAATGTCGGAGCAACTCAAGCTCTGGATCGAGGTGCAAGCGCGTCAATTGGGCGATGCCGTTGCCCGTCTGGCGACGCTGATCGGCCGAACGCTGCTGATTGCTTGGGACCTCATCCGGCCGGCGCTCGTCCTTGCGCTCAACGTTCTCGCCGCGCTGATCCTGCTGTTCGAGGAGTGGGGATGGCGCCCGCTATCGAATCTTGTTGCTCAGCTCGCGCGCTTCCCCTTGTGGGCGAGAACGGAGCTGTGGATCGCGGGACTGCCCCCCTACGGGGCGCTTCTGGCGCTCGGGGTGCCGAGCGCCATTCTCATTCCCGCCAAGCTGCTCGGTGTGTTTTTGCTGGCGACCGGCCACATCGTCAGCGCGACGATCGTGATCGTCGCCGCCAAGCTCGCCTCGACCGCGCTCATCGCCCGCATCTTCCTGCTGACCAGGCCAGCGCTGATGCAGATCGAATGGTTTGCGCGCGCCTACGAGATCTTCGTGCCCTGGCAGGAGGCGCTGTTCGCGCGCATCCGTGCCTCGTGGGCTTGGCGTTACGGACGTATCGTCAAATGGCGGGTGAGCAACTACCTGCGCGCAAGCTGGCGGCAGCTGCGCCCACGCCTCGATGCCGCGTGGCACGATGTTCGCCCGCGCATGATGCGGGTGCGCGAGTGGTTGCGCCATTCTGCACAGGCGCTCGGTGCACGCATCGCCTCGTTGCGGACGACCGAGCCGCGCCGTCTCCCGCCGCCCGACGCGCCGCGCTAGGCGACGCTGAGCGGGACCTTTTCGACTGTCGTTGTGCCGGCGTCATCGAGCCAGGTCAGCGTCAGCGTGCCGGGACCCGGCACCTTCATGAAAAAGGCGATGTAGGGATTGGCGGCGATGCCCGAGCCGAGCGTCGCGGAGAACACTTCCTCGCCTTCGAAGGTCGCCGTGAAGGTGTGGATGATGTTGCGCGGGATTATCTTGCCCGTGCCGTCCTTGCGGTTGCCCGTCTCCATGACGTGCGTGGCGAGCGTCTTGACCTCGATGATCTGACCCGGATTGATCGCCTCTGGCAGCTTGATGCGCGGCGGCTTCTTCATCATCGCGTGGTCCTCATATTCCGCAGCCCCCGACCTTCACGCTGACCTTGCGGCGCGTGACGAGGATGCGACCGTCGCTCAGCTCGGCGACGGCGACGACGTCCTGCGTCTTGGCGAGGCGCATGCGGCTCGTCACCTGCGCTTTTCCCGACAGGAGAGTGAAGCGGAATGTTGCCACCGCGGCGCGCGGGTTGGCTGTCGACAGGATATGCACGGCTCTGACGTTGCTTTCAGCCGTCATCGGGCTGTCGACCGCGAGCGCCACGGGCACATAGTCGCCGTTCTCGACTTGATCCGGTAGGTCGAATGTCAGGCCGCTGCTCTGGGGTGCCGACTTTCCGACAAGAGCGTCGAACGCCGCTTTGAACTCGGCGCTCTCGGTGGCGACATCTTCTGGCGCGGCTGCGCGGAGACTATCGACACGCGCCATGAGGAGGGTGGCCGCGCCTGCGGTCAGCATAAACGTGCGCCGGTCTAGCACCTTAGTATTTCCTCGAGTCACAAACCCAACCGCTTGTTGCCCGGGCTTCGTCGCCCAGAGTACGATACCGGCAACGAAGGGCCGGCAAAAGGCACCAGAATGATAGATCGCAGGGAGTTCGGGCAGCTCCTCGGGGGAACGGCGTTGGCGGCGGCCTCGCCCCGTTGGATCGCCGCCCCGGCATTGGCGAAGGGTGGCGCCAAGGTCGTCATCGTCGGTGGCGGGGCAGGTGGCGGAACCGTCGCGCGCATCATCAAGACCGAGGCGCCGCAGATCGACGTGACGATCGTCGAGCAGCGTCCGATTTATACGTCTTGCTTCAACTCCAACCATTTCTTCGGCGGCTTCCGCAGCTTCGCGTCTCTGCAGCACTCCTATGACGGCTTGAAGAAGCTCGGCATCAACGTCGTCACCGACACGGCCACCGGCATCGATGCGGGCAAGAAAGCCGTCAATACCGCTGTCGGGACCACGCTGCCCTACGACCGGCTGGTGCTCTCACCCGGCATCGACTTCAAGTACGACGCTATCGAGGGCTACTCGGCCGCGGCATCAGAGATCATGCCGCACGCCTGGAAGGCGGGGCCGCAGACGCTCCTGCTGATGCGCCAGCTCGAGGCGATGGAGGACGGCGGCGTCGTCATCATGACGGTACCGGGCAATCCGTACCGCTGCCCGCCGGGACCATACGAGCGGGCCTGCATGATCGCGCACTACCTAAAGACGCATAAGCCGAAGTCGAAGCTGGTCATCTTCGATGCCAAGCCGACGTTTTCCAAGCAGGGCGCCTTCGAGGAGGCGTTCGAACGCTACTACGCCGGCATCATCGACCTGAACCTCACGAACGAGATCGACGATTTCCGCGTCGTGAGGGTCGACCCGAAGGCGATGCAAGTCGAGACGGCATCCGGCACGAAGCTCAAGGGCGCCGTGGTCAACGTCATCCCGCCGCAGACGGCCGGCGCCATCGCCATTTCTGCCGGCTGCGCCGAGGGTGCCTGGTGTCCGATCAAGCCGGAGAACTTCGCCTCGGCGAAAGTCGATGGCGTCTACGTCATCGGCGACGCGGCCATCGCAGTCGAGATGCCGAAGTCCGCCTACACGGCCAATAGCCACGGCAAGGTCGTCGCCGCCGACATCCTGGCTGCACTCGCCGGGAGCGATCCCGCTATCCCGCGCTATCGCAACACCTGCTGGTCGCTTCTCGCTGCCGAAGACTCCATCAAGATCGGCGCCGACTACACGCCGGGGGAGCACGACGGCAAACAGATCCTGGTTCCGGACCATCCCTTCGTTTCACAGAAGGGCGAGACGGCCGAGGTCCGCCGCAAAAACTATGCTGAAGGTCTCGCCTGGTATCACGCCATCATCGCCGATGCCTTCAACGACAATACGGCACTGACCCACAAGGGATAGCGATCCAAGCGGTGTTTGTGATGGTCCTCGCCCGGGCTAGCCGGAGGGCCAGCGCACCAAACCGGCGACGAGCAGCAGCGCAACGGCGCCGGCGGTGACGGCGATGATGTTGCCGAGCGTTGTCTCGATGTGGATGCCGAGCGCCCAAACGCCCGCCCCGGCGATGCCTGCGCCGAGGGTTCCGACAACTATGTTGCCGAGCAGCCCGAAGCCGTAGCCCTCGACGATGAGGCCGGCGAGCCAGCCCGAAACGGCGCCGATGAGGATCCAAGTCAAAAGATTCTCAAACCCGAGCAAATCCCATCTCCGTTGCCACGCGTCCCACCTGCGAACGTTTGGAGCGGCTCGTGCGTTGCTTAAGCGGCTGCAACATTGCGCGGGCTCGCATGGATATCCTTCTCAAGATCGGCGACATGTGGGTGCGCCGCAGGGCGGCGCCTGACCTAATTGCAGTCGCCGCTGTCGAAGGCCTGAGGCCCGCGACAGTCGTGACCGGCGCCTCGGAAGGTCTGGGTTTCGCCCTGGCGCGGCGCATCGCCCGCGAAGGCCGGGCCATCGTCCTCCTGGCGCGGACGGAAGAGGTCCTCGCCGAGGCTGGCGACGACCTGCAAAGCGCGTATCCAAATGCGACCGTCATCGCCGAGCCTCTCGACGTCGGACAAAAGGATGCCCCCGCACTCCTCGACGCGTTACTCGCCCGGCACGGGCTCTATCTCGACGTCCTGGTCAATAACGCCGGCATCGGCATCGGCGGCAACTTCACCGACCTCGCGCCGGAGCAGCTCGACGAACTGGTCGAGACCAACGTCGCCGCCGTCACGCGGCTGACGCGCCACTATCTGCCGGCCATGCGGGCGCGCGCCCGCGGCGGCATCATGAACCTCGCTTCGCTTGCCGCTTTCACACCGGGCCCCTGGCAGGCGCCTTACTTTGCCAGCAAAGCCTTCGTCCTATCGCTGACCGCCGCGATCGGGGGCGAATGCGCCGGCGAGGGCGTGCGCGTCTGCGCCATCGCCTGCGGCCCCGTAGAAACGCGCATCCACCGCAAGATGAATGCGTCGAACACCTTCTACCGGGCACTGCTGCCGAGCGCCTCCGCGGAGCGCATGGCTAGGCTCGCGTGGCGGTCCTATCGCATGGGCCGGCGCGTCGTGGTGCCCGGCATCGTCAACAGCTTCATTGCCTGGTCGGCGCGGGCCATGCCTTACGAGATTTTGCTACCGATGGTCGATTGGCTGATGAAGCCGCGTGCGCGGCCGGTATCCGGCACTCGAGCGCGTCGCGGGGCGCTGAGGCTCGCCCGATCGACGGGGAGTCGCCGTTAGAGCGCTCCGAAAACGAAACGCCCGCGCACTCAATGTGCGCGGGCGTCTCTATGCTTTGCACGCTCGGCTTACGCGGCCTGGGCGTAGTACTTCTTCAGGCCGCTCAACACCTGCGCCTTGTCGACGGTGGCGCCCATTTCGATCATCGCGTCGGCAAAGCGGCTGACGATCTCGTTGATCTGCTCCGGCGATAGCTGGTTCAGGATGCCGATGCGGACCTGCACCGGCTCCGACAGCGTCGGCCAGATGCCGAACCCCTTGGCGCGGGCACCGGCGACGAGATCCTTCTCTTTGCCCTTCAGGGCGCCCGGCAGGTTGAGCACGACGAGGCTCGTCATGTTCGACGTCACGTCGCAGCCCATGCTCTCGACGGCCTGCCGCAGCGCCTTCTCGTGGTAGGCGTAGTCGGAAGCCTTGCGGCGACGACCGTAGGTGAGGATGATGCGCAGTGCCTCGTGGAAGGCAGCGACCGCGTAGCACGAGTGCGTCTGATGATAGACCGCGTTCGGCACGTCCTTGCCGTCAACGATGCCCCAGTGACGGGCGTCGAGGATCGGGTGATGCACGTAGGTGCGGCAGCCGCGCTTCTTCACCATCTCGATGGCTTTGTCGGTGAAGCTGACAGGAGCGTAGGTCAGCGGCAGCGACAGCACGCCCTTCTGCGGACACGAGGCCCAGGCGACGACGCCCGGATAGTCGTCGATGTTGAAGTCGGCGACGCCGAGGCTCGACACCGCGTCGACGATGCCCATCACGCCGTGCTTCACGCAGGCGTCGGAGAAGCCCTTGAGGTCGTTGATGCGGCCCGAGCCCGTCTCCCAGTGCGCCATGAAGGCAAACAGCGGCTTATGCTGTGCCAGCGCCTTTTCGACCGTCTCGCCGGTCACGGACTGGCCGTGCGGCGTCTCGACGATGGTCACGCTCGCCGGCTTCGGGTTGAGCGAGTCGGCGGCAAGCTCCTCGGCCGTCGAGGCCTTCATGCGGATGGTGAGCGAGTCGATGCCCGAGAACGTGCCGTTCGGGAAGGCGACGACCTTGTCGCCCGGCAGGATCAGCGACAGCACGACGTCGAGGCCGGAAAAGCCGGTGCCGGCGACGCCGTAGGTGTAGACGTTCTTGGTGCCCCACAGATCGCGCAGCATTTCCTTGGCTTCGAGCATGCCGCGGACCACGTCCTTCTGCATGTGGTCGGCGACGCCGGTCTTGGCGAAGCGCTCGAGCACGCGCGGGTCCGTATTGCCGGGGCCGGGGCCGGCCGCGAGGGTCTCAGGGATTTCTAGGGTCGGGTAGATCTTCATTAGCGTCCTCCGATTGCTCCCGCGCGGGCGTTTATCATGCTTGCCCATGACAGCGTCGGCGGAAATTAAGGCAGACCCGGCACCGCGGGCAAGGCTAGAAACGGGGCTCTCGGTGCGACGCAATGGGACCGGCACGACTTTCCGCAGTGCAGCAGCGAGGGCGGACCGCGACGAACGGCGGACGCTGACGATTGCTGGAGGTGACTTCGATAGGGAGGGAAATGCGCGCAGCCCCTACAAACGTCGGCGGGCTCCAAATGGGGAATTAAGCGGTAAGGGCGCATCAATGCCCCGTGAAGGCGATCCTGTTCCGTAGGGAACACCTCTCCACTTGCCGCCCGGCTATGGATGAGGCGTGATAGCGGACGGCTCATTCGGCATGCGCCTCGGACAACTAGCTCTGATCGGCACCGCGCTGTTCGTCAGCGGCATGCAGGCTGTTGCCGCTCCGGGCGAGGACATCGGCGCCGCGGTGCGGATCGTCAATGTCGTCACCGCCGAGTACGCCTCCGACCAGCGCCGCTTGGCGACCGGGGACAATGTCCGCCAGGACGATCTAATCGAGGTGAGCGGCGACGGCACCGGCGAAATACGCTTGCGCGACGACACCCGCTTGGCTCTGGGCCCAGGCGCGCGGCTGTTGCTCGACGAGTTCGTCTACAACCCGGACATCTCCGGCGGCGCCATTGTGCTCAACCTCGTCAAAGGCGCCTTCCGTTTCGTCACCGGCGCAGCGGTCAAGCCGGCCTACGTCATTCGCACCCCCTCGGCGTCGATCACGGTGCGCGGCACGATCTTCGACGTCTACGTTCAGACGAGCGGCCTATCGTGGCTGCTGCTCATCGAAGGCGCCATCGAGGTCTGCAATGACCGGGGGGACTGCAGCCTGCACGACGAGCCGGGCAAGCTCATTCGCATCACGCCGGAGGGCGATGTCGGCAACCCCGTGAAGTGGGCAAGCTTGCAGAAAGACGGCGAGCCGTTCGAAGCGGCATTTCCATTCGTCGTCGAGCCGCCGTCCTTTGAACCGGACCCCGTCTTCACGCCGGAGGACATCGTCGGTGGCGATGTTCCCGATCCGCCCGCCGGTGGCAAGGACGAAGACGTCGAGGAAGCGAGCGACGGTGGGGGTACCACGCAGCCGCCGCCGGTGACGCCGCCAACCACGCCGCTGAAGTGCTGGAACGGCTGGAGGGAAGTTCCGAGGGCCTGGAGCGACAAGGGCTGGCGCGTGAAGCCGCGCCGCCGCGGCGACCGCGTCATCTACTGCGCGCATCCCGTGGCGCCGCCCTCGCATGACCCCTCTCCGTCGCCGAAGCCGGAGTGCACCGGGGGCACCGTCATCATGTTGAAGACGTTACCTCCGCGCTGGCGCTGCACGTGCCCCTCCGGCACGACCCGTCATCAGACCGGGCGGAATGCCTACGTGTGCAAAGCCAAGCCGACCGACCCGCCGAAAGATCCGAAGGCCGATTGCCTCAGGAAAGGCTGGCGGTGGACGGGCAAGCGCTGCGTTGTACCCGACGGCGGCTGTCCCAAGGGTTACGCCGGCAAGCCGCCGCTCTGCGTGAAGCTGCCTGGCAATTGCCCGAAGGGTTACGTCGGCGAGCCGCCGAACTGCCGGAAGCTGCCGCCGATCCACTGCCCGAAGGGCTACACGGGCCGGCCGCCGAAATGCACGAAGGTGACTTTCGACAAGTGCCCGAAAGGCTATGCCGGCCGCCAGCCGAACTGCACCAAGCTGAGCCAGGGCAACTCGGGCGACAAGCTGAAGAACATCAAGCAGAAGCTCGACAAGCTGAAGTTCGACAAGTTCAAGCGCTTCAAGAAGGACTGACGGCACCCGCTTGTAACGTTTAGTGGCCAATGGGCAACATGGCGGCGAGCGGGACACGCCGATAGCCGAACCCCACATGACGTTTCGCTCGTTCCTATGTGTCGTCTATAGTTGTCGCGATCTGCTCGCTGGCGCCGCGAAGGTGCGCCAATTCCTCGCTATGGCACGCGCAACAAGCTCCTATTGAGCTTAACGCCAACGCAACAAGCCGCGCGTTAGGTTGCGATCTCATCCGAGCGCGCCCAAGGTACGACAGCGGAGGCACAAAGGCATGGTCGAGCTTCTGTTTTGCGTCGCGCTGCTCGGCGCCATCCTCGCCCTCGGTATGTACAAGGTGCCGCTCTGGGCATGGGCCGGTGCTCTTGCGCTCGCGGCGCTCGTCTGGGCGAGCGGGCCAGTGCACGGCCATATGGGCGTGTTCGGCTTCCTGCTCTGGGTGTTTGCCGCAGGTCTTGCGGTGCTCTCCATTCCCGCGATCCGCCGCAACTACGTCAGCGCACCCGTCTTCAAGTTCGTGAAGGGCACGTTGCCGAAGGTGTCCGACACCGAGCAGCAGGCGCTGGAAGCCGGCACCGTCGGCTTCGATGCCGAGCTGTTTTCCGGAACCCCCGACTGGAACAAGCTCCGCGCTATCGCCCCTGTGGTCCTCACCCCCGAGGAGCAGGCGTTCCTCGATGGCCCGACCGGCGAGCTGTGCGGGATGATCGACGACTGGCAGGTGCGCCATGCGCAGCGCGAGATCCCCGAGAACATCTGGGACTTCGTCAAGTCGCGCGGCTTCCTCGGCATGCTTATTTCCAAAGAGCATGGCGGTCTTGGCTTCTCCGCGCAGGCGCAGTCGCTGATCATCGGCAAGATCGCCTCGCGCTCCCCCGACGTCGTCACCATCGTCATGGTCCCGAACTCGCTGGGTCCAGGCGAGCTGATCGAGAAGTACGGCACCGAGCAGCAAAAGCATTACTACCTGCCGCGCCTCGCCAAGGGCGAGGAGATCCCGTGCTTCGCACTGACTGGCCCCACGTCCGGCTCCGACGCCGCTACGATGCGCGACATAGGCACCGTCATTCGCGGCCCCGACGGCAAGCCGGCGATCCGCCTCTCTTGGGACAAGCGCTACATCACGCTTGGCCCCAAAGCGACGCTACTCGGCCTCGCCTTCCGCCTGTTTGATCCCGAGAACATCCTCGGCAAGGGCGACAACCTCGGCATCACCGTCGCCATGATCCCGACCAAGCACGGGGGCGTGCAGATCGGCCGTCGCCATTTGCCATCGGGTGCGGCTTTCCCCAACGGACCCAACTGGGGCCGCGACGTCGTCATTCCGATCGACTGGATCATCGGCGGCGAAGCGATGGCTGGCCAGGGCTGGCGCATGCTGATGGAATGCCTCGCCGCCGGCCGCGCCATCTCGCTGCCTTCGACTGCCACCGCCGGCACCAAGATGATGTTGCGCGTGTCGAGCGCGTATGGGCGCATCCGCAAGCAGTTCGGCCTGCCGGTGGCGCGTATGGAAGGCGTCGAGGAGCCGCTCGCGCGCTTGGTGGAGTCGGCCTATGCGACCGAGGCAGCACGTGCAGTAACAGCCGCGATGGTCTCGCGCGGCGAGCGCCCGTCGGTGATCTCGGCGCTGATGAAGTACGCCACGACCGAGCGCATGCGCCAGGCGGTCAACGACGCCTTCGACATTCACGGCGGCCGCGCCATCTGCGACGGTCCGACCAACTACCTGCAATCGGCCTATCAAATGGTGCCGGTCGGCATCACGGTCGAAGGCGCCAACATCCTGACGCGCACGCTCATCACCTTCGCCCAGGGCGCGTTGCGCTCGCATCCCTATCTCTATCGCGAGATCCAGGCGGCGCAGGATGCCGACCGCACGCGGGGGCTCGACGCCTTCGACCGCGCCTTTGGCGATCACGTCGCGTTCTCGGTGTCGAATGCCTGCGGCGCCTTCTTCCACAATGTCACCGGAGGCATCTTCGCGCCGGCACCGGAGAAATCGTTCGACACCGCGAATTGGTACAGCCAGCTGGCGCGCTGCTCGCGCAGCTTCGCCTTCGTCGCCGATCTCACGGTCGCCTCGCTCGGCGGCAGCCTGAAGATGAAGCAGAAGCTCTCCGGGCGTCTCGCCGACGCGCTGGCCGAGCTCTACATCCTCGCCTGCGTTCTGAAGCGCTACGAGGACGACGGCCGCCTGTCGAGCGATCGCACCTTTGTGGATCTCGCTGCGATGAACGGCCTCTACCGCTTCCAGGAAGCGCTGCGCGGCGTCGTCGACAACTTCCCCATTCCCGCCGCGCGCTGGGCGATGCGCATCGTCGCCTTCCCCTTCGGAAATCCCTATCGCCCGGCGCCGGATGTCCTCGGCCACCGCGCGGTGAAGCTGGTGATGGAGGCACCGGAGGTGCGCGAGCGTCTCACGCGCTACATCTACGTGTCGCATGACCCGGACGATCCGACCGGCCTGCTCGAGGTGACGATGAAGAAGGCGATCGCCGCCGAGGAAGCCGAGAAGAAGCTCGAGCGGGCCATCCGCGCCGGCACGGTGCGCCGCTATCACGGCATCGACTGGATCGGCGAGGCAATGGCGCAGGGCGTCGTCACCGAGAGCGAGGGCCAGCAGCTGCGCGAGCTCGAAGCGCTCACCGCCCGCGTGATTGCCGTCGACCACTTCGATGCCGCCGCGCTGAAGCCCAACTATCGAACGACCCCTGACGTGCTGGGGCACAATTCGCGCGGCGTCGAAAGCGCTGCAGCAGAGTAGGATCAGTCGCGTAGCGGCGCATCGCTTCGGCGGTGCGGCTCCGGTTGCGTGAGAGGAGTTGCGATGTTCAAGACCGCGTCCCGCCCGTTGCCAAACCTGAAGGACTGGCGCTTCTCCGTCGACGAGTGGGGCATCGGCTGGGCCGAGTTCGACCGCGAGGGCGAGAACCAGAACTCGCTTGGCCGCCGGCCGCTGGAAGAGCTGGGCGAGATCGTCGCCGTGGTGGAGAAGGGTGCGCGCGACAAGTCCATCCGCGGGCTCGTCATCATCTCCGCCAAGGAGCGCGGCTTCATCGTGGGGGCCGACATCCGCGAGTTCGCCGATCTCAAGACCGAGAGCGAGGTCATCGAGAAGCTGCGCGCGGTGACGGCGCTGTTCGACCACATCGAGCGCCTGCCGGCGCCGGTCGTCTGCGCGATCAACGGCTTCTGCCTCGGCGGCGGCCTCGAACTGGCGCTGGCCTGTCACTACCGCATCGCCACGCGCGATAGCGGCACCAAGCTTGGCTTCCCCGAGGTAAAGCTCGGCATCTTCCCCGGCTTCAACGGTACGGCGCGATCGATTCGCCTGGCCGGTGCGCCAGCCGCCATGCAGGCGATGCTTACCGGCAAGATGCTGTCGGCCTCGGCTGCGCGGGGCATGGGCCTCGTCGACCAGCTCGTGGACAGCCGCGGCGCGCTTCCCTGGGCAGCGCGCAAGGCGGTGCTGCGCAATCGCAAGTCGAAGCCGGCGGGCTTTGCCAAGAAGCTACTCTCCATGTGGCCGGCGCGCGATCTGCTCGCCAAGCGCATGCGCTCGGAGGTCGCCAAGAAGGCGCGCGAAGACCATTACCCGGCGCCCTATCGTCTGATCGACCTGTTCGAGCGCTACGGCGCCAACGACGAGGCGATGAAGGCCGCCGAGACCCGCGCCTTCGCGCCGCTCATGGTTTCGGATCAATCGCGCAACCTGCGCCGGGTGTTCTGGCTTTCGGAGTTGCTCAAGGGTCAGGCGCCGAAAAAGCTCGCCTGGCGTCCCTCGCGTGTGCACGTCATCGGCGCCGGCACGATGGGCGCCGACATCGCCGGCTGGTGCGTCGCCCGCGGTATGGAGGTGACGCTGCAGGATGTCTCGCCCGAGCAGATCACCAAGGGGATCGCCGCGCAGGGCAAGCTGTTCGCGCGCAAGTTCAAGACCAAGGCACAGCGCGACGCGGCCAAGGCGCGGCTCATCGCCGATCCGAACGGCGAAGGCATCGCGCGTGCCGACGTGGTCATCGAGGCGATCGTCGAGAACCTGGCGATCAAGCAGAAGGTGCTGAGCGAGATCGAGGCCAAGATGAAGCCCGGTGCCGTGCTCGCCACCAACACCTCGTCGCTGCTGATCGAGGATATCGCCGCCGGGCTGCCCGATCCTGGCCGCCTCATCGGCCTGCACTTCTTCAATCCGGTAGCGCTGATGCCGCTCGTCGAGGTCGTGCGCGGGTCGCAGACGCGCGAGGAGGACGTGAAGCGCGGCGCCGCCTTCGTCACCGCCATCGACAAGTTTCCCCTCATCACCAAGAGCGTGCCCGGCTTCCTCGTGAACCGCGTGCTCACGCCATATATGTTCGGCGCCATGGTCCGTCTGGAGCACGGCGAGGACAAGGAGCGCATCGACGAGGCGGCGCGCGCCTTCGGCATGCCGATGGGCCCCATCGAGCTCGCCGACACCGTCGGCCTCGATGTGTGCGCGCACGTCGCCCACATTCTCAAGTTCTCCTCGGAAGGCTCCAAGCTCGACCGGCTCGTGGCCGAGGGCAAGCTCGGCAAGAAGTCGGGCGAGGGCTTCTACGTCTGGGAGGGGGGCAAGCCGCAGAAGACCGGCCGCGTCTTCGACAAGGCGGAAATGGAGAAGCTTGGTCGCGACCTCGTCGAGCCGCTGATCGCCGAGGCGCAGCGCGCCGTCGACGAGCAGGTGGTCGAGAATGCCGACCTCGTCGATGCCGGTGTCATCTTCGGCACGGGGTTCGCGCCGTTCCGCGGCGGCCCGCTGCACTACAAGGCGGCGCAGTCGCCCGCCGTTCCCGCGCAAGCCGCGGCCGCCGAATAACTTCGAGCCAAGAGGCAGGACGAGATGCAACGTTTCTTGAGACGCGTGGCGGTCATCGGCGGGGCGCGCATTCCGTTCTGCCGCTCCAACACCTTCTATGCCGACCTCTCCAATCTCGACCTGATGACGGGAGCGCTCAACGCGCTCGTCGATCGCTACAACCTGAAGGGCCAGCATATCGACGAGGTCGTCGGCGGCGCCGTCGTCACCCACTCGAAGGACTTCAACCTCACGCGCGAAGCGGTGCTCGGCACGCGCCTCAAGGCATCGACGCCCGGCATAACGATGATGCAGGCCTGCGGCACCAGCCTGCAGGGCGGCTTGGGCAGCGCGGCGAAGATCGCCACCGGCGAGATCGAATGCGCCATCGCCGTCGGCTCCGACACGACGTCGGATGCACCCATCGTCGTGTCGAAGAAGCTCGCGCAGCGCCTGGTCAAGCTCGGCCAGCAGAAGACCTTCATGGACAGGCTCAAGGTGTTCAAGGGCTTCGGCCCGGGCGAGCTGGTGCCGTCGGCCCCTGCCAACGCCGAGCCGCGCACCGGACTGTCGATGGGCGAGCACGCCGAGCTGATGGCGCAAGAGTGGGGCATCACCCGCGCCGACCAGGACGCCTTCGCGCTGGAAAGCCACCGCAAGGCGGCGGACGCGTATCGCTCCGGATATATGGATGACCTTGTGACGCCATTCGCCGGCGTATACCGCGACAACAATATCCGGTTGGACGCGACCGCGGAAAAGCTGGCGACGCTCAAGACCGCCTTCGATAAAACCGAACGCGGCACCCTGACCGCCGCCAACTCGACGCCGCTGACCGACGGCGCCGCCGCGGTGCTGCTCGCCTCGGAGGAATGGGCGACCAAGCACGGCCTCCCGGTGCAGGCCTACCTCACGTATTCTCAAGCTGCGGCCAACGACTTCGTCGGCGGCGACGGCCTGCTGATGGCGCCGACGATCGCCGTATCGAAAATGCTCGAGCGTGCCGGCCTCAGGCTCCAGGATTTCGACTACTACGAGATCCACGAGGCGTTCGCGGCGCAGGTGCTGGCGACGCTGAAGGCCTGGGAAGATCCGGTCTACTGTAAGGAGGTTCTCGGCCGCGCCGAGCCGATGGGCTCCATCGACCGGTCGAAGCTCAACGTGCGCGGGTCGTCCATCGCCATGGGGCATCCGTTCGCGGCGACGGGCGCGCGTATTGTGGGCAACCTCGGCAAGCTCCTGTCCGAGAAACATGGCCGCGGGCTGATTTCGATTTGCACCGCGGGCGGCATGGGTGTCGCCGCCATCATGGAATCGAAGGACGCCGCCGAGTTGCACCAAGCCGCGTAACCCCTCGACAGGGCCGGGAAGGTATGCGACGCAGCCGGCAAGCAATCGGCAGCGGGGCGCGATCCCTATGGGTAACGGCAAGTCCGACAAGGCGGCGCGGCAGCTCGAGGCGGCGCGCGCTCTGGCACGCGAGCTTGGCGACAAACTCGACCTCAACGCCTCGCTGCGCCTGTGGGACGGGTCGCTGACGCCGCTGGGCAAGAACGTCACCGGCCCGTTCGTCCTGTCGATCGCCGATGCCGGCGTCATCGGCTCGCTCCTGCGCTGGCCGACGCTCGATAACTTCATCCGCCACTACGTCGATAAGGGCATCGACTTTTCCGGCGGGACGCTCATCGACCTCGGCTCGCAGCTCAACCAGGGCGGGCGCTCGGTGAAGCTCAAAGGCCGCGATGCGCTGAAGCTCATCGGCAAGCTGTCGCCGTTTCTTCTGGCGCGCTCAGTCGATGCTTACGACGACCAGGGCTTTGCCGGCGAGATTACGGGCCGCAAACGCAAGGTCGCCGACAACAAGGACTTCATCCAGTTCCACTACGACCTGTCGAACGACTTCTACGCGCTCTTCCTCGATCCGGAGATGGTCTACTCCTGCGCCTACTACACGGACTGGAACAACGACGTCGCCCAGGCGCAGCGCGACAAGCTGGAGATGATCTGCCGCAAGCTACGGCTGAAGCCGGGAGACCGCTTTCTCGATATCGGCTGTGGCTGGGGGGGCCTCATCTGCCACGCGGCCAAGACCTACGGCGTCACCGCGCATGGCATCACGCTGTCGGAGGAGCAGCTCGCCTTCGCCAAGGAGAAGATCAAGCGCCTCGGGCTCGAGGACAAGGTGACAGTGGAGTTCAAGGACTACTCGATGATGTCGGGGCAGTTCGACAAGATCGCCTCGATCGGCATGTACGAGCACATCGGCCTGAAGAACATTCCCGGCTACATGGCCAAGATGCAGTCGCTACTGGCGCAAGACGGCCTGTTCCTCAATCACGCCATCGCGCGGCGCGCACCCAAGCAGGGCTGGTTCAAGAAAGGGATGCGCCCCGAGCAGAAGGCGATCGCCAAGTACATCTTTCCCGGTGGCGAGCTCGATGACATCGGCCACTCAATTTTCGCCATGGAGCGTGCCGGCTTCGAGATCCAGGACGTCGAGGCCTGGCGGCTGCACTACGCGCGCACCTGCAAGCTGTGGTGCGAGCGCCTGACCGCGAACCGCGAAGCGGCGCTGAAGTACGTCAGCGAGGAGAAGTATCGCATCTGGGTCGCGTATCTCGCCGGCGTCTCGTTGGCGTTCTCGCGCGGTACGCTGCGCATCTTCCAGACGCTGGTGTCGAAGAATGCCAAGCGTCCGCCGGCCATCCCGCCGACGCGCGCCGACCTCTATCGCTAGGCTGGCTTCGGGCGCCATGCCAGTGCGTGCCGCTCATTCTGGGTGAGGGGTCTGGACCGCTTCGTCCCGCAACCCCTCACCCGCCGCCCGATGCAGGCATCTCGCGTCGACCTCTCCCAATGGGAGAGGTTAGTGCGTGCGTTCTCGGTCTCGCGGGCCAATGGCCCCGAGGCATGTCAAAGAGCGAGGGAGCGCGGGCGCCGAATGACCGCCATCCTAGTTACAAGTCCGGCGACCTTTCGGCGCCCGCGTCGGTGCGCTGCCGTGCCGAGGGTGCTATGCACGTCGTCAGCGACCGTCCGATCCCACCCTGCCGCGTCCACCGCCGGGCTCTAGCGTTCGGGATCGTCGGGCGACTGCGCTCGTAACGCGTGAGCGCCGCTGCCGGAGGGCGTCCGTACAGTTTGTTGCCATTCTGCACAGCCTCGGTCCGCGACCCCGGATTTGAGAGGACGAGCTATCCTCGCGACACGCGTGCGAACGGAAAGAACACGCGGGCCTCGTCCGGGTCACCGGCCCTGCCCCGCTTCAGACGCTCAGACGGGCAAGGTGAGGGGAGTATGGGGGACGTTTTGAAAGCGGGTATAAACTCCGCATTGATCCGAGGCGGCGTTCGAACCTCTACCAAACCCGTTGCCGAATTTCGGATGTCCTTCCATTGTAGGCGGCGAAATTGCAGGGTCGGGACGCGGTTCATGAAGTACATTGCACTGGTTGCCATTATCACTCTTCTGGCTCTTGAACTGTCCGGCTCGATCCCGGACTCGAGCGTCGGTGGTCCGATGACCATCGCGATCGTCATTTTCGCCACCGCATTCGCCGTCGGGATCCGCGATGCATGGCTGCACAACCGGGGCGTACTCGGTTGGATCGTGAGCATCATCGCGTCGTTCGTCGGTATGCTTGTCGCCGCCCAGATAGGCGGAATGATTTTCGTCACGATACAAGGGCTGCTGGGTATAGGCGGGGCGCTCGCGCAGTCGAAACATCCCCTGCTTTACGTGTCGCTGGCCGGCATGGTGCTCATCTCGATGCTGGGGTCGTGGCTCGCGCTGCGGATCGTCGACCGGCTGCGCTGAGTGTCCTCTAGCGGGACTGACCGTGAGCGAGACGCTGGCGCGTTGCATCGACGTGACGCGCCGACATTATTTTTGCGCAATCTTGCGGCAATGTGATTTTCGAGGCGTGCAGCGTTGACGAATTGCGGGGGAAGGCAATCATCAACGGAAGGGGGAACGCCCATGCCGCTCACACGGGCTGCGATACCGGCTGTCCAAGACACCTATAAAGGCATCGTTCGCTTCGTCATGCGAGACGGAGCCAAACGCGTGAATGTCGTTGTATCCAATGCGGCGCTCGACGATCTCGATTACGTCGCCCGCGCGGATTGCTCCTACTTCCATCGCTTCAAGGAGCACCGTCTGCACTTCGAGACGATCGCCAGTCACAAGTACGACAAGGGCTACGTCGAGGTCGACGGCACGGTCTGCATCAAATCGATGGATCTGCCTTTGATCGGCTCCGACTAAGGGTCCGGCGCGCCCAGCCTGCCTAGCCTGTCCAGGCTAGGCAGTGCCCTTGGCGGCCTCCTCGGCCTTGAGCTCCTTCTTCGACAGCTTGCCGATCATCGTCTTCGGCAGCTCGTCGCGGAACTCGATCGCCGACGGCATCTCGATCTTGGAGATGCGCACCGCCAGGTGCTCGCACAGCTCCGGCACGGTAACGCTCATGCCGGGCTTCAGGCGCACGAAGGCCTTCGGCGCTTCGCCGCGCTTCTTGTCCTTGATGCCGATGACCGTCACCTCGGCCACGGAGGGGTGCTCGTAGATCGCCTCCTCGATGCGGCGCGGGTAGACGTTGAAACCGGACGAGATGATGAGGTCCTTGATGCGGTCCTCGATGAAGAAGAAACCCTGCTCGTCCATGCGGGCGACGTCGCCCGTGCGCAGGAACCCGTCGACCATCTGCTCGGCTGTTTCCTGCGGGCGCTTGTAGTAGCCGAGCATGACCTGCGGGCCGCTGATGCAGATCTCGCCCTTTTCGCCGACCGGAACCTCCTTGGTGGGGTCGCCCAGGTCGCGCAGCGAGATGACGGTGCCTGGGAGGGGCATGCCTATCGAGCCTGGCTTCACCGGGCCTTCCAGCGGATTGCAGGTGACGACGGGCGAGCTTTCCGACAACCCATAGCCTTCGACCACCTTGCAGCCCGTGACCGCCTCGAAACGCTGCTTCACCTCGATGGGCAGCGCGGCGCCGCCCGACAGGCAGAATTTCAGCGACGACAGATCGAAGTCGCCGATCTTGGGGTGGTTCATAATGGCGTTGAACAGGGTCGGCACGCCCGGCATGATCGTCGGCTTGGTCTTGTCGATGAGCTTCAGCGCATCGTCGAGGGCGAAGCGCGGCATGATGATGATCTCGGCCGCGTGGGCGATGCCGAGGTTCATCACGACGGTGAGCGCGAAGACATGGAAGAACGGCAGCACGCCGAGCACCCGCTCGACGCCGTCGGCGAGATCGGGAGAGGAGGCGCCCACCTGCTGCACGTTCACATAAACATTGGCGTGCGTGAGCATGGCGCCCTTGGGCGTCCCGGTGGTGCCACCGGTATACTGCAGCACCGCCACGTCCCTCATGGGATCGATGGCGACCGGCTCGGGGTGACCCTCGCCGGCCATGACCTCGGCTTCCAGCACGATCTTGTCGCGCGAGGCTGACTGCAGCGGCCTCGCCAGCTCCTTGGAGCGAAACAGGCGGAACAGCGCCGCCTTGGTCACGGGGAGGAGCGGCGGGAAGGGGGCGACGATGGCGCGCTTGAGGCAGCCGGCCTGCAGCAGGGCGTCGACCTTGTCGAACAGCACCTTCAGGTCGAGCGTCACCATCAGCTCGGTGTCGCTGTCCTTCACCTGCTGGGTCAGCTCGGCGACGGTATAGAGTGGGTTGAAATTGACGATGGTGCCGCCGGCCTTCAGCACCGCAAAGAAGAAGACGATGAAGGTGGGGGAGTTGGGCAGGAACAGGCCGACCTTTGTGCCCTTCTTGACCCCAAGCCTCTGCAACCCCAGCGTAGCCCTGTCGACCTGCGCGCCGATCTCCGAATAGGTGAGGGTCCTGCCCAGAAAGTTGGTGCAGTTGAGGTGGCCAAACCGGGCCACCGCATCGTCCAGCAGCCGGTACAATGGCGCGACTTTAAGAGGCATGTGCCAATCGACGCCGCGCGGGTAGTGATCGAGCCAGGCCATAGCCGGCTGCGACGCGTTGGCCGGCGGCCTGGTAAGAACCATCGTCGCCATCCTCGATCGTCTCCCCGGCTAAGCCTTTCAGAGCAGTGTAGCTGGGAGGCTGTTGCCGGACAGTTGCGGGCCCCTCCTGCAAATGCAAACAGGGTCTTGAAATCCGCCTTGTTATTGAACACGTTTTCGACGCGTCGGCCAAGGGCGGCGAGGCTAAGACCGGGGAAAAGCGCAACGGTTGTGAAGAGGTTTTACTGTACCGTACAAGACAGCAGGCGCGTAGGAACCACGCTATGCGGAGTGCTGGCCGGCCGCTCGGGTTGGCTAGGGCCCTTCGGCTAGACTTGCTGGGCGTTTAAGGATATGTGACGCCACAGCTTGTTGTGCTAATGGGCTTGCACTAGTTAGGAACGAAGTAATACGGGCCCCAGGCTTCAGTGGAGCGGGGGTGGGAGACTGATATGGACGAAGTTGGCACCAAGATCGTCGAGATCCTGAAGAAGCACATGAAGGAGCCGCGCGACGACATCTCGCTGTCGACGCCGCTTACGGATCTCAAGATTGAGTCCCTCGATCTTGCAATGATCGTTTTTGATATCGAAGACACGTTTGGCATCGAAATTCCTTACAACGCGAACGAAGACGTCGAAGACTTCAAGACCGTCGGCTCGGTTGTCGATCGCGTTAAGGACTTGATGGCCAAGGGTCCCGCGGCCGCCGGCGCCAAGGCTTGATAACGAACGGCACCAGGGCGCCTTCACTGCGCGCCCGGGCCACTCTCGCGAGCTCCCCCCAGCAAGACAATTGCCGGCTCGCAAGTTAGCTTATGTCGCGGCGCGGCTGCGCCGCTCACAACCGGCAGGTATCAGATGGCAGACGCGAACGGCGCACGCCGCGTCGTGGTGACCGGGATGGGTGTCGTCACGCCGATCGGTCTCAACGTTCCTGAGTTCTGGGCGTCGATGCAGGCCAGCAAGTGCGGGGTCAGCGAGCTCGGCGGCTTCCCGCTCGAGGACCTCAAGATCCTCATCGCGGCGCAGATCAAGAACTTCGATCCCAAGGTGCGGTTGAAGCACTTCCAGCGCGACAAGCTGGTGATGCATGCCGACCGCTATTCCTGGTTCGCCGCCGCGGCTGCCGACGAGGCGATGCGGCAATCGGGTCTCGAAATACCCGTCGCCAACCCTTACCGCGCCGCCTGCATCATCGGGTCGGGCGCCGGCGGTCTCGTCACCTTCGAGCAGTCCTACCGGGCGTTGTTCCTGGAGGGCAAGCGCGCCACCCATCCATTGACGCTGCTGCGCATCATCGGCTCCTCCGCCAGCGCGCACGTCGGCATCGAGTTCGGCGTGAAGGGACCGACCTTCGCGACCTGCAGCGCCTGCTCGACGGCGACGCACGCGATCGGCATCGCCCGCGACTACATCAAGAACGGCATGGTCGACGTCGCCATCGCCGGCGCTTCGGAATCGGTCATCACCTACGGGACCATGAAGGCCTGGCAGGCGTTGCACGTTCTGTCGCCCGAAGGCTGCTTCCCGTTCTCCAAGAAGCGCAACGGCACCGTGCTGGGCGAAGGCGCCGGGATTCTCGTCATGGAATCTCTCGAGCACGCGCAGGCGCGCGGCGCCAAGATCCTCGCCGAGATCGTCGGCTACGGCATGTCCTCCGACGCCAAGGACATGGTCAACCCCGACATCGAGGGGCCCAAGGAAGCCATGCGCATGGCGCTCGACGACGCGCAACTCTCGCCTTCCGATATCCAATATCTCAACGCCCACGGCACCGCGACGACCATCAACGACGCCAACGAGACGAATGCCATCAAGGAGGTCTTTGGCAACCACGCCAAGAACCTCGCGATCTCCTCGACCAAGTCGATGACCGGCCATCCGCTCGGCGCCGGCGGTAGCATAGAGGCCGTGGCCTGCATCAAGGCGATGAACGAGAATTGGGTGCCGCCGACGATCGGTCTCGACGAGCCCGATCCGGAGTGCGATCTCGATTACATCCCCAACGTCGGCCGCAAGCAGGACGTCACCTACGCGATGTCGAACTCCTTCGCTTTCGGTGGTCTCAACGCGGTGCTGGTGTTTGGGCCGCCGCCGGCTTGACGCAGGAGGGTGTGACGCGCCGGCAACCCTGAGCGCACGTTGCGCCGTCGGCGTGGCGCATTTGCCAATCGTGCCATTTGCACAAAAACACCGTCTTCGCTGTAACCGCGCCACATTTATGAGGCGCGTTAAGCACATAGCCCCCTGCGGCTGCTGCGATCAGGTGGGGATACTTTGCGTCTGCAACCGGGCGTGGCAGCAGCGGCTTCCCTCTCGGGTATTGATGACGGTCCGTCACAATGAGAGAGTGTAACCAACGGCAGCGTGAAGACTGACCGGCTTGGGAGGCGCTGGATGCGCGAGATCGTAATCCGTGCAGGCAAGGTGGCCATACGCGCGCGGCTGCTCGAGACCCCGACCGCCGAACGCATCTGGGCGGCGTTGCCGATCCATGCGGAAGCCAAGATGTGGGGCCGCGAGGTCTACTTCAACGCGCCGGTCAGCTCCGATCCCGAGCCCGGCGCGCGCGACGTGATCAACGCCGGCGAGATTGCTTTCTGGCCCGACGGAGACGCCATCGCCATCGGCTTCGGGCCGACGCCGATGTCGCGGCGCGGGGAAATTCGCATGGCGAGTCCGTGCAATATCTGGGCTATGGCGCTGGACGACGTCGGCCGCCTGAAATCTGTGCACGCCGGCGAAGGCATCTCGATCGTCGACGCCAACGGGCACGACGCCTGACGACTCGCCGCTTCTGCGCACGTCTTGCCGGAACTAATCGCCTCGACGACCGATTGAGACTCCGCTGGACCCCAGTATGCTGGGAGCATGTGAGGATCGCGGCTCCGCGCGAGGAGGCGAGGCGATGGATCTGCTGATGCGTCTCGTGGTGGGTGTGGCAGCCGCCTGGATCGTTCCCGATCCTGCGCCGCAGCAAGGCCACTCCTCCGGCTACGAAGAGCACGTGAGCGGCACCCGCGCCAACCTGCGCATTGTTCGCTGAGCGCATAGTTCGGTTTGGTGGGCCCGCCAGGATTCGAACCTGGAACCAGACGGTTATGAGCCGCCAGCTCTAACCATTGAGCTACGGGCCCGCACGCCGGTGAGACTCGATTGCCGGGCGGGCAGGCGCCCCTCATATCAGACTTAGTGCCGCCGCCGAAAGCCGACGATTTCGCCGCGAAACGTCCCCGATGCCGGGCTATCCTAGGGTGAGCTGCAACAATCCAAGGCTATCTCTATGCGTTCCCTCTACTACCTCCGCCCCGCCCTTTTGGGTCTCACGCTCATCGGCGCCATGTCGGGCGCCCAGGCTGACGACGACAAGCAACGGCGCACGATCACCATCTCCGCCTCGGGAAGCGTCACCGTCGAGCCCGACCAGGCACGCATCACCTCGGGCGTCACCGCCGACGCGGCCACGGCGAGCGAGGCGCTGGCCAAGAACAGCGAGGCGATGCAGAAGGTCATCGCCGAATTGAAGTCGGCCGGCATCGATCCAAAGGACATCCAGACCGCGTCGTTCCGGGTAGAGCCGCGCTACACGCGCCCCATCGAAGGCCAGGCGCCGAAGATCGACGGCTACAGCGTCACCAACGAGGTGCAGGTGCTGGTGCGCGATCTGGGCAAGCTGGGTGCGATCCTCGACCGGCTGGTGACGGCGGGCGCCAACCAGACGGCGGGCTTGAGCTTCGAGGTGAGCAAGTCGGAAACGCTGCTCGACGATGCGCGCAAGGAGGCGGTCGCCAATGCACGTCGCCGCGCCGATCTCTATGCAGCCGCTGCCGGTGCCGAGGTGGGCGACGTGCTGGTGATCTCCGAGGGCGATGCGGCGCCGCCGCCGCGCCCGGTGTTCGCCCGCGCCATGAAGGCCGAGGCGGTACCCATCGAGCGCGGCACCGAAACGCTCGAAGCCAGCGTCACCGTCACCTGGGCGCTGAAGTAGCGTTGCTTGTCATCCCGGAAGCCGGGAACGCAGTGAGCGGATATCCGGGACCCAGCTTAGGGTGCGGCGTAGCCTCCCTATTCGGAGCTGCGCAGTTCTCTCCTGGGTCCCGGGTCACGCTCGCACCTGGCGCTCGCTCGCCCGGGATGACAGCGTGTTCGGACTATTCCAGCGTGACGATCTCAACCTTGTCGGCCAGCTTCGATGCGCCGAGCTGGTTCGCCCAGTCGATATAGTTGCGCATCTCGCCCGACGTGCGCAGGTGGCGCAGGCGCGCCATGTCGACGTCGGCCGTCACCCACTGGGCAGTGTTGAGCTCGCCCTGGGCGAGGATGCCGGTGTCCGACACCGTCTGCTCGGACGGCACGTAGACGCCGGCCGCGCCGGTGTTCCTGTCGACCGCCGGGGACCAAAGCGCGTCGCCCACGGTGGGGCTGACGACGGTGGCGATCTGGTTCTCCAGCGCTCTCGCCCGCGAGCCGGTGCGGACGCGATGATAGCCCGAGACGCGCTCGGTGCACGACGGCACGAGCAACAGCTCGGCGCCGGCCTCTGCCATGGCGCGGGCGATCAGTGGAAACTCACTGTCGTAGCAGATGTTGATGCCGACGAGCCCGAGCACAGTGTCGAACACGCGCAGTTGCGAGCCGGCCGAGATGCCCCAGTCGGTCTCGAACGGGGTCATGATCAGCTTTTCTTGAATGCCGACGCTGCCCTTCGGCGTGACGAGCTGCGCGGCGTTGACGTAGCGGCCCTCGCCTTTGCGCGAGGGGCCGCTGCCGACGAGGATGTGCACGCGGTGCTTGGCCGCTAGATCCTGATGCAGGGCGACGCGGTCGCCTTCGAGCTCCGCCACCGCTTGCAGCGTGGCGTCGAGATCGCCGTAGACCTTCTCGCCGAGTGCCGCTGCCTGCTCGATCGCCGCGTACTCCGGGAACACCAGAACCTCGGCGCCGGTCGCCGCGCCGTCGGCCACCCAACGCACGATCTTGTCCCGCCAAGCGTCGAGCGTGGCGGGCTGGTCGATCGGGTACTGGGCGGCGGCGACCTTCAAGGTCTGGCGTTGGCTCATGGCGCTTAGGTAGGGATGCTCAGTGGCTTCATCCAGAACTGCATGGCGTGGCTGGTCTCGTCCGGTTGGTCGATGTCCTTCCAGTCGTAGGTCGCGACGAGGCCGTCGACCGGCGCGTAGCCGCGCTTTTTCCAGAACCCGTCGAGGGGCACGTAATCGGCCGGCTTCAGCGGGTGGTCATCGGGGCGGACGACGCGGCAGAACGTTGAATGCGTGAAGCCGCCGAGCTTCCTGGCATGCGCCTCGCGCCCGTCGAAGAAGGCATGGCCGAGCCCGTGCCCGCGGTGCGATTTGAGCAGCACGGACTCACCGCAGTAGAAGATCTGGTCGAGGTCGAAGCCGGCCTTCTCGAACGGCTCGGCGAACTCGTCGGCGTGCTCGATCATCGGCGCGGCGGTGGAGGCGCCGACGATCTCCTCGCCGTCCCTGGCGATGATGCACACGGCGCCCGGCGCCGCCGCGAGCTTGGCGAGATACTTCTCCTCGTATTCGAGGCTGCCGTCGTAGAGGTACGGCCAGTCGTGGAACACCACGATGCGCAACCGCGCCAGCGCCGGCAGCACCGTATTGATCTCCTCGCCGGTGAGCGACGTCACTTCCAGCGCCATGGGCAATCCTCGAAAGGCTGCGTTACTCGACCGTCGGCCGGTCGGTGATCCGCTCGATCTTGTTGGAGGCGCCGAGAACGACGATCTTCGGCTTGTGCGTCTTGGCCTCTTCGAGGTCGACCGCCGCGTACGAGCAGATGATGATGCGGTCGCCGAGGCACGCTTTGCGTGCGGCCGCACCGTTGAGCCCGATGACGCCGCTGCCGGCGCGCCCCTCGATCACGTACGTCGTAAAGCGCTCGCCGTTGTCGATGTTATAGACCTCGATGTGCTCGTTCGGCAGAAAGCCGGCGGCGCGGATGAGGTCGGCATCGATCTTCAGCGAGCCTTGATAATGCAGGTCGCATTCGGTGACGGTGGCCCGGTGCAGCTTGCACCTCAGCATGGTGACGAGCATTGCGCTTTGAACCCTATGCCATCCGGCTCAGCCGGAAACCTGCGCGATCCAGTCGGTCAGGTTGTAATAGGTGGTGACGCGGGCGATCTTGCCGTCGCGGATGGCGAAGAACGTGCCGGCGGGCAGAACATAGGTCTGGCCCTTGGCATCGGGAAGCCCGCTGTCGGTGGCCTTGTAGACGCCGTGCACGTTGAACTCGGCCGAGGCGCGGGCGCCGTCCTTGCTCACCATGACCACGACGTTCTCGAGCTTCTCTTTGTAGTGGTGGTCCATGCGGGCGTTGAACGCCTTGAACTTGTCGAGGCCCTGCCGCCGCTCGCCCTGGTTCACGTCGTGGATCACGTCGTCGGTGAGGCAGGCGATCATGCCTTCGCTGTTGCCGGCATTGAAGGCCTCGTAGTACCGGCGGATGAGGGCGGCGGTTTCGCTCCGCGCCTGACTTTCGGCGTCGCTCATGGTGGCTCCAACGGCTGTGTTTTCGGAGCGCTCCTTAGCAGGTCGCCGGGGGGAGTGCTACCGCCCGGGACAGCGACATAGGGCGCTGGCCGTCGAAAGCCGTGCGCCGGCCGATCAGAAGCTGCGGCGCCAGAGCAGGAGATCGCCAGTCTCGCCGATGGTGCGGCCGATGGAGCGCGCGATGCGGCGCATCCAGGAGGGGAGGCGCTGGGCGTGCGAAGCGTCCTCCAGATAATCTTCTAGGTCGTAGAGCAGTCTGGTCATTGTGCCCTCGCAGGGCTGATGGGTTCTGCGCGTACGCTTGCCACCGACCAGTGAAAGGTGAGTCGCTTTACTGAGTGGTTAATCTCGCGGGCAAGGGAAAGGCCGCGCACCCTATCGGCGCGCGGCCCTGCATTGAAACTCGGTGGCTCAGCGGCGAGCGGCGCTGGCGGAGCGGCGGCCAACCTCGCCTTTGGAAACTTCGCCGGCGGCGACGAGGGCGTTGATGCAGCCCTTCGACAGGCGGTGACCGACGGCGCGCATGCATTTGCGCGTCTCGGCGCTCTCGGGTTTGTAGGCGCTGCAATTGGAGAGGTAGTCGTTGGCGCAGGCATTGCGAACCTGCGGGCTGACCGCCTCTGCGCGCGGAATGGCGGCGACTGCCGCTATGAGTGCGACTGCGGCGATGAACGCAGCCCGGTACGCGTGCAACTTGAACATTACGATTTCGATCCTCTACGAGGTCCTCGTTACCTTGCCACTCGTAGGGCCAACTCGGCGCACGCGTGACTGTTCCCGCGGAGACGGGACCGATCTGGCCTGCGAGCGAGACAAGGTTGGACGGTTTGGGCGACGACACTAGGGGGCGGGTCGTCTGCCCAGAGGATGGACCGTTAAGGTAACCGACCGGTAAACGCGCAAGAATTTGGCAAGCAATCCGGCGCGTTTAGCGTGGTCGATACGAGCTCAGCCGCGGCAGGGCCGCGCGTCGACGTCGGCGCTCCAGCCGCTCGCGTCCTTCGTGTAGCGGACCGACTTGCTGCGGGCGACCGACCAGCGGGCCCAAGCGCTGCCGTACTCGAAGTTGGTGAAGTCGGCCCACGACCGCGCGGCCGATGCCTGCGCCGCAGCTTTGCTGCGCCCCGAGCCGGACCCCGAGTGGTAGTGATCCGACATGCACAGGCGCCCGCCTTCCTTACGCAGGTCGTGCGAGTAGGCAAAACCGGTGTCGTCGGCGAACGCGCCGGCCGACACGGACAGCGTCGAAATGGCGATGATGGCAACCCGAGCGCAGCGCATGATCGTTCCCCCCAGAATGACTGCATGCGGAGTGTAATCCCGGCTTGTTGCCGGGGCAACGGCGCCGCGGCTACCAGGCGAGCCGTTCCATCACCGCCAGCGGGACGGGGGCGGGCGGTGCGAACAGGCGTTCCAAAACTCCGGCGCGCAGGGAGCCGGCGGACATTGTTTCGTCGCGATGAATGCCACTTGCCACAAAAATGGCTGGGATTCCGAAGGCTTGGGCGCCCTTCATGTCGGTACGCACGCTGTCGCCGATGGCGATGATCCGCTCGAGCGGCACCGGCTGGCCGCGCAGCCTTTCGGCGGTCGCGCGGGCCGTCGCGTAGGCATTGGCGTGCGGCTTGCCCGCCCAAAAGACCTCCCCGTCCATCCGCTCGTAGAGGTCGGCAATGGCGCCGGCGCACAGGTATTGGTGGCCGCCGACGTCGACGACCAGGTCGGGATTGGCGCAGACGAACGGCAGGTTGCGCGCCCGCGCCTGCTGCAAAAGCGGCCGGTAGGTCTCGGCCGTTTCGCTGCGATCGTCGTTGAGGCCGGTGCACAGGATGGCGTCGGCCGCGTCGAGGTCGGCGCGCGCGGCGGTGAGCCGCTTGAAGGTCAGGCTGTCGCGGTCGGCGGGGCCGATGCAGTAGACGGCCTGGTAGCCCTTGTCGGCGACGTGGCGCAGCGCGATGTCGCCGGAGGCGACGATGGCGTCATAGGCCGCGCGCGGCACGCCGCGGCTGTCGAGCATCGCGGCGACGCCTTCTTCCGGCACTGGCGCGTTGGAGACGAGCACGACCGTCCCGCCGGCCGCCTTGAAGCGCAGCAGCGCATCGCAGGCGCTGTCGAAGGCGCGATGGCCGTCGTGCAGCACGCCCCACACGTCGCAGAACATGACGTCGTAGTCCGCCAGCAGCGGCGCAACGTGGGCGATGATCGGGGGATGGGTATGCCGGCGGCTCATGCGATCAATGGGGCAGGGGTGAACAATGGGGGGACGGGTGAACCGAGAGGCGTCTCCATACGTTCTTGCACCTCGGAAGCCAAGCGACAGCCCCAGGAGACTGCCATGGCCGAGCCCAAAGACCCGCCCAAGAGCCCGGTCGCCCGTGAGACGAAGGGCGAGGGGGCACCCAAGCGCAAGCGCAACGAAGGCACGGTGACCGCGGAGGAGCGCGCCGAGCCGGAGCGCGGCAATGAGCGCGTCGACGGCCGGATCCTCGAGCGCGAGCGGGACGCGCACAACCCGGAAGGCATCTGAGCGCAGGCGCCGCCTCGCCGCCCCGGCGAACTAACGTATAGTCGCCCCGGGCAGCGGGGGCACAGCGCGCATGACGAGCACAATCTACCGAGCGATCGCCGGCGTGTTCACCGCGCTCTGCGTCGGGCTGCAATACGCCCTGACCGTGCACGGAGACTCGCTCGCCGCGGTGGGCGCATCGTCGCTGAAGTTCTTCAGCTTCTTCACGATCCTGACCAACATCCTCGCCGCCGCGGCCCTGCTCGTGCCGCTCGTCGCCCCGCGCTCATGGCTCGGCGAATACCTGTCGCGGCCGTCGGTGCGCACGGTCGTCGCCGGCTACATCATCATGGTCGGGACGGTCTATTTTCTGCTCTTGCGCGACTTGAGCCAGCGGCAGGGCTTCTCGCTCATGCTCGAGCAGACGCTGCACTACGTGACGCCGCCGCTGTTCGTGATCGATTGGGCCCTCTTCGTGCCGAAGCGCAATGTGGATTGGCGCGTCGGCTTCGCCGCGCTGGGCTTTCCGCTCGCTTACGTCGCCTGGACGCTGGTGCACGGCGCCGCGACCGGCTGGTACCCGTACCCGTTTCTCGACGTGAGCGAGCTCGGCTATCCGCACACGCTGCTCAACGTCGCCGGGCTGATCGCGATCTTTCTGGCGCTGGAGGTGGCGCTCGTCGCCATCGGGCGGCGCCTCGGTCCGGACTGACGGGTCGGCGAGCGGACTACTTCGCCTCGATCTTAACCGCCGGAGTGTCGATGGTGATGCCGTGGCGAGAGTTCTCGTAATAGAGGTAGCCGAGCACGGCGACCGCAATGGCCAGCACGGCGATGACAAGGGTCTTGGCGTCCATGAATGCCCTCCCTGACGGGCGAAAACATTTCGTTCGATCACGCCCTATTCGAGTGCCATATCGCCGCCCCGGCGGCAAGCCGCGGCCGGCTTACGCGGCCCGGCGCAGCGCCGCGGCGAGCAGGTCGGCGGCCAGATCCGAGTTCTTCTCTTCCGTCTGGTTGAACACGTAGGCCGCCGCAGAGCCTTCGCCGAGCAGCGGGTTCTTGGCGAGTGCCGCGATGTCCTTCGCCTTGAGACCCCGCTCCTGCAGCATCTGTCCGAACGGCGTGTCGCTGGCGCGCAGGAGCGTCTTTCCGCCGTGATTGGAAAAGAAGCGGCAGAACTCCAGCATCGCCTCGAACGGCCCGGCCGAGCAGTGTACGCCGTTGGTCGCGGTGGTGACCTCGTGCAGGCCGAGCTCGCGACACCGCTCGCGCAGCGTGCGGCGGATCGAGCCTTCCACGGCGCGCGAGGGGTCGGTGGCGCCCGTCATGTTCGTGCGCAGCACCTCCCAGTCGGTGTCCGACCAGCACTCGAAGGCGACGATCTGTTGGCCGGGCTGGGTGTAGTGGAGGAGCTGCTGCGGGTGGAAGGCGTTGAGCACGACGACGCGCTCGCCCTGCACGTTGAGCACGCTGTAGTACTTGCCGCTCGCGATCTTCTTCGAGCCGACCGTGTTGACGATGACGTCGAGCGCAAAGGCTGAGACGTCCGGATAGTGGTCAAGGAACTGGTGGGCGCCGAGAATGCTCTTGATGCCCGGCGTCTCGGCTTCGAGCTTCTGCAAGGTCGGCGTCGAGAGTGCCGCGCGGCCGAGCCGCGAGGCGCGGTTGATGACGCCGTAGTGCTCTTCCATGATCTTGTGGCGCGCGAGATAGGGGCCGTTCACCGCCCGCACCGCGCCGGTCTCCACGCCGTACTTGCGCAGCGCCGCACCGATCAGGTCGAGGATGGGACTGAGCTTCGCGCCGTCGCGGATCGCGAGCAGCTCGGGCTTCATGAACAGCACGAAGTGATTGCGCTTGTCCGGCTCACGCTCGCCGAGCGGGACGATCCACTGGTTGGCTGCCTGTTTGCTGGTGCTGAGCTCCGTTACGGCCCTGATGATATCGCGCTTAAGACGATCTTTGCTCATCGCAAGCGTTGCCCTCTAAGTGAAACGCGTACACCGCCTCCGCCCGGCGCTTATCGATAGGGCAGTTGCCCACGCTCGCCAGCCAACGTTTGGCCTCCTGCAACTGGCCCCTGCCGCGACGCCGCTTGACCCCGGGCGGTCCGAGATCCTGTCCGAAGTCGACGACATACACGTTTTCGCCGTCCGTGCGCAGCCCGTTGAAGACGCAGATCGGCTCGAATCCGTGCCTGTCCATCACCGCCGCCAAACGAAACACCTGATCGATCAATTGCCGGCCGCTGCCGGGGTTCCGCTGCAACCATGTCGCAAGCTTTTCGCCCACGTACTCCTCGACCAGCAGGGCGCGGCCGGCGAAGTAGAGCGTCGGCGTGCGCACGCCTTCGTCCTCGAGCAGCTGGCGGCGCTCGACCCATTCGTTGGCGAGCTGGTTCAAGGTGCGCGAGGTGGAAAACGCGGTGACGGCCTTCAGCACCACGTCGTGCGAGCATCCCGCGCTGATGACTTTGAACCGGTAGAGGTAGGTCTCGCCACCGCCGCGGCGCCAGCCGTGGGTTTCCTTCAAGCGGCAGGCGCTGTCCGGGTCTTCGGAGAGACCGAGGCGGCAAAGAGCTTCGCCAGTGGACCGGGCGTTCACGAGCCCGCACAGTTCTTTCTCAAGCGTCCAGGAAACAGCCATCGAGATTCCCGTTTGGCGGCCACCCCCACGTACCCGCATCTTGGCCGCCGCTTTTGCCGATCGCAATGCTTGAAACGGCGACTTGCGCAAAAAGGGAGGTGCACAATCGGGCTGCGCGGCCCCGTTGGAGTCGCATCAGCTCGTCCGGCGCCGGATTTACTGCGCTGCAACGCGCGTATCGCAGTGCAGCACGCCATCTACGCGGGCGAGTTCGACAGGCAAGCCGGCATTTATTTTCCGGTAATCGGAACCTTATGATTCCGCTGTCATTTTACTTAGTAAGTGAGCGGCATTTGCGGGGCCACGATGGATCAAGCTTTCACGCCCGCGTTGATGCGGGTCTTTGCAATGGAATTGCATTCCGTCTGCCGGCTGCATCCGGTGCCGCTGGAAATCAAACTGCGGCTCGAGCAATTGCGCCTGATCGAGCTTATCCGCGCGCACGGCATCGCGCCGTCGCCGCGTGCAACGGAATTCGAGCCGCTCGCCGCTGCGGGTTAGTCCACCGACGGGCCAATCCTCGCGTCACTCGAAGTCGCGCGGCTCCAGCCGGATTTCATTCAGCGCCGAACGACGAAGGGCGTTGCTGCAAGCGGCAACAATGCGCAGACGCTCCCGCCGGCAGAGTGCCAGGTTGTCATCGTCGTGCGCGGGGTCGGCGCTACCCAGCACCTCGCTCAACACGTCGGGGCCGATCTCAAAGCGGATTCTGGAGCGCGACTGATGCTCGGCCCACAGGTAGACGCGCAACGAGTCGTCGGCCTCGAACTGGGCATCGAATGCCAGCAGAGGCCGCGGCGCTTGCTGATCCGATTTGGAGCGTCTGCCGGCCATGTCGGTGTTCCCTGCGTGGTGAATAAGCTAGCAATCCGGGCCGAAGGCCATCTGGCCGAGATCAAGCGCGGGCTGAAGGCGCTGGGTGAGGAGCTGCGTCGCCGCGAGCACTATCATTCCACATCTATTTCTCGGGCTGCTCTTGACCCGTCAAGATCGTCCACGAGCATCAGCGCCTCGCGCTCGATTCGCTGCAAGATACCCGCGAGGAGCAAAATGTTCGAAAGCGAAACGGTACTAATTGTCGGAGCCGGCGGAAGCGCACCCTTTGGCCTGCCGCTAGCACGGCCGCTGTATGAACACATCATCGCCGAGCTCAACAACTTCGAAAAGTATATTGCGAAGAACAGGCTTCCACCGACCGGTGCCAACAATGCAAGCATGTTTCACGACGGCGCGATGGTGGCATTGGCGAGTTACTTGAACAGCGCCCTCAGCAGAGATCACCTGCCACAGGAAATGCTCGAGTGCGGCCCTGCTCGGCAGCTCCTGGTTCTACGCGACAAGCTCTCCGCGCAAACTCACGACAGCCTGGATCAATTCATCCGGGACAACCCGGAGCTGGCCTTCGTCGGGAAGCTAATGCTCGCCAGGCACATCGTCCTCAGGATGTACGAGTACCGTGATGGTTGCTATTCGCTGCGTTCGTTTGCCAATCGCGCGTTCCTGTTCGGAAACGACTCGCAGCGCAACTGGTATCATCAGCTGATAAACGCAATCCGCGACGGGGCGGAAAGTGCTGAGTCGCTTAAGCGTAGCAGACTGCAGATCATCACCTTCAACTATGATCGTACACTTGAGTGTGCGCTCGACAGTCGCTTCGCGAATACCTCGCGACATGCCGGAGCCAATTGGCGAGACATCATTCCCGTCTACCACGTGCACGGAGGCCCTGACGAATTGCCCGGGGGCGTTCATGACGTTGGGCGTTTCCTGATCGACTGTGCATCGCGCATACGCCTCGTTGGCGAGGATGACGAGGCCGGGATGGCGGCTGTCCGTGAAGGTGCTCGAAAGGCTGTGCGGGACGCAAAGCGCGTATTCATGGTCGGATTTCATGCCGATCCTGCCAACCTAAAGACCATTGGCCTTCCAGAGCGCCAATCGAAGACGGGCGTTTTCTGCCTCAACTTTGACGGCCATTGGCGGGTAGCGACCACGCTGCTCAAGCTTGGCGTTCCGAACAGCAACATCTGGTCGGGCACGGCCGCCGAGCACTTGCACATTCATACTGCGCTCGACAGAGGCTTTCTTGAACAAGAACCGTCTGTAGATCCAGGAACAGCCGCCAAGGAGAGAAGAGCGCGCAGCGGTTGGGCTGCTTAGGCCCATGACGCGCGGCTTGTAGCCCTCAGGCGGATATAAGTCGCGCCTTAAGGTAAGCTATGCTGCGGGGAGGTCCTGTCCATGACTAAGCGAACGCTCTGGCTCGCGACCGTAGTTACGGCACTGTGCGCGCAAGGGACTAACGCCGATGACATTGATCTCGAGAGATTGCAATCGCTCGCTCGCAACGAGCAAGCACAGCTCGTGAAATGCTTTGGCGATATGCTTACTCTTGTGAAGCGGTATAATCTTCGAGAGCAACTGCAACATATTTTGTATGAAGGATGTGCAGCCGAGAGGCGCGCTCTGTCCGATGCCGTGGTGAAGTCGCTGCCGGCAGCAGAGAAGAATTTTGCCAAGGGCTTGGCGGGCGCAATGTCGATCGATACGCTAACAGGCGCGGTCGAGCTCTATAAAGCTCAGCCCGTCAGTGTATGCGCAGGCGATAGCTGCGTGTTGGGCGAGTATCGCAAATGCCTCCTCATTGACCTCCCAATCGCTGCCAGCAAACGCGTACCTCCCTCACGGTTTGAACAGGAAGCTCAAGAACGGTGTCGGACGCATGAGGCCCGGGCAAGAGGGGTCTTAACAGTTGAATTCGCGAATGCGCAGAAGCTGCAGATCGATCCTCAGCTAAGTAAAGCCACCCGCGAAGAGCTCGCGAAAGCGGTTAAGCAGGTCTTGGAAGACGCGGTTGTCGACTATGGATCGGAACTGGCCAGATTGGACCCCACCCGTAGTTCATGCGAGCCCGATCTGTGCGATGGGCAGCCGTGCCTGTACATGTACGGAGCCCCCCCGACACGATACGAGTGTATGGTCAGTCAGCCGTAGGGCAGTCGCCGAATGCGCGGCGATGTAGCCCACTTTATTGGTGCCGGCTGCAGGATTTGAACCTGCGACCCCCTGATTACAAATCAGGTGCTCTACCAACTGAGCTAAGCCGGCCGGCGCGCGGTGCGCGCCTTATACAATGGGCGGGAACGTACGCCAAGGCGCAGGACTCGCGGGGTTATTTGAGCCCGCCGGCGTGGCGATTTCGGCAACCTCCGACGCATGGGCGTGAGCTAGTTGCGCGGCGCTCCGCCGCCACCTTCCGCGCAGGCACGAGCGTAGGCTTCGGGATAGTCGGCAAAGGTGTGGCAGATGCTGGAGGCGATGGTCACCACCTGGCCGCCGCCGCTCATGTCGGCGCCCAGCTCCATGACGTAGAAGATGAGCTTCCCGCCGAGCCCCACGCGCTGCAGGATCGGCTTGGCCTCGTCCTGCCGTTTCTGCTCGCAGGCGATGCGGATCAGGTCGTCGGGCAACGTGCTGATGGGCTCGTCGAGGGCGCGGCCGAGACCAGGCTGCACCGAGAGGCCGTAGGTGAGGCGCTCCGACGCGAAGCCGGTGTCGGAACGGTAGGCGTAGCCGACGAAGCGCTCCTCGGCGCTGCTGAAGCCGAGATGAAAGATGGCGCTGGTGAGCGGGGCGCCGTCCGGTCCCAGCTCTTCTTCGGTGGGATAGAGATCGCGGAGCAGTTGCGGCGCGATCTTGTCGAGCTCGTCGAAGCCGGAGGTGAGGATGCCAGCGGTCTTCGTCAGCCACGCCAGCAGAAACGGCAGCGAGCCGGTGCCGCAGATCAGTCCCTGCCAGTTGGGGATGGGGAACACCTTGGTGACGAAGCAGGTGGGCTGCAGGCTGTCGGCCGACGTCGCCTGCGTATCGGCGACGAGGTAGGCGGCGTCCTCGAGCAGGACGAAATCCAGAATCGTCATGGGCAGCTTTCAGCTGTGCGGGGCGAGGAAATGGGCGGCGAGTGGGGTTCAATGCGTCGTCGCGGGGCGCCGGTTAGGCCTTCCTTATCCATATCCTGACATGGTCAGCGCAGTTGCGTCAGTCTTGCCAGTCGAGGGTATTGCGCATGCGTCTCAAGTCTTTGTTGTCGGTCATCAGCGTTGCCGTCGCCATCGGCTTCGCTGCCTCCACGCCCGCCGAAGCCCAATGGTGCCGGGCGCCGCGTGGAGCCTTCTGCGGGCCGGCGCCCGTCAGCCACTTCATCTACTACCCGCGCTATTCGAACGTCTATTACTGGGCGACGCTCGCTCCCTATCCGGGCGCCTACCCGTACATGGACCGCGGCTACTACGATCGCTACTACCGCCCCTACGGCCAGTACGCGCGTCGTATGTGGGCGCCGCGGCGTCGTGCCTATGCTCCGGTTGTCGCCGCCTATCCGGTTGCCAATCCGATGCCGCCGCCCGGCTGCTGCGGTGGTCGCTACATCAAGTAAGTCGCCGTAAAGACGCCCCTATTTCGTCCGCGTTCAGGCCACGTTCATGTGGCGAGGCTTTGCATCGGGAGAGGAACACGGCGCCGCGCGCCGCGTTCCTCTCTCGCGATGCGTGACGCCGCCTCTATGCGGCAAAGATTGGGGAGACGTTGCATGATCAAGAAGATCCTGCATCCGCTGATGGCGCTTGTGCTGGCGGCGGGCTTGGCAAGCGCGAGCGTGCAAGAGGCGCAAGCTGGGCGCGGCCGCGGTATCGCCGCCGGCGTTGCGGCGGGCATCATTGGGTTGGGCATTCTCGGCGCGGCGGCCAGCGCCCGCGGTCGCGGCGGCTATGACTACGACGACGACTACGGGCCGGAGCCGGCCTGCTATCGCGCTCCGCGCCGTTGCGGCTGGGAGAACCGCCGCTGCTTCGAGAACCGCTATGGCGACGTGGTCTGCCGCGGCGGCGACTATGTGTGCCGCAGCCCGCTGATCTGCGACTGAGCAAGACGTTTGCTGAATTCGACAGGCGGCGCGTATCTCACGCGCCGCCTTTCGTTTGTGCCTAGCGCGGATCGGCTTGCGAGCGCTTCCAGGCGGCGTGGTGCAGGGCGATCGCGGCGGCGTTCGACACGTTGAGGCTGCCGATGGCGCCGCGCGTTGAGATGCGCACGAGGCGGTCGCAGCTCTGCCGCGTCAGCTCGCGCAGGCCCTTGCCCTCGGCGCCGAGCAGCAGCGCGACGCGTCCGGTGAGCGGCTGTTCCTCGATCAGGTGCTCGGCATCGCCGTCGAGACCGAGGATGGTGCAGAAGTGCTCCTTCAACTCGGCAAGGGTGCGCGCCAGATTTTGCACCAGCGCCACCGGCACGAGCTCCAGCGCCCCCGATGCCGACTTGGCGAGCGTGCCGTCGAGCGGCGGGCTGTGGCGGCGGGTCATGACGAGGCCGGCGGCGCCGAACACCGCAGCGGAGCGCAGGATGGCGCCGACGTTGTGCGGATCGGTGACCTGGTCGAGCACGATCAGCGGGCCGCTGTCGGCGCGCTCGGCAAGCGCCGCAACGTCGGGCTCCTCGAGCGGCTCGGTTTCGAGCATGACGCCCTGGTGCACGGTGTCCTCGCCGAGCATGCGGTCGAGGTCGCGCGGCGACACGCGCTCGGGCGCCGTCTGCCGTGCGGAGACCGCTTCGGCGAGCCGGTTCTCGGCGTTCTCGGTCATCAACAGGCGCAGCACGGTGCGCCCAGGATTGCGTAGCGCCGCCTCCACCGCATGAACGCCGTAAAGCCGCACGCGGCCGTCATCGGCGGGCGCACGGCTGCCGGGGTAGTCCGGGCGCGAATTGCCGAAGCCGCGGCGCTGCTGCGGACGCTGGCCGCGGTAGGGGCGATTGGGTTTTGCTGGCATGGGAACCGGGTCGGATCAGGGGGGCGCATCCTGCCGCTTTTCCATTTGACATCCAAGGGGCCGGTGCGGATAAAGCGTCCGCCCTGCCGCCCCTAGCGCGGGGCGATTTCATTTCGGGGTGTCAGCGCCCTAGAATGACATCTGGTGAGGAGGGGTGCCCGAGTGGCTAAAGGGGACGGACTGTAAATCCGTTGGCTTCGCCTACGCTGGTTCGAATCCAGCCCCCTCCACCAATCACTTAGCGGAGCGCCCTAGCGTAATTCGCCGAGAACAAGACGAGAAACTACGCTAGACGCTCACCCGAGCGGGGTGGGCTCCGTTGGAGTCTTCGCAAGATTGACGCGCACCACTAGACCGGCTCCCATTCCTGAAGGAGTTCTGGTGCTCTGCGGCGTGCCTCGCGCTGAGTGATGAGTTTCACGCCGGGGAGCTTGGCCATGTCGCGGCGTACTCCGACGTGGGATTTTGCGCGGGTACGGTGGTTGTACTCCCACGCGTCTTGCGCCCAGCCTTGGCGGCAGCAATCGCATTGTGTGACTGCATACGTGTAACCGGGCGACTTGTAGAACTCGCGCCTGCGACTCATGCTTGCACCGCCTCAACCGTCTCGGGCCACGTCACGCGGATGCCGTAGATGATCGGTGCTCGGGCGATCATGTCGCGCACCGGCTTAGGGTGCATGCGTACCATCGCGGAGTCGGCGAGCAGCTCGGAAAACTTGCGCCCATCCGCGCCCGTAGCGAGCCGGATTTCCAGGATAGCGTGGTTCAGGCCCGCGGACTTGAGTACGTCCTGCAGCGTAGAGATAGCGGCGCACACCTTGGCAACCGCGGCGGTGGAACTCATGAGTGGCTTCCAAAGAAAAAGGCCCGGCGATGAAGCCGAGCCTCTACGGTTGAACTGCGGTGCAGGACTAGACGGCGCGGCGCTCGACTGCATCAATCGCCGCCCGCAGATTGCGCGTCTTGAAGTGTACGTAGCGCATCGTGGTTGCGATGTTCTTGTGCCCCGCGAGGCGCTGGATGACACCAACGTCGACTTCGTTCTGTGCCAACCGCGAGCAGAAGGTGTGTCGGGCGGTATGAAGCGTGAAGCGCTTGTCGTGCTTCAGGCCCATCGCGTCCTTCACCTTGTCGAAGCGGTAGCTAAGGCCATCGTAGTTGAGCATGAACGGCTTCCCGTTCGCGCCGAGCTTGCAGCGTCGCGCGAGGATCGCAAAGGCGCGATCCGTGAGCGGCACCACGCGATCCAAGTCATCGTTCTGCTGCCCGCTGTCCTCGATACCGCGGACGAGGACCTCGCGGCGCCCCTTGTGAAAGTCGGCCGACTGAAGACCAAACAGCTCGCCCCACCGGACGCCAACGTCGATGAGAATGCACATTTGGTCATACGCCTCCAGCCACCCATCGGGGTCCTTGGTGGTCGGGTCCTCCACGCCATCCTGCAGCCCGGACAAGAGCGCCGCCTCCTCCTCATCGGAGTAGAAGCGGATTTTCTTGTTGCCCTCTGCAGGGCGCACGGGAAAGGCTGGCATGGCCTCAAGCGCCTTGAACTCGAACGCGAGCCGTAGCGCCTTCTTCAGCACGTCCAGCTTGCGGTTGATCGTGGCGTTGCTGTTCTTGCGTGCCCCGTACTTCTTGCCCTTGCCCTTCGAGCGAAATGAGGACGTAGCGAAGACGCCCGTGCGGCACATCGCAACAAAGCCGTCGATTGTCTTCTCGTTCGCTTCATCCCCCTCCTCGGCGCGGCGCACCTTGGCAATGAGGAAGTTGGGGCCGAAGTATGTGATGCACTGATCTTTGATGCGGCGAACGTCGGGCTCCCAGACGGCACCCATCCACCCGCCGTCACCAGCGGGCTTGTTGAGACCGTGGTCGAACGCGTTTTCTAGCGTCCATGCCTTTTTCGTCTTCACTGGCAACACCACAACGTTAGAAGGCGCTGCCCGCCCTGACTTGCGCTCTTCAAGCCACTTGGCTTCAAGCGCTTCAGCCTCAACGCTGGTCGCCACGTACTCGCTGCGACGCTCGCCGCGCACCATCGCCTCCACGCGGAAGCTCCGAGGACCATATTGACGAATGCTCATCGGGCGATCCTCCGGGCGGCGGGCTTCAGCGAGACCATGCGGGTGCGGCCGGAGAGAGTCCGGCAGATGTGACCGTCCGCCTCCCAATCGTCGCACCAGCGCGAGACGGTCTGCTTCGAAACGTCCCCCAGGAGGGACCGTAAGTCACTCTGCGAGACGGTCCCGTGCACAGCTAAATGCTGACGCAACAACACGAGCGCGGCGACTTGGGACGATGGGACGGTCCCACCCTGGACGAGACGGAGCGGCGGAGCCGCGGGACGGTCTCGGGACGGTTCCGTGGGACGGTCCTGAAGCGGTGGGACGGTCTCAGGTTCCTTCGGTGGCTCCGGGACGGTCTCACGGCGATGCCCGAAAGCACCGGCCGCAAACAGGAGCGTCGCGAACTCGCAGAACACCGACTTCACGAACGGGATAATGTCCGCGAGTTGATCCTCAGTGACGCTCACGTGCGGGATGTAGTTGAGCACCTTCGCGGCGTACTTGAGGTCGACGTTGGTGTCCTTCTTGGCCATGAGCCGAAGACCAGCGTCCTCCATCCAGTACGTGTTCGTCTTGCCGTCGTAGAAGTCCTGCGCCTTGGCCTTGCGGCCCTCAGCGGCGTCCTCGTTCTTGCGGGCGGTTTCACACCGCCAGCTATCGGCCCCGTGCTTGACGCACGCGGCGTCCGCCTTCTTGGTGGCGTCCTTGGCCTCAGTCTCGGCCTCAGTGAGCTTCGCCTTCGCCTCAGCTCGTTGACCCTCGGCGCCCTTGACCTTGCTTTCCTGTGCCGCGTACGGCCCGTTGTCGGCCGTGACCTTGGCGGCCTTGTTGACGAGCGCCTCAGCGTTGCGACCCGCTGACGTGAGCACGCAATAGACGGTGCCCGCGACGAACAGCAATGCGAGCCCGGCAGCAGTGCCGTACTCCTTGCTGACGAGCGTGGGCCAGAACCAATGGCCGGACGCGAACGTGCCGACCAGGACGGCGAAGCTGAGCAAGTGATCGGTAGTGATGGTCGAGCCGTGCCGGAGCACGTCTTCGAAGATGACGTAGTTGGTGAGTGCGAAGAAGCCTGCGGCGAGGATCGCCTTCGGCCATGAGTTGATGAAGCCTGGTCGCTTGAGACGCGACAACAGGCGTGGTATTGCAGTGGGCATGGTGGCTATCTCCCTCAGTGAGATTGTTGCCTAGAGCCCGGTTAGGTGTTAGCGCACCTGCCGGGCTTGCTTGTTTACCACGCCTAGTTCCACTAGTGCAACCACTTAGCTGCACCAGTTCGCATCAAAAGTGAGGGCCGCCCGTACAACTGCAGCCTGGAGAACGTGAGAACCCCGGCCGCGGAGTCGTAGGGCGGCCCCCGCGCTGCCAACCAACAGGGTGCGGGAGAGCAGCTAGCTCCGAGTCTCCCCGGCCTTCACTGCAGCCGCACCCCTCGGGGCGCGCAACTTACGCCGCGACTAGCGCGGTTTCTTTCTCGGTGGGCTCAGGCGGACTGCGGCCGTGATGTGGGCGGTCGCCGCCTTTCCGAGGCTCTTGCTGGCCTTCGCGAGACGCCGCTCGCGCAAGGTCGCGTAAGCCCGCGACTCCTCGCTCAGTACGTCGCCCGGCTCGCTCGGCTCCTGCAGGCCCATGTTGAGTTCCCGCTGGGCGTCGATTGCCTCCTTCACGGAGAACGCCGTGCCGGGGTCCAGCTCCAGCATGATCTTGGGCGGCGACGCGTTCGTCTTCGACATCGGCTTCCGTACCGCAGACTTGCGGGCATACCTGTTCGCCATAGGCGGTTAGCTCCTTGCGGATTTTGGTTGCAACAGTGGTGAGGAGGTTGAGGACGGCATGGACGTGCGGAGCGCGCTTGTCGTTGAACGTCTCCGCGCTCTCCCCCAGGATACCCTTGATGCGCATGCGGATGCGTTGCGTGCTCTGGTACGTCGGACCAGGCTCCGCACAGATGGCGCCGCTCGCGGGCCACTTATAGCCCTCAGCTTCGTACAGGCCGCCCACCAGGCACAGCCGCATGGCGCAACACTCGGCGGAGTATTGGGCGAGGAACCCCTGCACCCAACGGCCGGGCGTCTCGAAGATCCGCGTGGCCCCCGCAATCGTGTCGAGGTCGTCGAACAGCATCCCGCGCGTGGGCGGACCAGGTGGCTCCGGTGGCGGAGTTGGCGTCTGGAGCTTGAACGCGGAAACGTCGACCATGAGAAACTCATGCATCGCCTGCGCTAGCTTCTGCATGTCGAGGAACTCCGCCACTGGCGACTTCCCGTACGTGATCGTCTCCGTCATGTTCATGTGCTCTCTCCGTTTGGGGCGGCCTCAGTAGCTTTCCAGTCGCGATCCGAGCGGCTCTCCTCCTGACGGGCGAGCAGCGCCTCGATACGTGCGACGCCGCGGTCAACCGCCGCCTCGATCTGACCGATGGGGCACCGCTCAACTACCGCGGGGTAGAGATGCTCCGGTGAGAAAGTCCAATGGTGCGTATTGCAGCGGCCGACTACGGAGCTGCCGCCTGGCGAGCGCCCGTCCGCCGCTACACAATGGAAACGGATGTCGCAGCTCATGGGAACCACCACTGCGACCACTCACGGATGTAGAACACGAGCGGCGGCCCGAGGAACCCCACGGTCGCCACGAAGGCGAGGATGGAGGCGGCGCCGAAGAAGCCTCCGAAGAGGCGAGGGAAGCTCATGGCTGCAGACTCCGCGCTTCCGACTTGAGGAACTGCAGCAAGTCGTCCGCATTGGTGAAGCCCCAGCCCTGCTGCGTGTAACCGTAATCGGGGCCGCCGTACGGGATCATCGTGTACGTGCCGTCCAGCCCGGTAAGCACGCGGAAGCCGGACTTGAGGACGTTCTCGGTGGGCTTCTCGGCGGTGGTCGTCTTCGTGCAGCTCATGGCGTCCTCCCTTCCGCTGGAGGCGCGACGGCACGGCCCGCTTCCGTCATCGGGAGGTTGCCGTCCGTCGGTGCGTAGATGATCTCGCGGTGCGAACCGGCGCGCTCGTTCGTTTCGAGCATCATGATCCAACGCCAGCGGAGATACCGGTCGGGACCGCCAAGGCTGTCGGCGAGGACGCGGTTCGCTTCGGCGGCGCCCTTCGCGCGCTCCACTTCAGCCTGCGCATTGAGCTTCGCGGACTCCAGGGACGCGCGGGCCTCGGTCGTTTTGATCTGCCGGTTCTGCTCGGCTCGGGCCAGCTCAGCTTGGCCGGACATCCCCTGTTGCCAGACGGAATACTCGGGACCGTACCGCATACACCCCGCGACGCTGCCCACGAAGAGCATGAGGCACACAATGACGAACGATACGATCCAGCCCATGCGCAACTCCTTAGGTTCAGGTTCGGGGTCCAGGTGAAAGCGGACGGTGGTCTCGGGGCGAAGGAAACGCGAGGGGACCATGCGTCACCCAATCGGTAAGCTGTAAGGGTCCAACTCGCTCCGCAGATCCGAGACGAGCTTGCGCGTCGCCGGTTCGCACGCCGCGTGCGCCATGAAGGCCCGCGAGATACGCGCCACGTCTTCGGCGTGCACGCTGAGCAGCTTCGCGATGAGCCCATCGTCGACCATGCAGTAGAGCCGGAGGACGGCGATGAGCAGGGCGTGCTCGAACCGGTGCGATTGCTGACCGCTGAGGATGAGCGCGCGGTCGTACATGGTGTCGCGTCCGGTGAGCCGTCCGATTTCTTCGAGGGTGTGCTCAAGGGCGAGCTGCGCGAGTTGCCGCTCGTCGAGGAGATAGCCGCGGAGCACGGCAGGGAGAGTGGTCATGTGCGGAACCAGGTCCACGGCCGGATGAGGCGCTGCCACCAAAGCGCGGCAATCTCGTCTTCGACTTCGGACTCGGCGCGGCGGATGAGCGCGAGGACCTCGCCTTGCGTGCGGTGTGGGTCGTCGTTCCAATCGACCATTCCATCACACGCGGTATCTTCACGAATGAGCGCACGCAGTCGGTCGTCAACGCAGATGTCCGCGTCGGTGGCAAACGAGGCGCCCGCGAGACACCAGGCGTAGGCGGTAGCGTGGCGATAGTTCCCACGCTCTGCGCGGTCGCGCGTCTCCGCATAAGTCCCTTGGCACCACCCGCGAGCGATGAGCCCGCGGATCGCCCGTAGGTCGAGCAGCTCGGCGCGCAAGCTCTCAAGAGTTCGCATGGCGGCTCTCCGTGTGTGATTTGATGTCGGCCTCCACGCGCTTCACCACGCGGCGGGTGAGCCGCAGGACCTGAGTGAGTGTCCGCTCCGGCTCATCGTTCCAATCGGCGAGCGTGAGGCGTGGGACTGCCTTGTGCCCGAACAGGAGGTTCGTGAACCGCTGGTATGTTCGCTCGGGCACGCGGGCCGCCTGCAGGGCGCCCACTAGACACCGCTCCGCCTCAACCACCTGTCCGCCCTTAACAACACGGAAGGTGGCGAACTGGCCCTGACACCAGCCGCGCCCCAGGGATGCGAGGGCTTCGAGCAGTCGGCGCCGCTCTTCAAGCAAAGACGTGACGCGCATAGGAACTCCGAAAGAAGTTTCACACCAGGAGCACCGCCGAGCGGCCTTAAGGGGAGCGCAGGACGGGGGCAACCTGCGGGCCACGCGGCGGCGCGCCTCGTGTGAAACGAAAAGAAAGTTTGGCGTGGGTTGCGGCTCGTTACGCCAACTCCCACCAGGACCCGAAACCAGTGGACCGCCGCTAGCAGCGATCTCGCCCCCTATTCAGGGAGACTACTGAGCCCTTGACCGTCTATCCGCGTCGGTCCTTGCAGCCCGGCAACTTTTTAGGCGTGGCCAGGAATGCGCCTGAGGGAGAGTGAAACACATAAAGTCCCACTAGTGGAACCGGTTGTTAGTTCGTAGTTAAGACGCCGTGTGCAATGGTCACACTTGTGGAACCATATTGCAGTCGGTGTGCGTAGTGTGTAGTGAGGCGTGATGATTACGGATGACCTATGCGCCGAGTTCGAAGCGCTGCTCCAGAAGGCGCACAGCTCGGAGACGTATGTCCCACCGGCTGAGCTGATGGTCTACGCCGTCAAGTTCCTCCACATGAAGGCGGACGACATCGACCACACGCACCTATGGCCGGACGACAAGCATGCGCGTCTCGATCTGGCGAATGAGTTCCTGAAGAAGCACCTAGCGTGGAGGCTTCAGCGCCTCATCGAAGAATTGGGGAACGAGCGTCGGCACAACGCCCTCCCCATGAACCGCGACGTTGCCTAAGCCTGACTCCCGTCTAGGCAGCACGCGGACAAAAGGGCGAAGGGGTCACCGGACGACTCCTTCGCTCTCCCCATAAACCGCGGGAGGCGCCGCCAATGGCTCACACCCCCGACAACTGCCCCGGCTGCGCATCCGACCGCACCCTCCTCGGGTACGGCGGATGGCTGCTCCTCGGGGACACCGTTGCGCCGGTCCCGTGTGGCGTCTGTAACCCGGACGGCCGGTTCACGCGTAAGGCGGGTGAGGCACTCCGTGACCAAGCGCGCCCTCCCCATAAAGCGGACTAGCGGTTAGCAAGCCGTTTGATCGTGTCGAGCGCATCGCGCGCCATCCGATCCGGGAGTGTCATCGCGAAGCTATCGGGCGCAGGGCGGGCCATGTAGAGGGTCGCCGCCTGGAGCCGCGTTAGGGCGTCGCGTGCCTCGCCCCACGCGTCTTCATTGAAGTACAAGCGAACGTCGAGCCCCTTGCACCATTGCTGAATGGTCACGTTCTGCCGCTCCGTGCGCTCGACGGCGCGGGCCAGATTAAGGGCGCTGTCAAGTGTCCCGCGAAGGGAGAGCCCGCCAACCTCCAGCTCCTCTAGCAACTCCCGTGCGCGGCCCCATTCGAGTATCTGTGTGGTCAACGCCGCCTCGATACCTGCGATAGCGCCCGGAACAATCTTGCGTGGCTTTGGCATGGTGTTTCCCGTAGCAGAGACAAAAAGAGCCCCGCAAGCGTGAACCTGCGGGGCCTTGAGTGAGAGCGCGCGGCCTAGATGCGCATGGGCATGAGCACCACGTACGCCCCAGCATCGCCAACACGCCACATGCCAGGACCGAAGCTGTCGTCCTCCGGCAGGCTCAGCGTCACGAGCGTGCCGCCGTACCGTTCTTCCCGCCACTTGTCGCGGTGCAGCTCGGCGAAGGCCTTCACGATGTCCGCCGCGTACCCTGCCTGATACCCAACTTCGAAGTTGCGAGCCACGGCCACGCCCGTGTCAATGGTGGTCGAGTGCGTAATGTCGACGTGGCCCGCGCGAAGCGTTGCGAAGTGCTTGCGCTCAAGCTTGAGGGTGCCCCCGGTGCCGCCTTCGGTGTTGCCAGCGATGCGCACGGCGTACCCACGGTCATACGCGGCAAGCACGTTGAACACTTCGCGGGCGTCTTCGGCGTGCCAGTGGAGAGACGGCAGCACGTCGCGCGGGACCACGCGTTGCCAGTCCGGGAAGGTGGCGTCGAGCGGCTTGAACGACTCGTGACCAGCGAAGAGAAGAGTGGACGGCCCTGCGTTGGACTGAGGGTGCGCGAAGTGGACGGCGTACGTCTTGTCCCGTTGCTTGCCCTTGGTGTTGTACGTCTTCAGGATCTTGGCCACGTCGTCACGCTTGAGGAGGAACTGATAGGTGAGCCCGTCCGGCGTACCCTTCGGGCTCAGCGGATAGTTATGCAAGCGATGCCCGTCCGTCGACACCGCCACGAGCCCTGCAGGGTTCCAGTAGATGCAAACGGTGTTGAGGTAGTACCGCGTCTCCTCAGTGGAGATAGCCGGGCGGCAGAACTTGAGGGCCTCCACAAGGGAAGCAAGCGGCCCCGTGACTGAGGGCGCGGCGGTGGCGTTGTCCGTGATGCGTGCTTTCTTGGTGTGGATGGTCATAGCTCAGCCCTCCACGGCGGTGTTGCGGAACAGGTCCGCGTGGATGCTCTGGACAACGCTGTCCATGTAGATCGCTTGGCCGGTGGTGGTGCGCGCCCAAATGGTGAGCCCGTGCCAGTCGCGGACGACGCGTTCGCCCGCCGCTTCGAGCTTGTCGGCGAACCATTCGGACACAATCCAGTGCTCATAGACTTCGCCGGAGTATTCGGACACGTCCACGCGGCACGCCTCAAGCGCCCCGATGGCGGCTTCCTGTTTGGTGTCCCACGTGGCGCCCTCACGGCCACCAGGTCCCGTCCAGGTCCATTCGTCCGCGCCGACTTCAATGAGCGTGATGTCGTTCTCGGCACACGCCTCATCATAGTCCGGCATGGGCGTCCATAAGTCGATGCGCGCGTCCTCTTCATTGTCGTCCCAGGTGTGAACCTGAGCGTGCGACGTGGCGTCATACACAAGGGTCGAGACGCAATAGACGACTTCGCGGGCAACAAGGTCGGCGACCGTAAGGCGCGGCGCCTCAGGCTCCGGCGTGACGATGTACGCGAGCGCGCCGCAGTCATCCTCGGGGCATTCGCCCGCGGGAACCGTGCCGCCAGCCTCAAGGCGTTCTTGAGCGTCGCTGATGGCGTTTACGTCGTCTTCCGTTCCGGTCCAGCCGCAGTTGTCGCAGCGGCAGGGGCGGGCGGTCTCAGTGGTGCGTTGGATATAGAGTTGGGTCATTGCAGTAGCTCCTCAGTAGCTTGCTGATGTGAGAGAGGAGCGAGCCCTAGTTAGCGCTAGAGCCGCCCCCGGTGTGGTTAGTCGAGATTGGGAAGGGTGCGGCCTTCCACGATATGGTCAAAGATGCACGTAAGCAGGCTGGCCACCGTGCCCCACTGGACGACGTAGCGCAGACCAGCGGCGCGCTCGTGAGCGTAATCGCGCACCGCCAACACAACAGCAGACGCACCGTGGCGGCCTATGAGTTGCCGCACGGCCGTCCGTAGCTCGACATACTCAGATGCGCGGATGAGGCGTGCTTGTTCTGTGTTGCTCATGGTGTCCCCCTCAGTGTGCGCCGAGGGCGGCGAGAACGGCGCGACGCGTATACGTGCCGTCCGGCTCGCGGTTGACGAACGCGGGCGGGTTGCCGTCATGGCGGAACACCACGAGGCACACGCCATTGCCCACGCTGGCGGTGAAGCCGTGGCGGGCGATCATGTCGAGTGTCTGATTAAGGTCCATTGCTATAGCTCCTCAGTAGCTGTTTGCATCAGTGTCACCGAACGTTAGCGCGCCCGGTACACACCCAATGTAAGCCTGAATGGTTACACAAGTGCAACCACCTAAACGAGGTCCGTTGGATTACGCCAACGTGTGTTGCGCAAGTGGGACACACTGAGCAAAACAAATAGATGGCTGAGACAGACACACGCTGTCACGCGTGGCGGGTGCGCCCTGCAACACGGCCGCCTGGTGCAGCCCAACGGAGTAGCAATCCGCTGGTAAGCCAATGATTGCGGGCGTTCGGCACCGCTTGGCGTAATCCACTGGCGTAAAACGTCGGAAAGCCCGTGCGCCTCCCCATAGCGTCCCGCAAATCGACGGCAACGGGTTATCCGCAAGGGGCAACGCGGCCGGGCGAACGGGCACGGGGGGTTCGCGCGCGCGAGCCTCCTTATTAAAGGCCCTCAGACTTCTGACCCCAAATTACTCGGGCAATTAGTGACGGACTAATACAGTTCCACTAGTGTGACCGTGCACATCCTGATTCCGGTAAGGACAGCCCCGATGCGTTTCCACCGAAGCTTTTCCTTGTTCAAGCGCGAGGTCATCCTCTGGCGTGAGCCGTCCCACGAAAGTCTATGGTATATCAACCGCGACGACGACGACGTGAACTTCTCCGTGGGCCGCATTCGGGGTATCGTCACGCCGATTCTGCCAGAACACCCGGTTAGTGATGAGCGACCTAAAGAAGACTCTGGCCCTGACGAAGGCCCGGGACATCCAGGAGCTGTTCCGCGAGATAGATCCTCTGATCCCCTCGCAGCGAATACAATTGATTTTGGAAGTCATGCTGCGCGAAGGAGAATTTAGCCCGACCTCAGCGGCACGCCGTGTGGGCATCGCCAAGTCGTCGGCGCATCGGCACGTGATGATGTGCACAACGATCGGACTTCCCCACATTCAAACAGCGGGGTACGGCCTGATAGCGATGCGGGAGGAGCCCCAGACGGGCGTAGGCGGCAGGAAGCTGAAGACGTTCGTCTGGAGACTCTACCTCACCGACCGCGGGCGACGCTTGATGGCGGATATTGTGCGTATCATGTCGCGTGCGAATTAGGCCCTAGCCATCACCCCAGCTCTCCCACAGCGGTAGCGGATGACGTACCAACCGGGGTGCTCTTCCTTCCACTTCACTAGCTCGATCTGAGCACGCATGGCGCACGCGTACACCGTGAGGCCCGGCTCCATGAACACCACGGGTGGATGCTCAAGGCACACGCGCGGGTCCGGCCGGTAGCACGCCTTGATGTGCAGCTCGATCGGACGCACAAGCGGCTCTCCCTTAGCGGGTGACGCCTCACGGGCAAACGCGAGGATGACCATGCCGACGATGAGCGCCCACGCGAGGACGGCGAGTAGCACCCGCCGCCAACTCGGGAGGCCACTCTTGGGGACGCCGGGGCGCTGCTCGTAGTTCTCCCAATGTCGTTCGTTGGCGTGACGCTTCATTACTGTCCTCTCTCCCATCAGGGAATCAGCCGGGGTCAATGCCGTGCTTCACCAGGAGGGCGCGCAGGTGGGCGACCTCTGTCTCCAGCTCAAGCACACGGGCGCCGCGCTGCAGGACGGTGACTTCGAGTTCATGGATGAGTGCGCGGAGCCGTTCGATCTCGGCGGTGAGCGCTATGTTCTGCTGGAAGAGGGCTTCTCGGATGCGCTGCTCGCGGAGGCCAGCGTCACGTATGACACCGTAGACTGCGGCGAGCGTTGCGCCTGCGAAGCCGATGAAGACCCCGATCGTTCCTGCGTCCACTAGGCTTCCGTGGCCGTGATCTTGAGTACGGTGTCATTCGGCGTGTTGCTCGCACCAGCGAGCGTCTCGCGGACGGTGACCTCGTACTCGCCTGCGGCGGTCGCTACGGCACCAGCGACGATGTTCGTTCCGGTCAGCTTGAAGCGGTTGCCCGCCGTGCCGGTGAGGCTGAGTGACGATCCGGTCGTCTTACCCTGCAGAGCGCCGACAACGGTGTCCTCGGCTGAAGCTTCCTCGATTTCGTTCGCGTCGAGCGACAGCGGGACCAGCGTGACGCCAGCACGTTCGACCAGCGCCGCGGCAACGGAGAACTCTCCCACCGCAATGACGGATAGGCCCGCACCGGTCGTGACTTTCCACGCGCCGTTGATGGACTTCCATCCGAGCGGGATGAAGAAGGGGGCGAGACTGTCGAGGCTAGCGGTGCCCCCTGCGAACACCGTTGTGGAGGCGGCGTTGTCGAGGACGGCGATCGCTCCCGCGTCGACCGTTGTTGGGACGACGAGGAGGCCTGCGATGTAGTCGCCCACCGCGCCTGCGGCACCTAGTATGGCCGCGGTCTGGGAGGCGGCAACAGCTACGCGTTGGCCGGTCTGACCAACGTGGCGGCGAAGCGGTACGTCGGGATTGGGGAATGCCATGAGAACCTTTCCTGCGAGTGAGGTAAGTTGAAATGACTTCTACTTGAGACAACACCTAAGGGTGACGCCGGAGTAGGGAGTGCGTGCGTAATACGACTACGCACCTCCCCCACTTGAGGAGGACACCTAAGGGCGGACCCTAGAGTCTCCCTTAAGAGTCTCACCTTCGCTTGGTGGGCTTTCTCTTCGCTCGGGGCGTCCCTTTGGAGGGGCGGGTGGCGGTCCTCTTCCGGCCACGCCGTAAGGCGGCTTTGCGGAGGAACCCGATGCCGTCCCGCGTCTTGCGGTAGAGGGGCTCGCCCTCAACGTCGAGGATGCCGGTGAACTCGTATTCGTCCTCGTTCTCGTAGACCTGCAGATCGGGGACGTTGGCGTACTCCGTGTAGTCGTCGACCGGGACGAGGGCGCCCCTGCGCTTGATGCGCCGTATCTTCTTCACACCATGTCCATTCGCTTGTTGCCGCCTCGGGCTCGGACCACTTGGCGGGCTTGCTCCAGGTTGAGGCCTATCGCGAAGCCATCGGTCGAGATGTCCGCGTGGAACGCGAGTTCGTACGCGTCGAGGGCGAGCTGTTCCTGCCGGTCCTTGATGCGCTGGTCGGCGTCCATGCCGATCTTGTCAGTCCAGTACTTGACGGCGCCCGCGAGTGCGTCGAGCCGGTCGTCCTGCGCGAGCGAGCCCTTCTCCTTCGTGAGGCGCGAGAGCTGATAGAAGAGCTGGTATCGGAGCGCCTTGTCGGGCGGCAGATGCTTGGTCGAGGCGCGGTCGTTCTTAATGACTGACGGGTCGACGATGAGACGATGCGAGTTGAGCACCGGCTCTAGCGTGCTGATGATCCGCAGCTCCTTGGTCCGCGAGACCTTCACCTCCTCGATCGTGACGGGGTAGTGCTTCGCCATGACCGGCCGGAGGAGTGCGGTGAACATGCCGTCACCGAAGTTGTCCTCGATCTGCACCAGGTTGATCGCATGGTCCTTGGCCAGCTTGGCGAGTCCCTCAAGCGTCTCCGGTTCGTAGCCGCCTTGGAAGCCTCCGGCGCCCGGCAGGTACAAGTACCCGTTGAGCATCTTGATAACGGCCCAAGCGGTTTCGTCTTTGCCGCGGCCCGATGGGTCGATGTAGAGGAGCGAGCCCGTGTACGGGAGCCACTCGCCGAACTGCGTAGCCGCGCGATAGTACCGGTCGCCGGAGAGGCCCACGCATTCGAGGTCCTGTACGACGTACTCGGGGTTGCCACTCCAGACGATCTTTTCGGGCGCCACGTCGGGGTTGCACGCGAACACCACCAGGTCGCTGAGCTTGAGGGGATAGCGGTCCTGGTCGCTGAGGCGTGTGTCGAGCATGAACTGCAGCGCGAAGCCGGAACGGCCGTACGACAACTCACGCTCAAGGAGGTCCTCGTGGTCGAACCTCACGGCGTCCGTGGGCTTACCGCCGAGGTCTGGATTCTTCTCCAGCGCGAGCGCGACGATCGGCGCGAGCGTGTCGCCGTACGTCTTCGCTACGTCCTCGGCTTTGGGGTAACGGGCGGGCCACACGCGGATCTCGTAACCGCGCGCGGGCATCTTGTTATAGAGCGACTCTTCAGTCTGCGGAGTGCCGAGGTAGTCGATTGAACCACCCGGCTTGAGGATGGCGTCGAACTCCTTCACGCGCTCCGCGAGCTTGTCGCGCATCTGCTGCGTTTCGGAGTTGTTCGGGACTTCCACGTCGTCCGGGATGATGCGGTTCGCGCGCGAGCCGGTGAGCTGACCGAAGACGCCAACGGACTTCACGCTCGGGGAGTGATCCGGCATGGCCGGTCCCACGTCGAACGCGATCATGGACTGGCGTTGATCGGGCCTCGGACGGAGGTGCGCGAGGAGCGGCATTTCGGAGATGAGCCGCAGGGTGAAGGTGGAGAACTGGTCGGCGCGATCCTTCGAGGCGGACACCACGAGGATCTTCTCTTGGGGGTCACGAAGCAGGAGCCAGCAGACGAACGCGGACGTGATCCACGACTTACCAACGCCGCGGTACGCCTCAATGATCTTTCGCCGGGGGCCGTGCTGGAGGTACTTTGCGATGTCGTATTGGAGGGGCGTGGGCTCGGGTAATTCGAGGAACCTCCAGACGTGAAACAGGAAGTACCGGAAGTCCTCGAAGATCCGCCAATCGTCTTTCTCGAAAGCCTCGCGCCACCACTTGCCACGGTATTTAGCCGCGCTGGGGTGAGCCATGCGTTCCTTGCTTGTTAATCAGGGTGCGAATAGCGGGCCGTACAGCGCCGCAGAACCGTTGCACTAGTGGAACCGGTGGGGTACACCGTTGGGGTCGAAACGCCCGGCAGCGGGCCTTCTATGGAGCGCTAAACGATGAGAGCGGATACGGCATTCTTGGCAGGCGGTTCTCGGCAGAAACGTAACGGCCGCAAGAAGTTTGTGCGGAGGATGGAGCACCGGCCGGAGAAGGACCGACAAGTGTTCGCGCTATTGCGCGCCATCAAAAAGTTAAGTGCAGGTGACGTTATGCGCGCCGCGGACAAGGCGGGCTTCTTCATTTCGGACCAGACGGTGCGGAACTTGCGCCGCGGCAAGGGCGGTACAAAATATCCACAGCGGTATTCAATGGACGCGATGGCGTCGGCGGTTGGCTTGACTTTCGCCCTTGTGCCTCCAGACTGCGGCGATATTTTCAAGCCGTAAGGCGCCCATGAACACCGAAGGCTTCCTCCTGATAATCACCCTGCTTCTCCCAACGGGTAACCGTGAGGAGCCGATGAGAGTTTACGGGTCTCAGGAGGAATGCCTTGTCGCTGGTGCCCAAATGGTTTCGTTCGCGCTCGGCAAGCAAGAGGCGCGCAAGGATAAGGGCTCGGCGTGGTTCCGGTGTCAGCCGGTGGCGGGTGGATTCTCTAAGCCTTAGGTTTCGCTTTCTTAGGGCTCGGGCGCTTTAGCGTAGTCATGCGCGTAATCCAGCCCCGCGGGATCGTAATGCGGCTGTTGATGTCTCCGTCCACGAGGCCGCGGGTGGAGAAGAGGACGAGGTGGTCCTTGGTCTGTTTGAGAAGGAAGCCCACCGTTTCAACGTATGGGGGCTTAAGCGTTCGGTACGCTATGCGGTAGTCCGTCCATCCCTCATCAGTACAGGCGTCCCGCCAAATGACGCTTACGATGCGCGCCTTTGACGGGGGCCTGTGCTGCTTCCCTTTCTTCCTCAGTTTGGCAACCTCTGCGGAAGCGATGGATCGTCGTCTTCAAGATTGGGCAACTCGCCGATCAACTCCTTCACCTTCTCGGGAGGATTGTCCCGGTTGATGTCGAAGTTGCAGTCCTTCAGGAGCTGCCGTGCTGCTTGGAAATCTGCGGCAGAGGCTGTGCCGGATCGGATGCGCTCAAGCACCTGGTCAATCAAACCGTCGAACAGGTGCCCGAGCTTCTCATCGCGGTTCATCAGATTTTGAGCTGGACCGGCGCGGTGGTGAGCGGGCGCGAGGCTTTCACGCGGCCCCAGATCGCCATGACAGTACCGACCAAGCCGCCGATCGCGGAGGCCACGGTGGTCACGTCCGTGCCGAACTGCGAAATGAGCTCGGGCGTGATGTCGATACCAGCGGCGCGGGCGAGGACCGGAAGAACGGTCGACGCGGCCGTGATGAGGATGCCCCAAATGGTGACGCTCTTGCCCCACCAAACAGGCGCGGGCTCGGGGGTCGGCGAGGGCGCGGTGCCAACGGTGTCAGTCAATGGCTTCTCCTTCGGTTGTGCTTCGGGGGAAAGGGCGGAGTTGGCAACGGAGAGGGCGAGGTCGAGTGTGCGCTTGTTGCGCGCGAGCCATCCCTTGCCGAACCGCCAGAAGGTTGCGATGCCGCGGTAGTGCTGCTCACGGGCTTCGCTGTACTTGCGGAGCGCTTCACGCACGTCCGCGACGCGGGCCAAGGCGAGAGTGTCAGGCCCCATTTCGCCGTCGACTTCGGAGCCTATTGCGCGCTGCAGGAACTCGGCCGCGCGACGAACTCCTTGGTTCACAGAGGAGTCAAAATGCATGACCGCGAGGGCGGGCGGGAGCTGGTCGGCCCACGAGGCAAACCAGTACCGGGTGACGTAGATAGCCCGAACCTCCTCCTCGCTGAGGCCAGCCTGCAGCTCGGCCTTGAGAGCCCCGTAGTTGCTCTCCAGGTTGACCTCACGCCACGCCGCGAGGGTGCCTATGGTGACGCCGCGGAAGGTCGGCCCGCCGTTGTCGTACGGGTCGTCCGTGTAGCCGCCCTCCACTTCCGGGCTCACCACGTACTTGTACGCGATGTCGAACACGTCAGAGAGGCGCGCCTGCTCCGCGTCGCCGGGCCAACGGTACGCCCGCACGTCCGCCTTCGAATACTCCGCGTAACAAACGCTATCGCTCTGATTGCCACCCTGGCAGAGGATCGTCTTCTCGCGGATCTCGACGACGTTCGTGACGTGCCCGAGGTCGGGGTTGTCGCCTCGGTCGAAGACGGCAGCGCAGCCGATGCGGGGCTCGCTAAGCTTGAGGCCCCAATCGAGGTACGACTTCGCCATCAGGGAACGCGTGGAGCGGAGCCCAACGCGCTCGTAACAGGCGCCCTCGTAGGCGGCGCACCAGGCGATTTCGTCACGGGCCGAATCGAACGCGCGGACCATCACGAAGAAGTTGAGGATGTTACCGTTGTGACCGCTGGCGTGCTCACGCGTACCGTAGTGCGCATGACCAGCCAACAGCCAAAGCGGCCATTGCGCTTTGTCCATCCTAGAGTAGCTCCTCGAAATCGACTTCACAGATGACGCACTCGAAGCCGCCGCCGAGGTTGTGAGAGATGCGCACCCAATGGTAGCGGTAGGCCGACGACACATCGACGCCAGCCGAAATGCCCTTGTCGTGCACGATGGAGGTTCCGGTGTTGACGGCGGTCGACGTATGGAGCAGGGAACCCTCCGAGCCGGTGGAGGGCGCCGAGTTCGATCCCCGCAACTCCATCGTAATGGTGCCGCCGTTGTTGACGGTCCACTCGGTGTTGTTCGGGCTTGTGACCTTGAAGCGGCTCAGTGTCTTGAAGACGCCGCTACCCCAGTCCTTGCCGACAAAGCCGGACGTGGCGCTGATGCCTGCACTTTGCAGCGCGGCTTGGTTTGCGTTTCCGTTGAACGCCGCCGCAGTGCCCCCGCGGGTCGTCATGTTACCGATGACGCTGCCGGTGCCGCTGCCGATCGCCGTGGATACCAAGGTTCGCGGGCAGAACACGGGGAATGGAAACGTCATTGCATGGCCTGCTTGTGAAGATGCGAGCCAGCGTTGCCGACCGTGATAAAGAGCCTGAACTTGTGCCCGTTGGTGGTCGTCAGGCCGTCGCCAGATACCTTCGTGAACCCCGAGGTCGTCACCGCCCCCGCCGAACCGTTGTTGGTCATGTCGATGACGATTGACCCGGCAGCAGAGGGCGGAGCCAACGTGTGCGCGCCGCCGTTGGTGTAGTGCTGCAGGTTGCTGTTGGTCATGACCGGGGTGAGTGTGCCGGTCGTCACTGGGCTGCCGCTGTTCATGGCGAACGACGTGCCAGCGAGGCCGCCCGTTAGCGTCTGCCCACCCGCCAGCGCGACAAGTCCTCCGATCGCCGTGGCGATCTCAGCGAGCGTATCGAAGGACGCCGAAACACCCGCACGCAAGGCCGCTATTACGGTATCGACGTATGTCTTCGTAGCCTTTTGGGTAGCGACCAAAGCATCGCTGTCGCCAGCTAGCGTACCGTCCGCCGAGACGCTTACGCCGGAGTCCTCCAGCAGCGCGCCCGTGGTGTCGGTGAACGCTGCAAGGCGGTGCGCCGCTGAGGTGCCCGGCCCCACAACGTCGCCGTTGCCAGCACCTGCGGCTCCGCGTATGTCGACTCCGTTGGCAATCAGAGCCTCAAGGCCGGAGGCACCGACGTACAGGTTCACCGCGGGCTTGGTCCCTTGGCCGCCCTGCCAGTCGACGATTTTCTTGACGCGCCGCGCGCCGTCATTCTCGATCGCCTCAACCGCCGACCATCCCTTCTCGCCCTGCGGTCCGGGCTCGGTGCTCACGGGACCGACACCACCGGCAAGTCCAATCTGGACGCTAAGGGGCACCCCTGCGGGGAACGCACCGCCGACACTCAGGACGGTTACGGGGACTTTCAGGTAACCGGTGGCGTCGACCACCGCACCCGTCACGCCAGCGACCACCGCGTTACTCGGGGCGCCGCCGTGCATAATGGTGAGGACCGCGCGGGTAGTGGCCGTGATGCCGTTGATGAGGTTCCAGACGGACGTGAGCGTCGCGGCGTTCGCCCCCGTCTTCGAGACATACAGGAACGTTGCGCTCGCTGGGGTCGCGTGGTTGAGCCTCAGCTCGCCAGTGCCGGGGTCGGCGTCCGATGTGCCGGTGTCCCATGAGTAGGGGAGGCCGAACGGCGTATGCGCGTTGCCCGCTTCGCCGGGGTTGACGAGGATGACGAACGGGAACGCGACGTTGGCGGGCCTACTTTCGTTGCCACCCTCGTTGTTGATGGTGATGTCAGCATTCGCGCCAACCGTGTTGCGGAGTATGCTGCCATAGGCGATCGTGGCATGCGCACCAGCACCGACGGAGGCCGAACTAGAGTCATAAGGGTTATATTGGTGCGAGTGTGGGTTTTGCGTGATGCCGTGGGCGTGCTGCTTGTTCTCACTGGCCTGCCGCGAACCGATGACGTTACCCGCTCCTGGTGTGCCGTCATGCGCGAGACGTGAGGCCGCGTCGGGATCGTGCGTGCTCGTGTCATCCCACGGTCGGACGAATAGACCCGCGCCGCCTGGGATATTGAAGTGCGTCGATGTGGAGCCGTACGGGTAACCTTCGGCGGCGTACTTCGCGTTCAACTCAGGGGCGGCCGTCTTGAGTACCGCCTGAGGGTCCCGCTTAATGCGCATCCAACCGGGCGACGTGTACGCCAGTGATTGGAACTTGATGTCGCCGACCTGGTGCATCCTGCCCACGCCGAGCATCGCCGATAGTGCTTGCGTTGCGGTGTCGGCGGCGGTGACCGCGGTGGAGGATGCGGCCGTGGTGACAGCGCGGTCCTCGGTCGTCTGCTCAGCGTTGTCGGTGGCGATCACCGCCTGTGCGGTGGCGACGTTGGCCTTCTCACTCGCGAGGGCCGCAGACCCTGCCGCCCCGGCAGTGCTCGTAGCTGCCGCTAGGTCGATACCCTCTTGCATCACGTAGAGGTTCTGCAGTGTCTGCAGATTTAGGTTCTCTTCGGTGATGTTCGCGGTGTTCGACCAGTCGACCAGCGGTACGTCATTGGGCGTTTCACGGCTGATCTTGATTTGCGTGCCGTTCGCCGGGGCGGGAGAGATAGAGAGCGTCGAGCTGGTGAGGAAGGTGAAGTCGACCTCCACCTCGTCGACGTACACGTGGACGTGCTCACGTGCGATGTACGGCTTCGGGAATGACCACGGACCGGTCGTCCCGTTACCCGTGTAGGTAACAGACGCTAGCGCCACTGAAGGGCTCCTAGTTTTTGTTAGCGGGATTTTTCGGGGAGTTGCGAGCCAATGAGCCCGAGGCCGTACGACACCGGCAGCGTGTTCTTGAACGGCAGGACGTTGTAGAAACGCTTGAAGTCCTGCTCGCTGTACTCGATGTCGCTGCGCACAGCGGCTCGCGCCGTGTCGAAGGGGATGCGTGCGGCGGAGTTGAGGAAGTCCCACGTGGGGTTCTGCAGGAGGCCCGAAGGTCCTAGCCCCGACGTGCGCATCCCGAAGGGCGTGTCGTATCCGAAGTCGTACGCGAGGTTGTCGACAACGGTAGGCACTAGAGCGGACCAGCCCGCGCGCCCGAAGGCCGCTGCACCGATGCGCTCGACAGAGAGGCGCTCCTTACGGAACTTCTTGGGGTCCCGCTGAGCGAGGCTCTGCGCGTGCGTCTGGAGCATGTACGCGAGGCCTGCCGTCACGGAGGTCCCGAGGAACGCCGTGGTCGTCGTGGCGTCCCGCAGGTGGATACCGTGGAGGAGCTGCTTCGAGTGGGCCGCGAGGACGAACACACGGAACTGCGTCACGAGTTGCCAGAAGGGGCGGCTCATGAAGGCGGCGAGGTTGCCGGGGTCGTTCTCTTGGATGATGTGACGCCCAACGCGGTACATGACCTGTTCGAACGTCTCGCGGATCTCGGGGTCCCACTTGTCGAGGTTGAGCTGAGTGAGCTTCTTCGACGAGAGGGCGCCCCTCACCGTGACGGCGTGCTTGCGTAGCTCCGCGCTTATGCGGTCGGACGTGGGCTTGTCGAGGCCGTACGCCGCGAGGCGCCGCTCCGTCCAAGCGCCCTTGGCCCACGAAATATCCGAGAACTTCTGTGCGACCGCGCGCATCGTCCAGCGGTGGAGCACGGTGTTGACCATGTTCGCACCACTCAACTCGCCGATCGCCATTTTCCCGGCTTCCATGAGGCCGCTCATCTTCGCGAGCGTGGCGTCCTCATAGGGGTCGAGATAGTTGCCGAAGTCCTCGTAGCGGAACTCCGTGGAGCCCCGGAGCCGGTCGGTGCCCAAGCCCACGGCCGCCTCAAGCTCACGCGCGAGGTCATCGCCAAGCTCGCCCGTCTCGATGTTGCGCCAAAGCGCGCGGAAGGCGGGCATCCCGGTCAAGGCCGCACGAATGCCGACCGTCCCGAGGATGTTCCCCGTCTCCGCCACCTGTGCGAAGCCTAGCTGTCCCATGAGGCGCGTGAAGTTCACGTCCCTGAGGAAGCGGCCCCACTGACCGGCCGTCGAGGAGCGCTCGCGGAACAACTGCTTACCGAAGTCCCCAATGGGCGAGCCGGTGAGCATCGTGCCGACGTACGACAAGTTCTTGAGGTCGCGGTTGAGGTCCTTCTCGCCATACCCCGCGACTTCATCCGCAGACGCCTTGATGTGCTCAAGCCGCCGCTCGAAGGCCGCCACGGAGTTGTACCCCGCGCGTGCCATTGAGATTGCGCCGGAGAGGTTGCGCGAGTACTGACCGAAGAGGCGCTCCATGTTGTTCTCAAGGAAATCGTCGAAGCGCACCGTCTGCGCCACGCCGTTCTTGTCGACCACTTGAGCGCTGAAGGCCTCGTCGAAGAGCGCCCTCTGCTTCGCTCGCGCATAGCCGCCCTGGTCCGCCAGCTTCAGAGAGGCGAGGATCTTGTCCACGTCCTCCTCCGCCACGTCCGCCGTATCGTCGAGCGCACGGATGAGCTGCTCGCGGAGCCCTTCGAGGTCGTCGCCGGAGAGTGCCCGTGAGAGGTCGCTAGACGCGTCCGCCTGGTGCTCCCGGAGGCGCTTCCAAAAGAGCTTGCCGAACTTCTCGCTGAGGGCGATCTCATCGACGACTTGCGCCGGGTCGAGCTGGACCTTGCCCGCCTCAACATCCTTCGCCGCTTGGAACACCGGCCGCCGCGCCAACCACGCTTGCGCGAGGAAGCGCTCCATCTTCTCATCGCCGAACTGAGCACGGGCCTTCGCGATCTGGCGGCCAAGCCAAATGCGGGGCGCGTACTGCCGGTTGAACTTGATGTCCTCGAAGCCCTTCACCGGGGGCATCAGAACGCCGTCCTTCATGCCGGGGTCTTTGGCGTGCGCGAGGATGTCCTCGTACTGGTCCTGTATCTTCGTTGCTGCTGCGCGGGCGTGCTCGGAGACCTCTGCAGTCGGGTCCCGCGTGACGCGGGTGAGCTGCTGCATGAAGTCCTCGTACGCCTCCGCTCGCTGCTTCAGCGCGAAGCGTCCGATGCCCAGCTCAGCGCGGTACTTCTCCCAAGCCGGGCGCACGGCCCTATAGAAGCCGTTCATCTGCTTGCGGTGGAACCAGCTCTGATACTCGGTCGCCGAGAGGGTGTTGCGCTCGTGGCCAACACGCCCCACCGCGTCCTCCGCGAGGCCGTCCATTGTCTTCGCCGCGAGGGGATGCGCTGAGTTGAGCGTCGAGCCGGTGGCGTCGAAGCGTGCACCCCCAAGGGCGGACTTGGCGGCCGGGTTTGCGCGCGCCTCCGCGAGGGCCTCTGAGGCGTTCTGATTGAGGGGACGCTGCAGGCCGGGATTGACGGCCGCGCCCGCGCCCTTGTCACCGATGAACGCGTCCGGCGTCTTCTCCAGGTCCGCGCGCATCCGGTGCCCCGCCGCGGCGAGCGCTTCGTGCTCTGACCGGCTGAGGCCGCCGCGCCCGGCGTTGAAGAGGCCGCCGAGGATGAGACCGCCAGCCATCGCATAGGCCACGTCGCGACCGTCCGCTCCAGGCTTGTTCGCGTAGAGGAGACCAACTGCCGCGCCGCCGGAGACCACGCCACTCGTTGCGCCCCTCACTATACGCGCGTACCGGGCGCCCTTGGCGGCGAGGACGTACGGAGCCATTGCGCCCTCAGTGGCCAGCATGGCGGCGATTGCCACGGGGTCGAGGGTGGCGGCGATGAGGCGTGCCGCGAAGCCGCCCGCACCTGTTGCCGCGAGGCGCTGCTCGATCTGGTAAGCCTCGTCCGCCTTCTTCACGAAGTCGCGGGCGTGGGCCTCGGAGACCGTGGTCTGGATGCCGTCCCAATAGTCGAGCGGCAGGTGACGCATGTTCTCCTTGATCCAGTCGTCCGAGGCGGACCACTGCGGGTCATGCGTGAACGGAGTCGGCTTGCCACCCGCGAGGAGCCCCCACTCGGCACGCACTGAGTCGTATGCTGTCTGTGCGATGCCCGGAGCTGCAGCCGCCGCCTCGCGCTCTTGAGTCGCAATCTCCGCGGTGGTGTACGGAGCGGCCGGGATGCTGTCCTGTGCGGTGATGGTCGACGGGCCGGTGGGCGGAAGCTCGATGCCCGGAGGCTGCACCACGTCGGCGACCTTGGTGGGGTCGACGCCCGCGGCATGCTTCGGGTTCTCTGCTGCAGCGATCGCCGCGCCGGTTGGGCCTTGGCCGCGCCGGAAGTAGCTCTTCATCACCCCCGCGGCCCAATGGTTCGCCGGGAAGTTCGCGGCTTCGCCTTCACCACCCCACTTGAGGAAGTTCTTGCCCTTGCCGTCGCGGAACCAAGCGGCGCCGCTTTGGCGGGTGTCGACGTGGAGCATATCCGGGGAGTTGGCGTAGAAGCCGAAGGACGTGAAGCCGTTCTTCATGGCGAGGAGGAGCAGACGCTCGCGCGCATCCGGGGCCATACCCGTCATGTCGATGTCGAAGGCGTCTCCGTGGACGTGCCGCGATCCGCTCGCTCCGCCCACTCGCCGGTTGTGCGTCTCCGAGCGGTGCGCCGACGTAAGCGCGAAGGGCTCGCCGAACTCCTCGCGCGTGCGGTCCAGCGCAAGGGCCGCCTGCATGTTGAGGTCGAGCGGTGCCCCGTCCTTCGAGCGGAAGTGTTCCGGCTTGAAGTGGTGGAGCGGCCACTCGGCGCCTTCACGGAGGCGGGCCTTCGCGCCGTAGTCATTGAGGATCGGCTCCGTGGTGCCTGCCGTCTCGGGCGCCGTGGTGACAGCGTACGGGTCGAGCATCGGCGACACTTCGGACATTCGCGCCGCGGTCTTGTTCTTGAACCACGTCTTGAGCTGGCCAACCGTTTGGATGCCGTTCTTCCCCACCCAAGGGTTCGCGCGCCAAACCTTCTCGGGCCGCACCGCGCCGATCGGCGTGTCGTCAGTGGCCGCGAGGATCTGCGACGAGCCGCGGAGGCCGAACACGTGGGCTAGGTACAACTCGCCCGGCTCCGGGGACCGCCCCAGGTTCGCGCTGAGGCCGTCGTAGTTCCGCTTGATGCGGTCGACGCCAAGCACGACTTGCGTCTCCGGGTCGTACGTCTCGGGGGCACCAGGCCGGATGCCGTAGTCCTTCCAGTTGTCGTCAATGAACTGGAAGATGCCAAAGGCGGAGCTGGTGGAGGCACGGGAGAGGGGATTGAAGTTGCTCTCCTGCTTGGCCGTGGCGAGTGCGAAGTACGGGTCGAGCCCGCGCCGCTCCGCCTCCTCGGCGATGCGGTTCGTGATGGCGTTGGTCATGCGTCACCGGGTTACTCGGCCGCGTCATCCTCGAAGAGGTCGGTATCCTCGAAGCCGAACGCGCGCCGGATGAGGTTGTGAGGCGCCATGCTCTTCGGCGGTCTCCGCAACTCCTTCAGCTTCTCCTCAATGTTCCCCTCCTGCACATCCTTCTCGAACTGGAGGAGGTCGCGGATGGAGAACTGCGGGCTCAGCCCCGAGTTGCTCTCAATCGGGAAGCCCGTCACGGCGTCGATTACCGCCCACGTCCCCACGCCGTTCGTCATGGGGCGGATGCTAAGGGTCGACGGGTCGTGCTGGTCGCTCGCGTACCTCTGCAGGTAATCGAGGACGGTCTCTTCGAACTTCCGCGGCTGCAGCTTCACGGCCGCCATGTTCGCGTCCCAGCTCTCAATGTTGCGATCGGACGTGCGGAGCATGTAGCCGTTGATATTCGTGTACTGCTTGCGGACTGCCTCACCGGCCGCCTGAAGCGCCGCTTCCGGGTTGACGTTGCCGCGAACCAAAACACGCCCAAGCCGCCGTATGTCAGTGAGCATCTCTCCGTAGTTCTCGATGCCCTGCGCCCACGGCCAAATGGAACCGGCCTTTGCTAGCTCTGTCTCCACCTTGTCGTATGCAGGCTGGAATTGAACCTCGTCTTGCACGCCCTTCGTTGCGAGCGCCGCGGTGTGCAGCGCCTGCCGCTCGTCCTGCCGGAGCAGCGTGCGGGCCGTGCGATACGTCTGATAGAAGTCCTTCGCGCCCTGTGAGTTGAGGTGCCGCTCCAGGAGGCCGGGCGACTTCGCTTCGAGCTTCTCGTACAGCTCCACCGCCTGCAGCAGGTGGGGGGGAGCGGTGTTAGCAGCGGCGAGGGTGTCCGGCGCAGCGGAGCTGTAACCAGCATTGAGCACGTCGGCCCACTGCGGGTGCTTCACCGGGTTGCGCTTGAAGTAGTCCAACTCGCGGTCGAACTTCATTCCCGGAATGTCGGCGTTCTTGTTCTCGGGCTTCGCGGTCTCGGCCTGCGCCCACGCATCCAACTCGGCGAGCTTGTTCTCCACGCCGCGGTCGATGAGTTCCTGCCGCCCGTACGTCGCCGTCGAGCCGTCCGCTTTCGTGTACGTGGTGCGCTCGGGGATCGTGAGCAGCGTGCCCGCCTTCCCCGCGCCGTCGAGCATGTGGTTGACGCTCTGCTCGCTCGCTTGGGCGACCGCCTCAAGCTGCAGCTTCTCGGCGACCTTCGCGTTCTTCTCCCGCGCGGTCTGCAGCGCGTTGCGGTTCTGAATGAGGATGCCCTCGCGCTCCGCCTGAGAGAACACGTGAGAGTTCGCTTCGGTGAAGCCGATGAAGCGCTTCTCGTCGAGCGTGCCCGTCGAGGCCGCCTCCGTGAAGTCGACCTTGAGGGTGACGTTCAACTTCCGTTGGAGTTCCCCCGCCGTCTTCTGCGCCTGCTCGATCGTCTTCGACGCGATGTCTGCGTACTTGGCCGAGCCGCCGAGCGGTGGGGCACCGTCGCGTGCGCCGAGGAATATCTCCTTGACCAGCTCGACGCCGAGCGCCGGGTTGCCGGGGATGCCCTGGACCGCGATTGAGTTCGCCGCCACGGCCATTGCCTCATCGGTCTCGCCGGGCGTGAGCATGTGGATGCGACGCGTCTTGTCGAAGGCGTCCCGCATGTTGGCGTGGATCTTCGCCGGGTCGCGCTCGCCGCTGGACACGGAGCCAACGGCGGTGCCGTAGAGGTCCTTGTATGCGGCGTCGAGGTTCGCCTCCTTGGTGCGCTTCTCGGAGTATGCAGTCTGCTCGGCGATAAGCTGCTTGCGGAAGGCGTCCATCTGCTTGCGATAGCCGTAGAGCGCCGCCTCGGTTTTCGGAACACGCCGCTCTCCCTCACGCGCGACGCCAGCGAACCACGCGTCAACGTCGCCCGTATCTCGATCGAAGGCATTGCTCCCGCTCACAGAGGAGTCAGGCGTGACCGTGCTTTCGCCGAGATAACGCTTGCGAAGGTCCTCGAAGTCCTGCCGCGCAATGTCCTCGCCGTGACCCATGTCGAGCGCCATACGGTTGACGCCCTCCGGGATGTCACCAGAGTTGATGCGTGCGGTCAGCTCGGCGGTCTCGGTCTTGAGCCGAAGCCCAAGCGCCTCGCTCTCACCGGCCTCTTCATTGGCGGCGCGATACGACTCGCCGAGACGAGCCATTGCAGGGGACACATTGCGGAGGCTATCGGCGAGGCGGAGGAGGGCGGTCGGCTGTGCCGCGTCGGGGGCGAGGAGGGGTGCCTCAGGGCGGACGAACGTGTTGACCGCCTGCGCTGAAGCGCGGAGCCGCTGAGGCTCGGATTGGGCGGGACGCTTGATTGCCATTAGGAGGCAGTCCTCTTCGCTTTGGCGTTGTAGTAATTCCCATAGGCGTTGATGCCCGCGGTGCCGATGTCGACCGCCAGCCCCAGCGGACTAGGGCGTGACACGGGCTGTTGGATGTACGGTCGCGCCGATGCGATGGCGTCGAGCGCTTGCGCCCTATGGCCGGTCAGCTCCTGTTCCGTCTGCTGGTCGTCGAACGTGCGTTGCGTCTCTAGGTTGGACAACGCGAGGCCGCCCGCGCGCGCCACATCGGTGAGGATATTGTCGAGGCCGATTCCGCCGGTCGAGGCGCTCGCCAACACGCGGCCTTGCACCTGCCGCCGCTCCCGGTCGACGCGGGCGGTCTCATCCGCTCGGACGGTCGACTCCTGTCGCTGCTTGATGCGGAGCTGTGCGGCGTTCTCCACGAAGGCGTTGCGGGCTGACTCTGCGTTGGCGAAGCGGAAACGCTCCGTCTCTTGGAAGCGCTGGTTCTCAACTTGCTCTTGCTGCCTCGCTTGGCTGCTTTGCGCCTGGTAGTCGACCGCGGCGCCTATGGCGGAGGCGGCGAACGTGGCGATTGCGATTGATGCTGGATCACACATGGACGCGTCCTTACGAACTCGTAGAAGAGGTGGCCGTTGGCGGTGTGCTCGGAGAGGAGCGTGAAGCCGAGCGCCCGGAGCCACACGAGGTGCCCCAGGTTCCCGGCCCATATGACGTTCGTGAGGAGGGGCCACACCGCGTTGGCCCACTCCACCCATTGGCGGGCGACCTTGTGAAAGCGCACGCGATGGCGCCGCACGCGATCGGTCGTTAGCGCCCACACAACGCCGACCATCGGATCGTCTGTCGCGACCACCCCAAACATACCCATCGGGGCGCCGCCGTCCGTGTGGTCGAGCATCGTGAGGCACTGACCAGGGAGCTGCAGCGCGGCCCACAAGGCGGCCTTTGGAGACTTCCCTCCGGCGTCCAGCTCCGCACGGTCGGCGGTCGATAGGTTGGCCGCCACTATGTCAACGTCGCGCGGCAGCGCGTGCCGCCACCAAACGTCAAAGCCGTCGACTTGGGCTAGTGTAGTCCCCATCCCATTCGACGGAGAGGACGTGCATGGGAAGGTGTGAGTCGCTTTCAATGGCTACCTCAACCTCATCGTTCTTCGCCATGATGGGGACGCGAAACTGACCCGCACCAATTGGCGGACTTCCTATCGTCGCTTCCGGCGTGCCGATGGACCGCGGCGTAATCTGGTGCCGGAACGCCTCCCGTCCGCGCGGAGTGACGACAACCTCGAAGTACCCGGTGCGGTCATAGTGGAAGATCCAGAACTTCATCTGGAGCCGCCCGGTGCCGACAACCTCACGGCCGCCCCCTGCGCTCGCCTTGCGGAGGAACTGCGGGGAGAACACGTAGCGGGTCCGGTACTTCTCGCCGAGATAGAACTTCGCGTCCGACCAGTCGCCGAACACCTTGATCTCGTCCTCGTCGATTTCGACCGTCGTGGCCGTACCGCCCGGTGTCTTCGTGTGGTCGTCCGGGAAGCGAGCGACGACGACGAAGTTCTCAGAGAGGATGAAGGGGGCCGTGATGGTCGTGACGTTCGCGAGCGAGTCGTAATCGACGTCGCACGCCGCCTCCGTGATCTTGCGATCCAGGGCGAAGGCGTACGCCGAGTTCGGGTCGGTACGCTTGGGCGCCATTGAGAAGCGCTCCAGGTATACGCCGTCCACATGAGTCGCCACGAGATAGCACTCGTCGACAGTGAACTCCGCGTCGAGGATGCGCGCATCGGCGTCGTCGCCGTAGTAGTCAAAGCGGCTCCACGAGGAGAGCAACTTCTCGCGGCCCTGCCAGAAGTAGCGGTAAACGTAGAGCGACCGCGGGGTCTCATCGGTGAGCAGCGCGAGAGTGTTCTCGTTGACCGCGACCGTCTGCTTGCTCAGCCCGGCCGGGATGTAGGTAGGCACGTGGGCGGTAATCTCCTGGTCATCGCCCAAGCTACTGCCCGTCTCATCGTCGACAACATACTCTTGTATGCCTGTAGCGCCTTCGCGGCGGAGGGGCATGAACATGGTCTTACCGGCCCCGATGGGTCGCCCGCCGATCGCCCCCTCTAGCTCCGTAAGTGGAACAATCTCGCTCGTCTCGTTTGAGAGCACGTCGCCGTACTCCAACTCGAACTGCGTCTTAGACGAGAAGAAGAAGAGGCGCTTCTTGAAGGGGACCGCGTAGACCAGGACCGCCACCTTTGTGTGGCTCGCGGCCTTGTCGATTGGGTCGCCGTCAGTCAGCACCGTCGCGCTAGGCTGGAAGAAGCTGAAGATTTCGCCCGCGGCGGATAGTGAGGCGTTGCTAGCCGCGAGGAGCCCGAGGCGGTTACGGATGTTGAACACGTCATTGATGGTTCGCCCAACGAAGGACGGGGTGGGGGCCGTATCCTCATCGCCCGCACCTCGGCTCACCCAATCGACTTGCCGGAACGTGAACGTGCCGTCCTCCTCACGAACCAGGACGTGCGGCATGGTCTCAGGGTCGAGCGCCACCGGAATGCCCGGCTTCACCGACTCCACCCATGCGCCCAGCCCAATCGTGAGCGAGGGGTTGTCCGACTTGAATGTCACGAAATAGTTGTCGGCGGCCGTACCAGCGTCCCCGACGATCTCAACTTGGAAGCCATCCGGGGCTGCCGTGGGGAGGAAGCTGAGGGCCTTCGCTGTTTCCTTCGCGACGGAGATTTGCGTGTTGCCTCGGGAATCGAACGCCTCAATGGAGAACGCCGCGAGGTTGACGCGCTTGATCCAGATGACGGACTTCGCCACGGCGAAGGAGTAGTTCGCGTGGTTCGGGTGGTTCGCCTGCAGGTCAGCCTTGAGGCACTCCGCGATGAACTCCGAGGAGATAGCCACGGGGGAGCCCGAGCTGCCATCACCACCGGTCGGGCTAATGTGATTGGCCGCAGCGTACCCGTACGGCAGCGTTGCGCACGTAGCGGTATAACCGTCGAGCGTGACCTTGTAGTCCGTCGAGTAGTTGGCGACCGCCACGAAGACGAGCGCCTCGATACCGCGGGCATCGCTGACCGCGCCCTCCATCGCCACCTCAATCTCCTTGTTGACCACGAACGTATGGTCGATGAGCGTTGTGAGGCTGAGGGCGCGCTTCGAGACGGAGCACTGGAGGTAATCGGTGCCGTCCGGCGTGTTGACCGTCTTCTCGTCCCCGGTGAAGTCGAAGACGCGAATGGTCTCGCCGTAGATCAGGACCTTGTACCGTTCGGTGTCGTCGCGGTCGATCGTGTGGACTGCGGCCTCCGCCGCGACCTCCGGCGTAAGATCCTCGTCGAAGGGTGTTAGACGCGCGACGTGCGCTGTTGGTGGGCGTCGGCCGAGGCCCTCCAGGATGGAGGACGTTGCGCTAATCTGCTCCTCGCACTGCGACGCGAGGCGGAGCTTGGCGGCTTGCTGCGATACCCCGCCGACAAGATTGGGGATGCTGTCGCTAACGTACGTCAAGAGCCTCTCCGCAGAGTATGGGCCGGGCGATACGTGCCGCTCCCGTCAAGGAGGCTCCCGTACCCTTCCGAGCGAATGAAGTCGGCGCGCGCGCGCAGCTCGTCCTCTTCGCTGTACTTGGCCTCCGCGGCGGACTGCAGGGCGCTTTGGAAATCACGGGCGGCGCGTATCCCGATGTAGTTGCGGGCCGGTTCCGGTAGCTCTTCAAACATGAGGACGAACGTGATGGTCGCCTGCACGTCCTGCTCGAAGGTGTACCGGTGGTTCGTCTTGTCGTAGAGCCGGAGGCCGCGCTGCACGATGGCTAGCGTGGTGGGGTACGTTACGGCGACATTGAGCGTGTTCGTCGGGAGCGGGATCTCGTTGTCGCTATTCCGTGCGAGCGGGTAGTAGTCCTCGGTGTTGAAGTCCCACCGCTCACTTTGGACAGCCTTCGAAATCTGGTGCAGCTTCTTGCGCGCCGTGAGCACGTCAGGCGCGAGCGGTCCTTCAAGGGTGTTCACCGGAGACGAGCCGATCGTGCTGAGCATGACATTCACGGCGTCAAGTTCGGTGGTCAGGCTCTCATCCATGCGATTGTCCCAAACGACAAAAGGCCGCGCCCGTGATTGAGCGCGGCCCCTGGTGGTAGTGCGGTAGTGCTTACGGCAAGGCGAGTTCCACGGCGCTCTCCGGACGGAGGATACCGTGACCCATCGCGTACTTGCCGAGCAGCAACGTGCCCTGATACATGGCGTTGAAGTCGCCCTGCGGAGCCGTGGCCTGCGTCGACACTTCCTTCAGCTTGACCGTACCGGCAGCCGAGCGGTGCCAGCAGATGCCAGCCGTCTTCGTGAAGTCGCCGGTGTAGTCGTTCTGCTCGCCGTTCGTGCCCGAAGACACGTTGGTCGTCGGCAGGTAGTTGGACTTGACGATCGCGGTGTCTCCGATGAAGGGCACCTTGCCCTGCATGTAGAGACCGTGGCCGCCGAGCTGCGTGTTCTGGACCTTCTCGTCCTGCACGATGAGGTAATACTGCGCAGGCTTGAGACCGCAGTACCGCTCGCTCGGCGGGATGTCCTTCTCATCAAACACCTGGTTGGCGTTGAAGATCATGGACACGAGACGCGAGGAGACAGTCTTCGCGTCCGCATGCGTCAGAGCCGAGCCGCCGACAGCGCCGGAGATGGTCGCTGAAGCACGGGCCGCCTTGACGAGCACGCGAGCCACGTTGACATCGTAGCGGTTCGCGAGGGCCTCGCCGATCTGCTTGGAGTAAATCTGGCGAACGTCGAAGTGGTTCATCGCGTCTTCGAGGTCGTCGATGAACACGTCCGAGACCAAGAGGTGGTCGACGTTGATGAGACGCCGGTTCTGCTTGATCTTGTTGCTGCCGACGATCGGCACGCCCGGTTGGTGATAGGCGGCGGTCGCCTTCCACGTGGCCGGGAAGAACGCACCCTTGCCGGAGCTGATGGTGCGGACGTAATGCAGGTTACCGAAGACGTGCGTCTCGGCGAAGGCCGTGAGGACCTCGCCCGCAAAAATCTCCTGGAACTCTGCGAAGGCTTCGGGGTCGTACCAGTTCGTGGGGTCAACGGCGTTGACTACGCCCTGGCGTGAGATAGTGGCATTCACCATCCGTTTCGTTTCTCCTAGTGAGGAGGCGAACCGACGGATGCCCTAAGCGCGGTCCCCCGCGGGGGTGCGTAGGCCGTGCGTGTAGTGTCACCTTTGGGTGTGCGGGTGAAGGACCCGCGGCCTATGCGCGCCGAACGTGGCCGAACCGGTTGGACCGGACCACCTTCAGCTCAACATCCCTGGTGTAGTCGGCATCGCGGCCGTAGCGCACATCGCGCATAGCCGCCTGCATGTCCGCGGCGGTTGCGAACGTGTCGCCGCCCGTGTCCGCATCCTTGCCGCCCGCTACCGTCTGCTGACCTGTGGCCTTGCCGAGGTTGCGCGCCGGGAGCTTCCCGTTGGCGGCCTCGAAGCGCGACTTGAGGGACTGCGCAGCAAGGCGCATCGTAGCCGGATCGTTGGACGTGATGGCCTTGTCGAAGTCGGCGACCTCATCCTTCGTGTACGCGGAGGCGGCCCAAGCGGTCATCTGGTCGTACAACTCCTGGCCGCCCGCCACGTCGAAGGCGTACGTCTTCTTGTTCGCCTCTTGCTCGGCGAGCGCCACCTCCGCGACCTTCGCATTCTCGTCGGCGACGCCCTTGATGTACGCCTGCACAACCGACTTCGGGTAGCCCTTCGCGGCGAGCTTCTCGAAGGTGGCATCCGGGAGGGTGCCGTTCTTCTGGAAATACTCGTTGGCCGCGTGGGCGTTGACACCCGCGTCCTTCATGACGCCCGCGATCGCCTCGCCGTACGTCTCGCCAGCCCACGCGAGCTGCTCGTCGGAGGCTGCCGTGTCGATCGCCTTTGCGAGGTCATCGCCCTCCTCACCGGCCGCGGGCTTTACCTCAGCGGGTGCCACCTCGCCGGAGGGGTTCGGCTGTTGGTGCGTCGCGGCCTCGTCCCCCACTTCCTCCTGCGGGTTAGTGCCTGCAGCGGTAGCCGCCTCACGTGCCGCGGCGGCGTCGTCTCGATCCTGGTTCATAGTACCTCTTCGTGCTGAGGCCGCGCGCGGCGGCGGTTAGTTGTGAGTGGTCGTAATGCCCGTCTTCGGGTCAGTGACAGAACCCTTCTTGATGATGGGGTTCTGCGGGTCGAACTCTTGGGTGTCGGACCCGTCGACTCGTACCTCGGGGAGGTTGGCGATCTCGGGGTCAGTGTAGTGCGCCGGGGGATTGCCGAGCGCGGCGGGCTTCTCGGGGTTCTGCTTGCTCATTGTGGTGGTGCTCCTTTGGTGACTGCGTTGCCGACTAGCTTGAGCGCCTCGGGGCCGAGCTGAGACGCCATTGCCATTTGCTGTTGCCGCTGCTGCTCGGCCGCGACCTCCTCCTCCGATCGAATGAGATTGTTCGGGTCAATCTGGTCAGCCGTGGCGAGGCGCTTGAGCTGCTCGCTCGGGTTGACGTACAGCTTGTAGTCCTCCTCGCCGACCGTCTCGACTGCGGCTTTCGAGAAATCGAGGAGCTTCCGCTTGTCGCTCTGACGCCCGAGAGCGTCGTAGCCGGTGAGGATCGTCGGGCGAACGATGTCGCGTGGCATCTGCGGCATTTCCCGGTTCATCTCCATGAGGTGGAGTCGAGCGTTGACGAACGGCCGCTGGAACTCCTTGCTGAAGATCGTGTAGACACCGCCGAGCGCGTCATCCAATTGCTTCGCCATGAATTGGATTTCTTCCGCCGTCACGCGCTCACCGGGTCGTTGAATGCCGGTGTTCACGAGGAATGCGCGTTCAAGGCCACGCTCTATCCGCTCGATGAGCGTCATGCCCGTCGAGAAGTCGCGCGCCTTGTCGAGCTGGAATGTCGTGACATCAGCCGCGTTGCCGACCACCACCGCTCCGTTCGGCGCCTGGTCAACGTCTCGCACGCGGGTGATGCCGTTGGGGTTGACCATCGTGAGCACGCGCGCGGCGGCGGCCGTACCCTCCGTGATTGCCTTGTAGAGGTTCTCCAGCGCTTGCAGCGCGCCGTAGTGCTCCTCCGCGTATGACCGGCCATAGGCCTCGGAGTCCGCCGCGAAGAACCGCATGGGTATCCACGGGCAGCGGTCGACGGGGTACGCGCCCTCACTGCCGTCCACGCGCCTCCCGCACAACTCCTGATACAAATGCATCTGTTCGTTGCGGCGCTGGATGTGCGTGTAGACGCGAAGCGACTTCTTCCCGTAGCTGTCCTTGTGACGGCCGATGATGCCGCGCTCGGAGACATACTTGAGGAGGTCCTTGGGGAGCGTCTCGGGGGCGAGCGGATCTTCGACGACGATTTCCAAGAGGTTATCGCTTCCGTCGCGGACCACCACGAAGCGCTCAAGCGGGATTACGCGGGAGCCGTCGTCGTACAGGTTGATGAGGGCGTTGCCGCCAATGGTGCAGCGCTTGAAGCCGTCGAAGACTACCGCGCGATCGGCGCACGCCTCGATCTTGTCGACCGCGTTCCGCTCCTGCGCAGCAAGCGCCTGGTCGAGGTCCGCCTTGGCCTTCTCCTGTTGAGCCTGCCGGAGGGCCTCGTCGTTCGCTTTGAAGCGGAACATGGCCGCCTCGGGCGGCATCGTTGTGATGAGGAGCTTCGCTGAGAGATTGTTGACACAGAGCGAGCCGGTGCCTTGCCACGTCTTACGCAACTTGCCTGCAGGTACGCGACCGCCACCGTCCCCTGCCGACATATAGCGAGGGATCGTTAGGGCGGCGCACTCATCGTTGCGTGTGACGTATGGCTGGCGATCGGCCTTCAGCTCCGCGTACCGCTTCTCAGCGGGACCGGCTGTGTAGGAGGCCATGCCTATCCTTGGGGAATGGTGAGGTTGGACGCGCTCGACGGGAGGTTAAGGTCGATGCGCAGCGCATTGAGGCCGGAGCGATCGGTGCGGCGGCGGTTGCGCGTGTTGGCGCCCTGTTGGGCGGACTCGTCTTGCGTGTAGAGGCGCTCCGCGACGGGTTGCGGAGGCGGAGGAGTGGGGGGAGGAGGGGGAAGGGCGGAGGTTGGGGCCGGTGCTTGCTGCTTCGGCCGAGACGGAGGGCACATTAGAGGTCTCCCGGATTGACTAAGAACTCGTCGGGTTGGTGCGCCTTCAGGTGGTCGACGACTTTGCGAGCACCCGCGGCGATCCAGATTTGTTCGGGCGTGTCGCCCTCGCGCGCGCACTGGTTGGGGAACATCGCGTCGAGGTACGTAAGCAGCGCCTCCGGCACGGGAGGGCAGGGCGGAGGCATCTTCGCGGTCCACGCCATCAGCGCCCCCCGAGAAGAGGACGTACGACTTCTGTGATGACCTTGAAGAGCGCGCCCTTGTCGCCGCCGTTCAGGATCTCCGCCGCGAAGGGGAAGCCTTCGAGGTTGCCCTCGGACTGAAGGCCGGACGCCTCGTTGCCCGGCATGACGATCTTGACGAACTGACCGCCCAGCTCGCGGAGCATGTCCGCCTCGTTCTGGAAACGCACGTCGTCGAAGACGACACCCTGCATGCCCTTCGCCCTCATCTGGTTCACGCGGGCGCGGGCCGCTTCCACCCAAACGTCTTCATGCACCGCCGTCCGCCCCCAGGTCGTCCCGAGGGTGTCCAGTAGGTGGCGCATGGTGGGCGTGCCGGGGATCTCGCGGATGGGGAGGTTCTTGTTCTCGAAGTATTGGTTCGCCCACGAGTACGCGGCGGTGGAGGCGAGCCCTAACGGCGCGAAGTTGAGGACGAACTTCAGAAGCATGAGCTTCATCGGATTGGAGAAGCTTGCCTGGACGAGGTTGAACTCGTTCTGCAGGTACTTTGCCGAGGTGGTCTTACCGCTCGCCGGGGCCGGGCTGTAGAGACCGATTACGTTGAAGGGGTCCAAAGGATGGGCTTCCTCGTTGCGTGGTTGAACCAATCGTACGTGAGGATTTTCGCGAGCCGCGCCTGCGTGAGCGCGTCGCGTTCGGTGAGGCCCGCGCTGAGGTACGCGTCCCGGACGGTCTCCCACTTGGGCGCCGCTTCGACCATCTTGCGGGCACGCGCGATGCCGTACCCTGGACAGCCCGGGTAATTGTCGGTGGGGTCGCCCGCGATGCTCTGCGCAAGGTGGAGCTTCTCGCCTTCCTCACGTGTCACCGCGAAGACGCCGCCGTGGGGTTGGCTCGGGCGGTAGTGGAAGCCGGGTATCTGCAGGAGGTCCTTGTCCTCCGTGACGATGATCCGCTCCGCACGGTCGCCGGGTTTCGTGCCCGCGATGCCGAGGAGGTCGTCCGCTTCGATGCCGTCGCAGACGAGGCACGCGTAGTTCGCCGCGATGTGCTCCCGGACGGCGGGCATGCAGAGGGGCTTACGCTGCTTGGTGCGGTTCGCCTTGTAGCCGGGCCACAACTCTTTGCGGAAGTTGCGCTTGCCGGTGAGCGCAACGACGACGTTCTTCGCCCCGAGCATCTTCATCAGCTTGGCGATGTTGTCGTCCAACATTGCGCAGGCTTCATTGGCGTCCGCGTGTAGCGTCCAGATGCCGTCGTCCCAATCAATCGCTTTCTCGGCGCCGTACGCCCAGCGATAGACGAGGATGTCCCCGTCGATGAGGAGGGTGGTCAATGCGTCTCCCTATCCGCCGCGCATCAGTCGGTGCGCAGCGCTTTTGGTGATGGATGGATACTGGTCTTCTCGCAGCGCGTAGCTGGACCCGGCTTCGAGGTCCTTGCGCGTGATGAGGCGCTTGTGGGGGTGGCGAATGTCTCGCCAGCGCTTGAGCATGAACACCGCGAGCGAGTCGTAATACTCGTCGCTGAGTAGGCTCTCATCGCAGTGGTAGTAGAGATACGAAGCCATGAGCCACCACGCGACGATGCAGTCAGGGGCGGTGGCTATGCAGCGTTTGGCGTAGTCGTCGAAGTTCCGTGGTCCTAGAAGAGCGCACGGTTCGATAGGAGGAGGTCGAGCGGCATGTCCTCCACTGCCGGGAGGGACGCGTCCGGGAAGATGAGCGTCACCCCCAGCGGTGTGATCCGCCACACGCGCCCCCACTCGCCGTCACTCGCGCGCACGGTGAGGTATCCCCTGCAGGCGGCCTCGGCGATCTCATCGGCGTACGCACGGGCGAAGTCCGATTTGGTCGAATACGGAGCCGCCCACGCGTTGCAGAGGACCTCAGTGAGTCTCGGCCCAATTTCGTCCAATCTTGTATTCTCCCTTCATCGGGCAAGGGAACTTGAAGTACTCGCCCGCACGCTTGATCGCGGCGGCTACCATCGGGCCGATCGTCTCCGCCAGATGTTCGCGGCAGAGCACCTGCAGCTCGTCGTGCGCGTGGATCACAAGGGCGTAGTCGACGCCGAACACGAGACCGGCCGCGGTCGCGTCCTCATAGAAGAAGACGGTCGCCTGCTTGACGATGCATGCCTCGGCGTTCGTCAGCCGGTAGTTGAGAGCGGAGTTCGCGCCGCGGAGTGGGACGATGCGGCCGTCCAGCCCCACTAGCGTACCGGTCGCCCTGAAGAACTCCTCGCACTCGCTGTTCGCGAGGTTGAACGCAGGGATACGGGTGAGGAACTTCTGCCGAAGCTTCTCGGCGTCATCCGCCGTGCCGCCCGTGCTGAGCGATAGGGTCGGCCCGCGCGCACCGAATAGCAGCGCGTAAAGGAAGGTCTTGACCTTATCGCGCGAGGCGATGCCGGTGACCTTCTGGTGGAACGTGTGAGGGTCGCCCTGAAGGACCACCTTCATGTACGCGCCGCCGTCGAACTTGCGCATGAACCCGGCGAGGCACCGGAGCTGAATGCCCGCGGCGTCGCAGCCGACCATTACCCAACCGTCCGGCGCATAGAAGAGCGAGCGGCATTCCTCGCCGTACTCCGCAGTGACCCGCGGGACCGCCGTGATGTTCGGCTTCTGGTGCGAACACCGGCCGTGCGGCGTGCCGTTCGTGATGACGCGGCCGTGGATGCGCCCGTCCGGCTTGACCAGGTTGAGCCACGCGTTGGTTCCCTCGGCGAGCTGCCCGAGGCGCTTCTGCAGGAGGAGGTACTCCGTGATGGGCTTCGCCTCGGGGTACGGGAGGCGGCCCAAGATCACGTCGTCAATCTTCGCGCGGCCGGAGGGTGTCCACTCCAGGGGCTTCCACCCGCGGAGCTTCGTGAGGCGGTTCTCAATGTGCGTCCGCGAGCCGGGGTTGAAGACAACCTGGTGCTCCTTGCGGAACGGCACGTCCTTCTCGTAGCCGAGCTTCGAGTTGTTGACCTTGGGCGTGAACCACTCGAACACGGACCACGGTGGGAAGGTGCGCTGCAGCTCGTCCTCAAGCTCCGCCTTGCGCGTGATGAGCTTCGCCTTGAGGGCCTCCGCCTTGGGGACGTCGAACGGGACGCCGTGGAGTTCCTGCTTGAGGAGGACCTCGGCGAATTTGTGCTCCAGCGTGAGCGAGCGGTTGCTGTACTTCTGGTCGCGTATCTCCTGCAGGAGCGCGGCGTTCACCTCCACGTCACGCTTGCAGTACGCGTGCATGTCGGCGTTCCACGCGGCCCACTCGAAGAGCTTGTCGAATGACCCGTCCGGCTTCCACTGGACGAGGGGTTCCCACGATGGGTGCTTCTCGCGGATCGCCGTGAGGATGAGCGCCGGGTCCTTCAGCGCCTTCAGCTCCTTCGAGAAGTCCTTGACGCTCTGCGAGTAGTCGCCCTTGAGGAGCTTCTTGCGATACCCCCACGCCTCAAGCCCGTGCTTGCCCAAGTGCTTCCGCGGGAAGTTGCCCTTGGTCGCAACGAGCTTGCGGTCCTTGCCGGTGCCCTCGAAGACGCCGAAGCGCTCGAAGTCACTGACGAGGATCTCGGGCCAGATGAGGCGGGAGGCTATGAGCGTGTCGAAGATCGGCTTGCCGCCGAAGTATGAGAACCCGCGGAGCGCGCCGGGGTATAGGAGCTGCACTGCTGGGATGTCGTAGTGCAGAATATTGTGTCCGACGAGAAGCTCTGCCCCGTCGAGCATTTCCACCGCGTGGCCAATGTTGCCGGTGTGTGGGCTGAGCGTTTGAAAGTAGTCGTGGAACTCGTAGAACTCCTCGGTATCGAGGTCCTTGATCCATATGCAATGGATGCGTTCGAGGGTGTCGAGGAGGCCGTTGGTCTCTATGTCAAATAGAAGCCGCTTCCCCTTCGGTTTCGTCCTTGAAGTCATGCTCTCCTAGCACGCGCAAGCGGCCGGAGTGGTCCTCGTAGAACAATGAGTCCGCGAGTCCCGTCCTTCCGCCGTGGCGATTTTTGAGGACACGCAAGCGGCCCACCTTGGCCTTCTGTGCGTCCATGAGGTTGCGCTCGTAGCCGAGGATGACGGCGGACACCTGAGAGATTGAGCCCGCGCCCTTGATGGCTTTCATGGTGACGGCGATGCCGTGCTCGAAGCCTTTATTGCCTTCCGGCAACGAGAGCTGCGCCACCACGAAGATGCCCACGCCGAAGCGGACGGCGATGCTCTTGAGTTTCGCCATGAGGCCGTCAACGAAGCGGCGCTCGTCGGCCCCCGCGTAGTTCGCCACGATGTCGTGGAGGTGATCTATGACGATCCACTGGCACCCGCAGGCCTGCACCAGGTACAGGACCTTGCTGAGCAGCTCGTCCGGCCCGAGGTCGACCGTGAAGTAGAACCACCGGCCGGAGCCGATCGTCTTCTTGAAGGCCTTGTCGAAGCCCTTCTCTTTGCCGTGCTGCAGGCGCGGGTCGAGGCGCTGCTCTAGTTCGAGCTGCATGATCCCGAGCGCGGCTTCCTTGTGCTGCTGCTCCGTGTGGAGCACGCCGACCGTCTCACCGTGCGCGAGCAAGTGGTGCACCAGGTTGTAGACCAGGGGCGTCTTGCCTGCGTTCGTGCCTGCGGCGATCGTTGTGAGGGAGCCGGGCCAGAACCCGCCCGTCATCTCCTCCACCTGCGGCCACGGGAACGGAACGAGCGCCTTCTCGGGGGCCTTCTTCAGCTCCTCCAGAATGTCGGCGCCGTTGATGACACCCTCGGGCGCGTACGGCTTCGCGTTGAAGAGCGCGTCGATAAGCTCCTTCGACCGCTTGGCCTGGAGCATGTCGCTGGCGTCCTTGAGGGGGAGCGCCGCGATCCGCACCTTGCCGGGCGTGAGCATCTGCGCAACTTCGAGCGCCGCCTCCTTACCGGGGCCGTCCATGTCGAAGCAGAGCACTACGAACGGAAACTGCTCCACCCATTCGATTTGGCTGGCGATGTCCTTCCCGGCCGATGCGGCGCCGTTGATGAGTGACACCACCGGGTACTTGAGGCCCTGCGCTTGCGCCACGGACATACAGTCCGGCTCGCCCTCCGTGATCGTGAGGAACACGTTGCTGTCGGGGCGTGGGGTCCATAGATGCTGCCCCCACAAGCCGAGCCGCTTTGGATTGCCCACCCATGCGAAGTCTTTCTCGGGCGTGCGGATCTTCTGCGCAACGATCTCACCCGTGCCGTCCCGGTACGGTGCCACCTGCAGCATGCCGTGCTTGGTGTGCTCCTTCAGGAAGTACCCGAACTTCTTGAGCGTCTCCTCGCGGAGCCCGCGCGCGGCGATGTCGGCGTACACCCCGAACGGGATGAGGCCCGCGGCCGTCTTCGGTTTGGAGGGGGCGGAGCCTTCGGGGAACTTGGCGCCGCATTGGGCGAAGCAGAATGTGTGGCCGTCGCTGTAAACGGTAAGGCCGTCTGAGGAGCCGCAGTCGGGGCACGGTTGCTTGCGCCGGAGCGCTTCGCTTTCACTCACTATGTGTGTCCAAGAGTTCAACCTGTTCCGTCAGATTGACCGCGCGGCACGGCAGGAGGATACCGCCGAGCCGGAAGTCACAGACGTGTTCGCCGTTGCGCAGGTACTCAGCGCGGCGTGCGTGGCTGTTGCACCACCACGTTTCGCCGGAGGTATCCCGTTCGTAGCGCACCGGGCGGGTCACTGCGGTGCTCGCGCATCCAACGGGCACACTGCACGCAGCTCCACCAGGTCGTCCACACGGATATGCGGATCGAAGACGGTGACGCCCTTGTAGGTGAACCGCTCCAGCGCTTCGTGCTCGACGGCCGCGAGGACCGCCTTAAGCGCCGTCTTGACGAGTTCCGTCTCCGTCATGTGCAGAGAGAGGAACCACTTCCGGCCGGACCAGGGGGCGGGCTTGCCGGTGGCATTGCAGACGGCGTTGGGGTCCTGCACCTGCAGGTAGGGGCGGCCATCGTCGTACCGCAGGGCGATCACCCAAGGCGGAAACGCGACGGCCGCCAGCACCGTGCGCATCATTGACCACGGCCCCGCCGCCACTTTGTCGTCTAGGGCCTTCAATGTGAGAGCAGCCCAGCCGGGCATTGGTGTGGTGGTCATCTGACGAACGCCTCGATCGCTTTGACCCGCTTCGCCTTCGGCCTCTCCTTCAGCCAATCGAGCGGCACCGCCCCGACTGCCCACGCGAAGCCGAACTTGTCGCACCACTGAGCGAGGTTGAGCTTCTTCAAGCCCTGCACACGCGCGGTGAGCTTGTTGATGACAAGCCGGAGGTCGAGGTCGGGGTGCTGCTCTCGGACGAGGAGAAGCGTCTTGCGCGAGTCCATGAGGAGGAAGCCCTTGACCTCAATTGCTATGCCGTTCGGCAGCACGAAGTCGGGCGTGTAGTGGTGGTTCGTTGCGGGGTGCGTGTAGGGAAGCCGGTGCTTTTCGTAGATGACGGGCACACCGGCCGTCTTGAGGGCCTCGGCGACGCGGTGCTCCGCGGTGGAGCGGTATCCGTCCCGAGGGATGGCGCGTACGCGGCCCCGCCGCGCGCGGGCCACTTAGAAGGGAATCTCGTCGTCGAGGGGCTCCTCGTCACCGACATCCGGCCCGTTGTCCTTGGGCTCGTACTCGAAGCCGTCCTCTTGGCCAAACCCGAAGCCGCCAGCCGAACGTCCGCCACCGCTCACCAGCTCGATAACCTGGACGGCCGCCAGTCGGAAGGAGAGGCCAGCCAAACCGGAGCCGGGGATAAAGTACGGCTGCGCGAAGAACGACACCTTGCCGAGCGTGCCGCCCCAAATGGAGAGGTCCGAACCGTTGATACGCTGCCCCTTGGCATCGAATACGGGAATGACGCGCTGGATAACCCGGTCCTTGCCGGACTTGTCCTTGACGGTAAGCTTCGCCTTGGTGCCGAACGTGAACACGACGTTACCGGTCGGCTCGCCGTCCTCCACCTCGCTCGTGAAGAAGTCCTGCGGGTTGAAGAGGACCTTCATCTTCTTCTTCAGCTTCTCCGCCTCAGCGGCCATCTCGTCGTACTCCTCCTTCGCGGAGGCGATAGCCGCCTTGTGCTCGGGGGCGAACTGCTTGATGAGCGGCGCGGCACTCTTCTCGTCGAGAACGAGCTGGACGTGGAACTTGCCGTCCTTGTCGTACTTGGTATCGGGGACGATGAGGTGGGGGAACTTGAAGCGCCCCTTCGGTGTCGTGACGAGCGGTCGCTTCGCTTTCTTCGCTTCAGCCATGCTTGAGTTCCTCGTTGACGTACATTTGCACCGCCCGAAGGTCAGTGCGCTCCTTGACGGACGCCGCGATGATCCGCTGCGCCACGTCCAATGCGTTGCCGGGGTGGACTCCGAGCTTCTGTGCGAGCATCGCGAAGACGCACGCCGCCGCCGCGATCTGGACTTCCTTGCGGTCGTCCTGCATCGCGTTGACGAGCTTCATCGCCGAGTGGGCGACTAAGGTTGAGCTGACGGAGTGGAGCCGGTCGCTATCGACCAGCAGAGTCATTCGGCGGGCAATGCCTCAGCCGGTGGCGGCGTCGACTTGTATTCGACGGACGTGACCGTGTGCGGCCACACCTGCGCAACGTCGAGGGTTTCGTCGCGGAAGTCGTTGTAATCGCCGCCTGGGTCGGCGCGATAGGCCACCAACCAGAACGTGCCATCAGCGCGGCGTTTGAACACTGCTTCGTGCTCACTTCCATGCCGCCAAGAGCCCGTCACGCGGTCGTGTACCAAGTCGATGTCGTCGCCGTCATCGTCTTCGCGCCAAACAGCACGAAGCTTCTCAAACGTTGGTTTGTCCATTGCTCCTCACGAGAAGAAGAACTGTGATTTCCGGACGGTGTTGAGGTCCAGCGTCCCAAACTCAAGCTTTGACAACGCGGGTAGGCGCTTGGCGAGCTTGGGCGGGAGCTGCGCGAGCAGTGCGTCGCGGAACTCGGTGAGTACGTCGTGCCCCTCATAGAGGTCCACGAACGCCTCGCGTATGATTGCCGCGAACTTGTTGGCATAAGCGGCATGGCAGCCGAACGAGTCATGCACCGCCGCGAGGTGGCTGATGCCGTTGGCGACCGCGTAGTCCACCGTCAGAAATAGGTGGGCCGCATCGAGGGCATGTACGAAGTTCGGGGCGATGCTCATACGCATATCCCGCCCGTCCTTCCGCTCCGTCTCCTCCCGGAAGGTCAGCCTGATTGCGGTGTCGCCCAGGGCGGTGCGGACTTGGGTCTTTCGGGTCGCCGAGTAATGTTGATAGACCGGAAAGCCGGAAGGCGTACGCCAGTGCAGATACCCCGGCGCCTGCGACATGACGGAGGCGCAGTCTTGGAGCCAACGCATGACCTTCTTGGCCCCCTCAACCTCCTTACCGATCGCCTCGTTTATTCGTTTGGCGCCGAAGTTTGCGAGTGGGAATAGATCGTCGCGTGGTAGCTCCACTATCTCTAACTTGCGCCTCTCACGCAGCCAATCCTCAGTCTGTCGGCAGTGGGCGTTGCGCGTCGAGCCGTAAGGCGTAGTCATCACCTGCGCTTTGGTCGTCGTTCGGTCCGGCTTAAGGCTTAGCCAAATGCGGGCGGCGTTAGCCACGGATACTGGTGCGCCGTCAGCGCTTTGGTAGGCGAGCGTTTCGGTGTCGGCTAATTCGGCTCGGAGCAACGCAATGAAGCGATCACACACACGCTGATAAATGTCCTGCTTCTGATCGCCGCCCACCAGGTTGACGCTAGCGCCGCCAACCTCATCGCGCACCATCGCGGAGAAATGCTGAATGCCGCTGCAGGAGGCGTCCATAGCCACGGCGAGGCGGGAGGCGAATGTGTTGCCCGTCCGCAGGTACTCAGCCCATTCGAAGCAGAAGGCTAGGAATTGGAACGGCGCATCCGCGCGCGTCCATGATGTGTGTTCGAGGGGCTCCGCCGCTATCGCGAGGATCTCCTCATTCATCGCCTCGATATAGGCAATCCGCTCCTCAAGCGGCGCCTTGTCGTAGCCGTATGAGTTGGCGCCGTGGATCGCGAGCCAACCGGCCGCCACGTCGTCGCCAAGCGGGACGGCTTCCCCAAAGTGCAAAAGGCCCTTGGCTAGGTCGGTGCCCTGCGGGCTTAGCCCTGATGGGAGAGTGTACGCACGCCCGCGGAAGTCGAGCTGGTGCGGAAAATAAATCGTGGGCTCATCGACGAACTGCTCGGCGATCCAAAGGGTGCGGGCCACAAGAATACGCTTCGCCACGGCTCGGGAGTTGTAATCCCACACGGGCGCGGTGGCGCGGCGCCACTTTCTTCGCGCATCGTCGTTCGTGTCGATGTCGTACGGCCGAGGTGGCAGCGGCAAGTCTTCGCGGGACGGCAAGCCCTCGATCTGCAAGCCCGCGTCCCATGCCGCACGCGCAACCTCAAGAACCCGTTGGTTCACCGCCCAAGGGGTCGCCTGCAGCACGTTCAACCCGCCGAGGACCAGCGGTATACTCGGCAGCGCACGTTCGACGAGCTTACGGTGCTCGCTAAAGTGCGTCTTCATGAAGAAGTGGTCGCCGACGATTCCGGGGTAATGGTAACCACCGCGTCCGCCCTGGTTCCACGGCTTGGGCGGTAAGTAGCTCGGCAGATAGCGCGGACAAAGAACCTCGCAGCGGGCCGTTTGCTCGGCGATCCAGCGCTTCAGCTTCGGGGTCACCCTGACGACGCGCTGTGTCTTTTGCTTCTTACCGATGCCCGAGCTTTTGACGCGCAACTCAATGTAACCGGTCCCGGCAATAAGCTCGATCAGCTTCATGCCCGCACGCACCCGCTCGGTGATCGTGAAGTCAGGCCAGTCGACGCCTAGCCGGTTAGCCCGGAAGATTCCGACCGTGCGCTTGCGCCGATGCGTCGAGGCCTTCTTGACCTCCTCCTTGACGCGATGAAAGCGCAGCGGCGAGACGGCCCGGAAGCACTGAAAGCGAACCTCATCCTCTAGCCGCTTCCCAATCTCGGTAGCGAGGGCGGCTACAGGGCGATGAACCAAGATGCCGTCGACCACCACACGGAGGCCAACTAGGGCCGCCACACGCGGGTCGACGCGGGAGAGTAAAGGGGCCGACCCCGCAAGGGCTCCGCGCCCGGATTGGTTGACTTCCGCCAGGAACGACGTGATGCCGTTCGCAACACGATCAAGGGCGGCCTTGATGAGCACCAGGCCATGCCGCGTTGTCCCCTCACGTTCGCGCTCCCGCGCCCGCTTCACGATGCGGCGGTACTGCAGGATGCCGAGCCCCCGCATTTCCGTCTCAAGGGCTTTCTCGCGAACCTCTGGAGGCAAGTTCTTGTTAATCATTCGCCCGTCCCTCTGCTGACACTGTTCTCGGGACTGCTCAGCAAGACGCGGCGGGGCGCAGCTCTACTGCACGCCCGGAAGGTTTTCCCCCGACGCTACTGGCGGCCACTTGCTGCTGTTAAGAAGAGCGCGACACTGCGGGGTAGCGTAAAACGGCGATTACGCTACGCTGCAAAGCTACCTCACACGGCGTATGCGCTGGTTAATGCACTACGCCCTTGCGCCACATGATTTTTCGGCCGTTGTCGCGGCGTAATTCTTGGTGTGGCTGACTGTAAATCCGTTGGCTTCGCCTACGCTGGTTCGAATCCAGCCCCCTCCACCAGACCCTCGCGGCGCCACCGCCGCTCCATCGTCCACAGGTTTTCCGCGTCCTGACGATTGGCAGTTATGCGCGCCGGGTATTCCCGGTGTGGCGCAAAAGCTATTTCGCCACCGAGTTGCCACCGGGCGATGAGCATATCGCGCATCCGAGCTGCTAGAAATCCGCGCTGGGGACATCCGCGCGAGGGGGCTTCATGTCGAACCTGCCGAAGGTGGTCACGATCATCGCGCTTGGCGTCGTCGGCGCCATGTCGGCCGGCTATTACGCGCTGACGGGCACGAAGGGCTCCGACGGCACGATCGTGCTCGCGACGGGCGGCCAGAGCCACTACCAGGAACTCGGCGCGGCATACGAGAAAACGCTGGAGCCGTATGGCGTCGACGTCCAGATGCGTCCCGCCGTCGAAGGGTTCAAGACGCTCAAAGGGCTCGTCGCCGAGCCGCCCGAGTTCGACGCCGCCTTCATCAAGGGCGGCCTCGTCGGCAGCATGCAGGGGCGGCTGGCGCGCTCGAAGGCGCAGGATTGGCAGTCGAAGGAGCTCGGCAAGCTGCGCTCGGTCGGCCGCCTGTTCTATGAGCCGATCTGGGTGTTCGTGCGCTCCGACTTCTCCGGCCAGAGCTTGCGCGACCTGAAGGCTAGGCCGGTGCTTACCGGGACGAGCGAGAGCGGCACGCGCCGCATCGCCTCGCAGCTGCTGCGCGCCAACGCCATCGAGGTCGGGAAAGACAATCCTTTGATGATTGCCGAGGACCTGGCGCCCGATGGCGGCCAGCTGCTCGCGGGCAAGGCCGACGCCGCCTTCATCATCCAGCCGGCCGATGCCGAGCTGGTGCAGAAGCTCCTCCACGTGCAAGGCATCCGGCTGCTCAACTTCGCGCTCGAGGCCGACGCCTACGCCAACCGCTTCCCGGCGCTGACCAAGGTGATGCTCAATCGCGGCGCGGTAGAGTTCGAGCCGCTGGCACCACCCGACGACATCACGCTCTTGGCGACGAGCACCACGCTCGTCGTGCGCTCGAGCCTCGATCCGTCGCTGATCAACCTCTTGTCGTTCGCGGTCCTCAACAACCCGCGCTCCGGCTTCGACAAGCAGGGCGACCCGGTGCTGTTCCACCGACCGGGGACGTTCCCGCACATTTCCGATCCCGAGTACCGGGTGCCGGAGGAGACGCGCCTCGTCTACAAGACGGGCGAGCTGCCGGTGGCGCTGCGCTCCATCGCGCCGGCGGTGAAGGAGGCGGGTTTCCCGTTCTCCGTCACGGCGTTCGTCGCCGACCACGGCGCCCAGACGGTGCTGCTGCTCATTCCCTCGCTCGTCATCCTCATACCGATCATGCGGTCGCTGCCGGGGCTCTACTCGTGGTTCGTCCGCCGCCGGCTGCTCTATTGGTACCGGCAGCTCAAGGCGCTGGAGAAGGAGCTCGATGCGCCGGCATCGGCGGGCGAGCTGGCGCGCTATCAGGCGGAGGTCGAGCGCATCGATTCCGGCGTGCGGCGCATCCGCTATCCGCTCAACTTCTCCGACCAGTTCTATCACCTGCGCGTGCACATCGACCTGGTGCGCCAGCGGTTGTTTCAGAAGCCGCAGGTCGTGCGCATGGCAGCCGAATAGCGCTTACGAGGCAGCCGCACCGCCGCCCGAGTTTGGCGGCGCCTCGGAGAACTCGGGGTCGCGCTCGCCGAACTTGCCGAACTGTAGGGCGAGCGTCGGCAACACCAAGAGGTTGAGGGTCATCGAGGTGGCCAGTCCGCCGACGATGACGAGCGCCATCGGCCCCTCGATCTCGCGCCCCGGCTCGTTCATGCCGATGGCCAGCGGCAACAGGCCGAGCGCCGTCACGATCGACGTCATGAGGATGGGGGCGAGGCGGTCGGCAGCGCCGGCGATCGCCGTCTGCGGACCCCAGGGGCGGCCCTCGACGCCGACCAAGTGCTCGTAATGCGAGATCATCATGATCGAGTTGCGCAGCGTGATGCCGAACAGGGTCACGAAGCCGACCATCGAGCCGAGCGTCAGTATACCGCCGGTGGCGAACACGGCGAGCACGCCGCCGACCATAGCAAACGGCATATTGGCGAGGACGAGGAGCACGTTGCGGGCGCTGCCCGTGACCACCATGAGCAGAATGAGGATGCCGAGGCCGGCGATCAGCGAGTTCATGATCAGATCGCGCTGCGCCTTGGCCTGCGCCTGTGCCGAGCCGGCGAACTCCAGATGCACGCCGGCCGGCAGCTTGAGCTTCTCGTTCAGCCTTTGCTCGGCCTCGTCGACGAATGACGTCACGTCGCGGCCGATGACGTTGGCGGTGACGGCTTGCAGGCGCTGGCCGCCGAGGTGGTCCACCTGGTAGCGCCCGGCGATCTGGAAAACGTCGGCGACCTGCTTCAGCAACACGAAATTGCCCGCGCGCGTACGCAGCGGCAGGTTGCCGACATTGGTGACGTTTTCGCGCGTCTCTTTGTCGAGGATGGCGATGACGTTGTAGACGCGGCTGCCCTCGTAAGTCTGGCCGACGATGTCGCCCTGATACGCGGTGCGCAGCACGTTCAGCACCTCGACCGCGTCAAGGCCCCAGCGTTCGAGGTCGGCCTTGCGCGGGCGGATGGTCAGCTGCGGGAGGCCGGGGGGCGATTGCAGCTGGACTTCGGTTGCGCCTTCGATTCCGTTGAGCTCCTGCGCCACTTCTTGCGCGGTGGCATCGAGCTCGTTGAGGTCGTTGCCGTAGATGTTGACGATGACCGAGGCGGTGTAGCCGGAGAGGGATTCCTCGACGCGCTCGGTCAGGAACGGCTTCAGGGCAAAGTTGGCGCCGGGGAAGCCCGCCAGCACCTTGCGCATTTCGATCTGCGCCTCCTCGGACTGGGCGCCCGAAAGCCCGCGCTGCAGGTCGACTTCGAACTCGCTGTAGTTTGAGCCCCAGGTGTCGTCGGCCTGCTCGGCGCGGCCGATGCGCTGGGAGACGACGCGCACGAACGGCAGCTTCAGAAGCGCGCTGGTGACGAGCTTGCCGAGGCGCTGGGATTCTTCGATCGAGGTGCCGGGCACTGCCGCCATGTGCAGCGTGAAGTGGCCTTCCTTGAGCTCCGGCAGGAAGCCGGCGCCGAAGAACGGCACGGCCGAGCAGCCGATGACGGTAAACAGCACGGCGGCGGCGATGGTGGCGCGCGGGTGGGCGACGATGCCGTGCAAGGCGCGCTCATAGTGCCGGCGAAGCCAGCGCGTCACCGGCGGATCGTGCACGGCGTCGGCCTCGGCCGGCGTGTTCTTAGGGAACAGCAGCATGCACAGCGCCGGGGTGACGATCATCGCCACGGCAAGCGAGGCGAGGATGGCCAGCACGTAGGCGAGCCCGAGCGGCGCGAAGAAGCGGCCCGCCAGTCCGGGAAGCATGACAACCGGCAGGAACACGAGGATGACGGCAAAGGTCGCGTAGACGACCGAGCCGCGCACCTCGAGTGAGGCGTTGACGATCACCTGGCCGATCGGCAGCGGGTGCGCCAGGCGGCGGTTCTCGCGCAGGCGGCGGGAGATGTTCTCCACATCGATGACCGCGTCGTCGACGACCTCGCCGATGGCGATGGCAAGACCGCCGAGCGTCATGGCGTTGAGAGTGGCGCCGAGCGCATTCAGAACCACGACGGCGGCGAGCAGCGAAAGAGGGATGGCGACGGATGAGATCGTCGCCGTGCGCAGGTCGTAGAGAAACAGGAACAGCACGACGACGACCAGAATGCCGCCCAGGAGCAGCGACTGCTGCACGTTGTTGGTCGAGATGGCGATGAAGTCCGCCGGCCGGAACAGGTCCGTGCGCATCTCGATGCCCTCGCGCTCGATGGAGGGGCGCAGGTTCTCGAGCACCTTCTCGATGCCTTCGGTGACGTCGACGGTGTTGGCGCCGAGCTGGCCGGAGACGAGCAGCACAACGCCGGGCTCGCCCATGATGGTGGCGCCGCCGATGGGCGGCTCGGGCGCGTTGACGACGTTGGCCACGTCCCGCAGCAGCACGCTCGCGCCGTTGACACTGGCGACGACGGTGCGCCCGATCTCCTCCGGGTCGATGGACTGGCCGTCGGCCTGGAGGACGATGCGCTGGTTGGCGGTCTCGATGAAGCCCGACCCGGTGATCGCCGTCGCCTTGCGTGCAGCGGTGAGGACGTCATCGATCGACAGGCTGAAGCGCAACAGGTCGTCGGGACGGATCTGGACCTGGAGCGAGCGGATGTCGCTGCCGAACACGGCGACCTTGGAGACACCCGGCACCGCGAGCAGCCGCTGACGCAGCGTCCAGTCGGCGAGCGATCGCAGGTCCATGAGCGAGCGCTTGGCGGAGGTCAGGCCGAGGACGAGCACGGTGCTGGAAGAGGAGGTCAGCGGCGTGATTGTCGGTGGCGGCGTGTTCTGCGGCAGCTCCTGTGCCGCCTCGGCGAGCCGTTCGGAGACGACCTGGCGGTTGCGGAAGATGTCGCTGTTTGCCTGGAAGATGATGGTGATGACCGAAAGGCCCTGGATCGACACCGAGCGCAGCGATTCAACACCCGGTACGCCATTGACCGCGTTCTCGATCGGCTGGGTGACGAGCACCTCGACCTGCTCGGCGGTGAGGCCGGGCGCCTCCGCCTGGATGCCCACTTGCGGTGGCGCGAACTCGGGGAAAACGTCGTATTTTGCCTGCATCAACGAAACGGCGCCGTAGCCGAGCAGCAGGAACGCCAGCGCGACGACGGTGCCACGGAAGCGGACGGCGAAACGAATGACCGAGGCCTGAAAGCCGCGATGGGAATCTGGCACGGGGTCGGGCGTCGCCATCAGTCGTCGTCGCCTTCGACCTGAATCTGTGCGCGGAACTCCTCAGACAGCAGGAGCTGCGAGGCGGCCACGACGATCTCCTCGCGCGGCGCGAACATCGATGCCGGCACGATGTAGCCTGCACCTTTCTCCGCCGGCATCTCGGTGGGGATCGCGTGGCGGCTGAAGGTGGTGTCGGAGAGCCGCCGATACACCCAGGCGCGACCCGCCCACCAGACGATCGCCGCGTTGGGGACGATCGCGCCCTCGACGGGCGGACCGTTGGCGAGGAAGACGCGCACGTTCATGCCGGGGAGCACCCCGGAATTGGACGTGGCGGCATAGAAATAGGTGACGCCCTGGATGCGCGGATCGGCGCGCGTCGCCGGCGAGATATAGCGCACCTGGGTGCGTCGGGCGCTGTCGCCGATCTCGACGGAAGCTTCGCCCGGGACGTCCGCCAAATTGACGCCGGGGGGGAGCGTGACCTGCAGCAGGAACTCGGTGCGCTCGATGAGGCGGGTGATGAGACCGCCGTCGGCGACCATCGAGTTGCCGATGACCGGGCCCCATTCCTGCAGCGCGGTGGCCCGCAGCGTGCGTACCTGCGATTCCGCCGCCTCTACAGCCGCCCGGTCGGCGATCAGCGCCGCCTCCGTCGTCTGCACCTGCACGAGGTTGCCGATGTTCTTGGCGTAGAGCGCCTGGGCGCGCGTGAATGCCGGCTGCGACGCGGCGACCCGCGCCCGTGCGGTGTTGAGCTGCGATACGGCGGTGACGTAGTTGGTGTTGAGCGTGGTGAGGGTCGTCAGGTCGAGGACGGTGCCGTAGGCGCGCACCTGGTCCTGGTATTTGCCATGCGGCAACGTCGCAAGCTTCAGCCCGACCGCTTCCTGTGCTTGGGCATCGAGCGTGATGACGGGCTCGCCGCGCTCCGGCATCGTTACGCGGAGCGGCGGCTTGATCGGCGCCTCGCGTTCGGCCTCATGCGCCGCTTCTTGGCGCCCCTCGACGAAGCCAATGACCGTCACGGCTGCGATGCCGGCCAGCAACGCAACGACGCCGAGACCGATAAGCCCCGTTCGCAACCTCTTCATGCCACGCTCAATTTTTGGCCCGTGTCGGGCTCGTATCGTTGTTGGGCGACCGCAACTAAGTAACGGCCCGATTGGAATGGCAAGGGCTTATGCCCTCGGGGCGGCGCCTTCCGACCCGGTGTGTTGCGCCTTGGTTTATGGGGGGCAGGCTGACGGCCGCCTGACGCAGGCCCGCTGTCACGTTGCCGGCGCCGCGGGGACGGTGAAACCGCCCTCGGCCACCATGCGGGCGAAGAGGCCCTTGCCGCGGGCCAACGTCTCGAAGCGGCCGCGCTCGACGATGCGGCCGGCATCGAAGACGAGGATCTCGTCCGCATCGGCGACCGTGGACAGCCGATGCGCGATGATGAAGGTCGTGCGTCCCTCGCGCAGCCGGTCGAGGGCGCGCTTGATCCGCGCCTCGGTGGTGGCGTCGAGCGCACTCGTCGCCTCGTCGAGGACGAGGATCGGCGCGTCCTTCAGGATGGCGCGGGCGATGGCGATGCGCTGGCGCTCGCCGCCCGACAGGGCCGCGCCCCGCTCGCCGACCAAGAAGTCGTAGCCGCCCGGCTTGCGGGCGATGAAGTCGTGCGCTTCGGCGAGCCGTGCGGCCTCCTCTACCTCGGCGAGCGTGGCGCCGGGCCGGCCGACGGCGATGTTGTCGCCGAGCGAGCGGTTGAATAGCCCGGCGTCCTGGAACACCACGGCGATCTGCCGACGCAGCGAGGCGAGCGTCACGTCGGCGATGTCGTGCCCGTCGACGAAGATGCGGCCCGCGTCGGGCACGCGCAGACGCTGCAGCAGCGACAACGTCGTCGTCTTGCCGGACCCGGTCGGGCCGACCAGCGCGATCGTCTGCCCGGGCCTGGCGTGGAAGGACAAATCGACCACGCCCTGCTCCGTGCCGGGAAAGCGGAACGTCACCTTTTCGTAGCGCACGTCGCCGGTGAGCGGCGGCAGGGCGTGCGCCTCCGGCTTCTCGTCGCTGCCGTCGGCAGCATCGAGCAGCGCGAAGTAGCCCTGCAGGGCCGGCGAGCGCCGGTGTATCGCCACGACGAAGCCGGTCACCTGGTCGAGCTTGCTGATCAGGAGACCTGCGAAGCCGACGAAGGCGACGATCTCGCCGACCGACAGCTCGCCGCGCCCTGCGAGCAGCGCGCCGGTGGCCAACACCGCGACCATCGTAACGGTGGCGGCCGAGCGTTGCAGGATGGTGAGCACGCCCCACCAGGTGAGCACCGGGTATTGGGCCGCCAGGAGATCGCTCATCACCGTGCGCATCGCGTCGGCCTCGGCCTTGAGGCGGGTGAAGCTCTGCACCACGGTGACGTTGGAGATGACGTCGCCCACGCGGCCGTAGACGTTGGAATTGTAGCGCTCGACGTTGGCCTGCCCGGCGCGGGTGCGGCGCATGACGATGGCGTTCATCACCACGTAGGCCAACGCCAGCAGCCCGAGAATGGCGGCCATGCGCGCGTCCATGCGGATAGCCGTCGGCACCAGCAGCACGATGCCGACGACCGCGGTAAGCTGCTCGCGCAGCGCCCCCAGCCACAGCCAGAACAGGCCGTCGGTGCCCTGCAGGATGGTGCGGACGACGGCTGCGGACCCGCGCTCGGCGTGGTAGCCGGCGGGCAGCGTCATCGCCCGCTCGAATGCCTCCGCCATGGCGGCGAGGTGACGGCGATGGGCAAGGCGGTCGGCGAATACGGCGACGGCAGCCCCGGCCATGATGCCGAACAGCCCCAAGAGCGCCCAGAGGGCTATGTACGGGAAGGCGGCGCCCCCGCCCGAAAGGGTATCGACCACCCGGCCGAAAAGGATCGGCTCGGCCAATTGCACGACGCCGATGGCCACGGAGGCGAGAGCGAGGATCACGGCCAGGCCGCGCTCGGCCGCGAGCATGCCAAGCGCCCGTGCATAAAGACGAAAAAGGTCCATCGCCCCGCCGTATTGACCAGCCCGGATCAACCTAACAGGGGCGGCCGGCCGGCGGAATAATGCTGCTCACAAGCATTTTTCCAAACCGATGGAACAGATGGCCGCGCCGCCCGTTGGTGGTGACGGACGAGCAGGCGCTGCAGCGCCTGTTTTGTCATGCTCTGGGAGGGGCCTGATGGAAGACGAGCTGGTCGAAGCCGCGCGCGATGAGGCGTATCCGGATGCGGCCGTCCTGCAGAAAACCAACGGTAAGGTTGAGAGCACAGAGCTCCGCGAGCTGTTGGGTATCCTCGGTGCGATGCGCTCCGGCGATTTTTCCGTCCGTCTGCCAACCGATTGGGATGGCCTCTGGGGCAAGGTTGCCGACACTTTCAATGACATTGTCTCCACCAACGAGCGGATGGCGACGCAACTCGACCGCGTCGGGCAGGTCGTCGGCCGTGAGGGCAAGACCAAGCAGCGCGTCCGCATAGGGTCAGCCTCCGGCGCCTGGGGCGGCATGGAGACGTCGATCAACCAGCTGATCGACGACCTCCTGTGGCCGACGACCGAGGTCACCCGCACCATCCGCGCGGTCGCCCAGGGCGACCTGTTGCAAACCATGCGTCTCGATGTGGACGGGCGCCCGCTGGAGGGCGAGTTCCTCCGCTCGGCGACCATCGTCAACACGATGATCAAGCAGCTCTCGGTGTTCACCTCGGAGGTGACCCGCGTGGCGCGCGAGGTCGGCACCGACGGCAAGCTCGGCGGCCAGGCGCAGGTGTCGGAAGTGACCGGCGTGTGGAAAGACCTCACCGAGAGCGTCAACTCGATGGCGTCGAACCTGACCGCCCAGGTGCGCAACATCGCCGAGGTGACGATCGCGGTCGCCATGGGCGACTTGTCGAAGAAGATCACCGTCGACGTGCGCGGGGAGATTCTGCAGCTGAAGGAAGCCATCAATACGATGGTGGATCAGCTCCGCTCGTTCGCCGCCGAGGTGACGCGCGTGGCGCGTGAGGTCGGTACGGAAGGGCGCCTCGGTGGCCAGGCCGTGGTGCCGGGTGTCGCCGGCACCTGGAAAGACTTGACCGACAACGTCAACCTGCTCGCCGCCAACTTGACCACTCAGGTGCGCAACATCGCCGAGGTGACGACGGCCGTCGCCCGCGGCGACCTTTCGCGCAAGATCACCGTGGACGTGAAGGGCGAGATCCTCGAGCTGAAGAACACCATCAACACCATGGTCGATCAGCTCAACGGCTTTGCCGGCGAGGTGACGCGCGTCGCGCGCGAGGTGGGCACGGAGGGCAAGCTCGGCGGCCAGGCGCAGGTGCCGGGCGTCGCCGGCACGTGGAAGGACTTGACCGACAACGTCAACTCGATGGCGTCGAACCTGACGGCGCAGGTGCGCAACATCGCCGAGGTGTCGACCGCCATCGCCGGCGGCGACCTGTCGAAGAAGATCACGGTCAACGTCTCGGGCGAGATCCTGCAGCTCAAAGAGACCATCAACACGATGGTCGATCAGCTCAACGCCTTCGCCGGCGAGGTGACGCGCGTCGCGCGCGAGGTCGGCACCGAAGGCCGCCTCGGCGGCCAGGCCGAGGTGCGCGGCGTCGCCGGCACGTGGAAGGATCTGACGGACTCGGTCAACTCGATGGCGTCGAACCTCACGACGCAGGTGCGCAACATCGCCGAGGTGTCGACGGCCATCGCCAATGGCGACTTGTCGAAGAAGATCGCCGTGGACGTGCGTGGCGAGGTGCTCGAGCTCAAGGAGACCATCAACACGATGGTCGATCAGCTCAACGCCTTTGCCGGCGAGGTGACGCGCGTCGCCCGCGAGGTCGGAACGGAAGGTAAGCTCGGCGGTCAGGCCGTGGTGCGCGGCGTCGCCGGCACGTGGAAGGACTTGACCGACTCGGTCAACTCGATGGCCTCGAACCTCACCGGCCAGGTGCGCAACATCGCCGAGGTGGCGACCGCCGTCGCCCAGGGCGACTTGTCGAAGAAAGTGTCGGTCAACGTCTCGGGCGAGATCCTGCAGCTCAAAGAGACCATCAACACGATGGTCGATCAGCTCAACGCCTTCGCTGCTGAGGTGACGCGCGTCGCGCGCGAGGTCGGCACCGAAGGCAAGCTTGGCGGCCAGGCGCAGGTGCCGGGCGTTGCCGGCACGTGGAAGGATTTGACGGACTCGGTCAACTCGATGGCCGGCAACCTTACCGACCAGGTGCGCAACATCGCCGAGGTGGCAACAGCCATCGCCACCGGCGACCTTTCGCGCAAGATCACCGTCGACGTGCGCGGCGAGATCCTGCAGCTGAAGGAAACGCTGAACACCATGGTTGACCAGCTCAACCGCTTCGCCGGTGAGGTGACGCGTGTCGCGCGCGAGGTCGGCACCGAAGGGCGTCTCGGCGGCCAGGCGAACGTGCCGGGTGTCGCGGGCACCTGGAAAGACTTGACCGACAACGTCAACCTGCTCGCCGGCAACCTCACGACCCAGGTGCGCAACATCGCCGACGTGACGACGGCCGTCGCCCGCGGCGACTTGTCGAAGCGCATTACCGTCGACGTGAAGGGCGAAATTCTCGAGCTGAAGGCGACCATCAATACGATGGTCGATCAGCTCAATGGCTTTGCCGGCGAGGTGACGCGCGTTGCGCGCGAGGTCGGCACCGAAGGCAAACTCGGCGGCCAGGCTCAGGTGCCGGGCGCTGCCGGCACGTGGAAGGACTTGACCGACAACGTCAACCTGATGGCGTCGAACCTCACCGACCAGGTGCGCAACATCGCCGAGGTGGCGACCGCCATCGCCGGCGGCGACCTGTCGAAGAAGATCACCGTTGACGTGCGCGGCGAGATCCTGCTGCTCAAAGAAACGCTGAATACGATGGTCGAGCAGCTCCGCTCCTTCGCCGCCGAGGTGACGCGCGTCGCCCGCGAAGTCGGCACGGAAGGCCGTCTCGCCGGTCAGGCGGTGGTGCCGGGCGTCGCCGGCACGTGGAAGGACTTGACGGACTCGGTCAACTCGATGGCCGGCAACCTCACCGCCCAGGTGCGCAACATCGCCGAGGTGACGACCGCCGTCGCGCGTGGCGACCTTTCGCGCAAGATCACCGTCGACGTGAAGGGTGAGATCCTCGAGCTGAAGAACACCATCAACACGATGGTCGATCAGCTCAACGGCTTCGCCTCGGAGGTGACGCGCGTCGCCCGCGAGGTGGGCACGGAGGGCAAGCTCGGCGGACAGGCGCAGGTGCCAGGCGTCGCCGGAACGTGGAAAGACCTGACCGACACCGTGAACGTCATGGCCGCCAACCTCACCGAACAGGTGCGCGGCATCGTGAAAGTCGTGACCGCGGTCGCCGAGGGCGACCTGAAGCAGAAGCTGACGGTGAAATCGAAGGGCGAGGTTGCGGCCCTTGCCGAGACGATCAACGACATGACCGACACGCTCGCCATCTTCGCCGATCAGGTGACGACGGTGGCGCGCGAGGTCGGCGTCGAAGGGCGTCTCGGTGGTCAGGCGAACGTGCCTGGCGCCGCCGGCACGTGGAAGGATTTGACGGGCAACGTGAACCTGCTCGCCGACAACCTCACCAACCAGGTGCGCGCCATCGCTGAGGTGACGACCGCCGTGACCAAGGGCGACCTCACCCGCTCCATTCAGGTGGACGCCCGCGGCGAGGTGGCCGAGCTAAAAGACTACATCAACACCATGATCGACAACCTCCGCCTGACGACGGAGCGCAACACCGATCAGGACTGGCTGAAGACCAACCTCGCGCGCTTTACCGGCATGTTGCAAGGCCAGCGCGATCTGACGACGGTCGGCACGATGCTTCTGTCGGAGCTGGTGCCGCTGGTGCGGGGCCACCAAGGCGTCATCTATCAGATGGTTGCCGACGACGCGCCGGGCCTCAGGCTGCTGGGCAAGTACGCGGATCACCCCGAGCGCGGCTATCCGCGCGAGATCGATTTGGGCGACGGCTTCATCGGCCAGTGCGCGGTCGAGAAGCGCCGCATCCTCATCACCGATATTCCCGAGAACGCCGTGCGCGTCGGGCCGTCGTTCGTCGAGGCGCTGCCGCGCAGCGTCGTGGTGCTGCCCGTCACCTTCGAGGATCAGCTCAAGGCGGTGATCGCCGTCGCCTCGCTGCGCGAATTCGACCAGGCGCAATTGAGCTTCCTCGACCAGCTCACGGCCAGCATCGGCATCGTCTTGAACTCGATCGAGGCGACGATGCAGACCGAAGGCCTGCTGAAGCAGAGCCAGGAGCTCGCCGGAGAGCTACAGGCGCAGCAGAGGGAGCTGCAGAAGACCAACGAGCAGCTGGAGCAGAAGGCGCAGCAGCTCGCCGAGCGCAACGTCGAGGTGGAAGCGAAGAACCAGGAAATCGAGCACGCGCGGCGAGCTCTCGAGGAGAAGGCGACCGAGTTGGCGCTGACTTCGAAATACAAGTCGGAATTCCTCGCCAACATGAGCCACGAGCTGCGTACGCCGCTCAACTCGATCCTCATCCTCGGCCAGCAGCTCAGCGAGAACGCCGACGGCAACCTCAGCGACAAGCAGGTCGAGTTCTCGCGCACCATCCACGGCGCCGGCAGCGACCTGTTGAACCTCATCAGCGACATCCTCGACCTGTCGAAGATCGAGTCCGGCACCGTTTCGGTCGACGCCGAGGAGCTGTACCTGACGAACCTGCTCGACACGGTGGCGCGGCCGTTCCGTCACGAGGCGGAGGGCCGTCACCTCTCCTTCGATCTGGAACTCGATCCGAGCCTCGGCCGCAGCATCATCACCGACTCCAAGCGCCTGCAGCAGGTGCTGAAGAACCTGCTATCCAACGCTTTCAAGTTCACCGAGCACGGCGGCGTGCGGCTGACCACCTCGGCGGCTGCAGCCGGCTGGAACCCGGACCACCCGGTGCTCAGCAAGTCGTCGAGCGTCATCGCCTTCGAGGTGTCGGACACCGGCATCGGCATTCTGCCCGAAAAGCAGAAGATCATCTTCGAGGCGTTCCAGCAGGCCGACGCTTCGACGAGCCGCAAGTACGGAGGCACCGGCCTCGGCCTCGCCATCAGCCGCGAGCTGGCGACGCTTTTGGGCGGCGAGATCCAGCTGCGCTCGACCCCCGGCATGGGCTCGACCTTCACGCTGTTTCTGCCGCAGAGCTACATCGGACCGTCGGTGACCCTGGTCGAGGATACGGGCGCGAGGGCGAGGTTGATCGCCGACGCGCAGCAGCTGCGACCGCCCGAGCGGACCGTCGAATCGATCGCCGACGATCGCGACAACCTGGCTCCTGGGGAGTCGGTGCTGCTCGTCGTCGAGGACGATCCGCACTACGCGCGCATTCTCATGGATCTGGCGCACGACAACGGCTTCAAGGTGCTGGTCGCGCAACGCGGCGCCGAGGCGCTGGCGCTAGCCACCGAGTTCAACCCCAACGCTGTCTCCCTCGACGTGTTCCTGCCCGACATGATGGGCTGGAGCGTGCTCAGTCAGCTGAAGCAGAACCCGCTGACGCGCCACATCCCGGTGCAAATGATCACCCTCGACGAAGATCGTCAGCACGCCCTGGCACAGGGCGCGTTCTCGTTCCTGACGAAGCCGACGACGGTCGATGGCCTGCGCGAAGCGCTCAACCGCATCAAGGATTTCGCCGTCCCGCGGCGCAAGCAGCTCCTGGTGGTGGAGGACAACGAGGCCGAACGGCTCGGCATCCGCGAGCTTCTGAACCACGACGACATCGATATCGCTACCGCCTCGAAGGGTTCAGAGGCGCTTGATTTCCTGCGCACAAACGAGTGCGATTGCGTGGTGCTGGACCTCAAGTTGCCGGACATGTCGGGCTTCCAGGTTCTGGAGGAGCTCGGCAAGGACGAGGCGCTTTCTGCGATCCCGGTTGTCGTCTTTACCGGTCGCGAGCTTTCGGCGGAGGAAGACGCTCGGCTGCGCTCGATGGCGCGCAGCGTCGTCGTCAAAGGCGTTGAATCGCCCGAGCGTCTGCTGGACGAGACGGCGCTGTTCCTGCACCGCATCGTCGGCGAGCTGCCTGCCGAAAAGCAGCGCATGCTCGAGCGGCTGCACGAGTCGGATGACGATCTGGTCGGCCAGACGGTGCTGCTCGTCGACGACGACGCGCGCAATATCTTCGCCTTGAGCAGTGTGCTCGAGCGCCGCGGCATGAATGTCTTGACCGCCACCACCGGCAACGAGGCGATCGACAGCCTCGAGGCGACGCCGGACGTCGCCATTGTCCTCATGGACATCATGATGCCGGAAATGGACGGCTACCAGACGATGCAAGCCATCCGTACACAGGCCAAATGGCGGCGACTGCCGATCATCGCGCTGACCGCCAAGGCGATGAAAGGCGACAGGGAGAAATGTCTGGTGGCGGGAGCGTCCGACTATCTGGCCAAACCGGTGAACACCGAACAACTGCTCGCGGCTTTACGTATGTGGCTGCATCGCTAGGGGGAGGGCGATGACCGCTCGCCAACCAGTCAACATTCTGCTCGTCGACGACCAGCCAGCCAAGCTGCTGAGCTATGAGGTCATTCTCGGCGAGCTGGGGGAGAACCTGATCAAGGCCAACTCGGCTGGCGAGGCGCTCGGCGCCTTGCTCAAGACCGATGTGGCCGTCGTGCTCGTCGACGTGTGCATGCCCGACCTCGACGGGTTCCAGCTCGCCGAGATGATCCGCGGCCATCCCCGTTACGAGAAGACCGCGATCATCTTCATCTCGGCCATCCAGGTGACCGACCTCGATCGTATCCGCGGCTACAAGTCGGGTGCGGTCGATTACGTTCCGGTGCCAGTCATCCCCGAGATCCTGCGCGCCAAGGTGCGCATCTTCGCCGAGCTCTACCGCAAGAATCGCCAGCTCGAGGAATTTGCGGCTGATCTGGAGCGCCGCGTGGCGGAGCGCACGGCCGAGCTCGAGCAATCGACGGACCGGTTGCGCGAGAGCGAGGAGCGGTTGCGCCAGGCGTTGAGCGCGGCGCGCATGGGGACTTGGCGCCGGGATCTCGCCACGCAGATGAGCCAGCGCGACGCCAGTTTCAACGCCATCATGGGACTGCCGGCGGTCGATTCCACCGCGACGGTGGAGGAGCGGCTGGAGGAGATCCACCCCGACGACAGGCAAGGCGTCATGGAAGCGTGGACGACCGCGGTGACCGGGCGAGGCGACTACGAGGCCGAATTCCGCGTCAAGCGCCGCGACGGGGTGACCCGATGGGTGCGTGACCAGGGGCGCTTCGTCGCCGGCGACAACGGCCAGTCCGATTGTCTCGCGGGTCTCACACTCGACATCACCGAGCGCAAGAAAGCCGAGGAGGCGCAGGGCCTGCTCATCCAGGAGCTCAATCACCGCGTCAAGAACATGCTGACGACGGTGCAGGCGATCGCCCTGCAGAGCCTCAACGGCGCCCAGACCGCCGACAAGGACCGCTTCCTGTCGCGCATCCAGGCGCTCGCCACCTGCCACAACCTGCTGACGCGCAGCAGCTGGGAGGGTGCGCACCTGCGCGACATCCTCGAGAGCACGTTCGCGCCGCATCGCAGTCAGCAGGCCGCGCAGCGCATCTCGCTGTCGGGCGTCGACACGCTGTTGACATCGCGCGACGCGCTGTCGGTGACGCTGGCACTGCACGAGCTCGTCACCAACGCGGTCAAGCACGGTGCTTTCGCCAACAACGAAGGGCGCATCGAGCTTACCTGGCAGGTCGACCCGGATCCTTCGGCGCGGCTGCACCTGTCGTGGAGCGAGGCCGGCGGTCCGCCGGTCAGCCCGCCCAGTCACAAGGGGTTCGGCTCGCGGCTGCTGACCTCCCTCGCGGCGCAGTCGGGAGCCGCCTACTCCTGCGAATATCAGCCTGCCGGATTCAAATGCCGTCTGGCATTACCACTCGAGGCAAGAGCATGACGGAAGCTTTGACGGGCAAACGGGTTCTGGTGCTCGAGGACGAGCCTCTGATCGCCATGGTTCTGGTCGACATACTCGAAGAGGCGGGCTGTACCGTCGTCGGCCCGGCGCACGATGCCGACCAGGCGGCGAAGCTGATTGCCGAGAACGCCATCGACGTCGCCGTGCTCGACGTCAACCTCGGTTCGGGGCGCACGTCGGCGACGATCGCCGATTCCTTGAAGAGTGTCGGGACCCCGTTCGTCTTCGCCACTGGCTACGGCGAGCAGGGCTTGCGCATCGCCGATCGCGGGCACCTGCGCGTCGACAAGCCGTACTGCGGGCCAACCATCATTGCGACCGTTGTCGCGGCGCTCAAGGCTGCCTAGGGCCGCTCAGCTGCGCGTGTACTCGTCGACCGTCTTGTGCGTCTCGGGCACGAGGAACAGGCCGATGACCACCGTCGCGCCGGCGACGATGACCGGGTACCACAGCCCCGAATAGATATTTCCGGTCGCTGCGACGATGGCGAACGAGGTGGCGGGCAGCAGTCCGCCGAACCAGCCGTTGCCGATGTGATAGGGCAGCGACATGCCGGAATAGCGGATACGCGTGGGAAACAGCTCGACGAGCGCCGCCGCGATCGGCCCGTAGGTCATTGCCGCGAACATGATGAGCAGCACGAGGATGCCGATGATCGTCAGCTTCTGCGCGCTCCAGATGTCGAACACCTTGGCGACGTTGGCGAGACCGGCCGAGGGGTCGATGGGGATCTTCACTGTCTCCGCGTGACCGGGATTTGGATAGCCCTCGGCGGCAAGCGCGGTCGCGACCTTCACCGCGAAGTCTGCATCGCTAGCGGCGATGGGCTGGACCTTGCCGATGCGGACGCTGGCGACGGTGCCGGCGGCAGCTTCCTCGTTACGGTAGTGCACGGCGCGCTGAGCGAGCGCCGCCTTGGCGATGTCGCACGAAGAGCTGTAGGCGACCTTGCCGGTGGGGTTGAATTGGAAGGCGCAGTCGGCGGGATCGGCGGCGACGGTGACCTCGACGTTGCTCTGGGCGCGGTAGAGTGCCGGGTTGGCCGTACGCGTCAGATGCTCGAACAGCGGGAAGTAGGTGAGGACCGCGAGGAGGCAGCCGCCGAGGATCAAGGGCTTGCGACCTATGCGGTCCGATAGGCTCGCGAACGCGACGACGAAGCCGACGCCGGCGATCAGCGCCCAGGCGACCAGCACGTTGGTGGTGAACTGGTCGACCTGCAGAATATTCTGGATGAAGAACAGCGCGTAGAAGTGCGCCGTGTACCAGACCACCGCCTGTCCGGCGACGAGCCCGAACAGGGCAATTAGCCCGATCTTGATGTTACGCCACTCGCCGAACGCTTCGCGCAGCGGCTGCGCCGAGGCGGCGCCTTCCGCCTTCATCCGCTGGAACGCGGGGCTCTCCTGCATCTGCAAGCGCACGTAGAGAGAGATGAGCAGAAGGACTGCGGAGAGTAGGAACGGGATGCGCCAGCCCCATGCCTTGAAGGCGCTGAGCGTCGTCCCGTCGGGCTGCTCGACGGGCGGGAAGCCGGCGTCGAGCGCGATCTGCGTGAACATGATGACGACCAGCGAGAGAAGCAGGGCGAGCGTCGGCGTGGTGTTGACCCAGCTGGTGAAGAACCCACGCTGGTTGTGCGGCGCGTGCTCGGCGACGTAGACGGCGGCGCCTCCGTATTCACCACCCGTAGCGAGGCCCTGCAGCATGCGCAGGACGATCAGCGCGATGGGCGCCGCGACGCCGATCGTGTGATAGGTGGGTAGCAGTCCGACGAGGAACGTCGCCGCGCCCATGAGCACGACGGTGACGACGAACGTGTACTTCCGGCCGACGATGTCGCCGAGACGGCCGAAGATGATGGCGCCGAACGGACGGACGATGAAACCCGCGGCGAAGGTGAGCAGCGCGAAGATGCTCTGCTGCGTCACGCTGTAGGCGGCGAAGAACTGCGCACCGATGATCGAGGCGAGGGCGCCGTAGAGATAGAAGTCGTACCACTCGAAGACGGTGCCGGCGGACGAGGCGATGATGACCTTGCGTTCCTCACGTGTCAGGGCGCGTCGGCGCCCTGGTATGGCTTCGCTCGTCATGTCGCCGTCCGCCCCCATCGGTTAGTCAGCACAGTGCTGCCCCCAGCTCAAATACCTGCAATTGCAGTGAATAAGCAAATCGCGCCGCATGCTGTTGAGGGGCTGGCGACGACCGCGATCCTGTAGCGAAACTTAGCAGTTCTTCTTCGTTAGGGCCCCGCGAAGGCGACTGTATGACTCGGGCGGCACGGGGGCCGATCAGAAGAATCCAACCGCGTTCCCGGTGCTTTCGAAGCCCGGCGGCGATGCCGCGCGGTGGGGGTCAATTCTGGAAGGAGAAGACGAATGCGACGGACGGGAATTCTGGCGCTAGGCGCCACTCTGTTGGCGCTCTTGCTCGTGCCGCAGGCGAACGCGGGGATTAGCGTCGGCGCCGCTCAGCGCGCCACGGCGAGCGACGTGCACCAGGCCACCTTCGACAGGCTGTTCGAGCGCGACAGGAAGCACAAGAAGGTGAAGCTCTACAAGCATCACAAGAGGCACAAAAAGCTCAAGCACAAGAAGCACCACCACTGAGAAGTGGCGACCCGCACTTGACGACCGCCGAGGGTGGCTGCTTCTTCGCAGCCGCCCTAGCGGCCGAGGGCCGGGCGAGACGCCGCCGTTCCATCGTCGAGCTGGTAGACGCTCTCGTCCTTCAAGGCGACGCCCGTAAGTCCACGCCGCAACGCCTCGCGCAATAGCCAGTGGATCTTGAACGCCGCGGCCTTGGCGCCGAGGCCCCCGGCGCGAATGTTCGAGACGCAGTTGCGCTCTCCATCCTTGCGGCCGACGCGCGGGGCGAACGTAAGGTAAGCACCGAGACTGTCGGGCGAGGAGAGTCCGGGTCGCTCGCCGATCAGAACGAGGACAGCGCGCGCGCCGAGGACCTCGCCGGCATCGTCGCCGAGCGCAACGCGTCCCTGGCTTGCGAGCACGACCGGACCCATGGTCCAGCGGCTCTTGCGCACGAGCGGCAGCAGTTCGGCGATGACCTCGACGGCGTTGGCCGCAACCCCAGTCGAGGATAGCCCGTCCGCGACGACGATGAGCAGGCCGGGGTTGGTGTGCTCAGCCGCGGCGAGGCGCTGGCGCGAGGCGGGGCTGAGGCGGCGCCCCAGATCCGGGCGCCGCAAGTATGTATCGCGGTCGCCGGCGGCGCTGTCGACGCGTTGACTGTATAGGCCATGCTTTATGAGCGCCGCCTCGATCGGTGCCCAGTCGATGGGCGTCGTGACGGCATCACGCGCCTGCGCGTGCGCCATGGCGAAGCTCAACACTTCCTTGATGGGGAGGGCGGCACCGGCGCGGCCGAGGCCGATGCGCGCGTCGGTGAAGCGCCGCAGCGCCGACCAAGGTGCGTCGTTCGTCATGCGGCGAGCCCCCGGACATGCTCGAGCAATGCTTGCGCCGGCTCGGCGAGCAGCTTGCCTTCATGGTCGGCGAGGCCGACGCGGGCGAGCCATGCCTCGAACTCCGGCGCGCGGCGCAGCCCGAGCGCCTCGCGTACGTAGAGCGCGTCGTGGAACGAGGTCGATTGATAGTTGAGCATGATGTCGTCGGCGCCGGGCACGCCCATCACGAACGTGACGCCGGCGGCGCCAAGCAGCATCAGCAGCACGTCCATGTCGTCCTGGTCGGCCTCGGCGTGGTTCGTGTAGCAGACGTCGCAGCCCATCGGCAGCCCCATGAGCTTGCCGCAGAAGTGATCCTCGAGCCCGGCGCGGATGATCTCCTTGCCGTTGTAGAGGTACTCAGGTCCGATGAAGCCGACGACCGAGTTGACGAGCAGCGGCTTGAAGGTGCGCGCCACCGCGTAGGCGCGGGCTTCGAGCGTCTGCTGATCGACGCCGTGATGCGCTTCCGCCGAGAGCGCCGACCCCTGGCCGGTCTCGAAATACATGACGTTGTCGCCGACCGTGCCGCGCTTGAGAGACAGCGCGGCCTCGCGGCCTTCCTGCAGCATGGCGAGCGTCACGCCGAACGAGGCATTGACCGCCTCGGTGCCGCCGATCGACTGGAAGACGAGATCGACCGGTGCACCGCGCGCGATCGCCTCGATGGACGTGGTGACGTGTGTCAGGACGCAGCTTTGCGTCGGGATGTCGAAGCGGCGGATGATGTCGTCGAGCATGGCAATGAGATCGAGGATCGTCGCCACGTTGTCGCTCGCGGGATTGATGCCGATTACCGCATCGCCGCAGCCGAGCATCAGCCCGTCGACGATCGAGGCGGCGATGCCGCGCTTGTCGTCGGTCGGATGGTTGGGCTGCAGGCGCACGGCCATGCGCCCCCTAAGGCCGAGCGTGTCGCGAAAGCGGCTGACGACCTCGACCTTGCGCGCCGCGAGGATCAGGTCCTGGTTGCGCATGATCTTCGATGTCGCCGCGGCCATCTCCGGCGTGATCCCCAGGGCGATTCGGGCAAGCGCTTCGGTCGTGGCCGCCTCGGACAGGAGCCAGTCGCGGAAGGCGCCGACCGTCATGTGGGAGACAGACGCAAAGGCGCCGGCATCGTGCCCGTCGATGATGAGGCGGCTGACGTCGTCGCTCTCGTAGGGGATGACCAACTCGCTGAGGAAGCACTTCAGCGGTACGTCGGCCAGCGCCATCTTGGCGGCCACGTTCTCCTCGCCGCTCGTGGCCGCGACCCCGGCGAGCACGTCGCCCGAGCGTGGCGGGGTCGCCTTCGCCAGCAGCTCCTTCAAGTCGGCGAACCGGTAGTTCGCCTGCCGCCACGCCGCGCTGTACAAAGTGCGCCTCCGTCAGCGAATGCCGGCGTCAGCATAACACAATTCGGCTGTGGGGGTGTGCGCGCGGGCAGCGCCTAGATAAGCAGCATGGCCGCGAAGCCGCTGGCGACCTCGAGCTCGACGAAGAGAAAGGCGAGCGGGGCGCTGACGATCTTCTGCTCGACGGCAATGCGGATGAGTTGCATCGGCGTGCGCGCGCTGAACTTGCCGCGCAGCGTCGAGCACGTCGTTGCGACGGTCTTGTAGGAGACGTTGATGAGGGCAGCGATCTCCGACATGCTCTTGCCCTTGGCGAGAAGGCGCAGGACCTCGCGCTCGCGGGACGACAGCACCACCGACTCTCCGGCGTTGCGCAGAAAAGCAATCTTCTGCGCCATGTCCAGAGGCAATGAGTGGCCGCCCGCGTAGACATCGCGGATTGCGGTGATGAAGCCTTGCGGGTCGTCGCTCTTGCTGAAGTACCCCTTGGCGCCACCCTCGATAGCCTGGGCGGCAAACATCGGATCGTCGTTCATGCTGAACATGAGGACCCGCGCCCGCGGGTCGCGGACCAGCAACCGGCGCGCTAGCTCGAAGCCGGAAATGTCGGGGAGGTTGATGTCGATGACCGCCACATCCGGCCGATGCGCCGCATACGCCTCCTGCGCGGAGGCCGCGTCGCGGGCCTCGAGCATGTGCATGTCGGTGGTCTCGGCCAGCAACGCGCGGCAGCCGGCCAGCACGATGGGGTGATCGTCGACGATAAGTACCTTCATGAGTCCCGCTTCGGCTTCGTCCTGCCGCTGATATAATGTAACAGATAGCAATGGGAACTTGGCCACGTCAAATTCGGGAAATGCCCGGCGCCGTCAGCTCACCCTCGGCGGGACGGCGCTCGCAATCGCCGCCGTCGCCTCGCCGACGCGGGCGGAGGTCTGGAGTTCGATCGTTGACGCGTGAGGAGGGACGGCTAGGGCGCCTGCGTGGCCGCAATTTGCGCGCGCTGCGGGCGCAGCAGCCGGTGCTTGCGCATGATCTTCGTCAGCAGCGCGCCGAGCGTGGCGGCGGCAGGGCCGTTCAGGTCCTCGCCGGGGCTCTCGATGAATGACATGCCGTGGTTGTGCGCCTCGCGGTAGCGCGCTCGCTCGACGACGGCGCCGGGGAGCAGGTTGAAATCGGCGACCTCGATATAGGCGCGTGCCGCCTCCTCCTCGTTCTCGTCGAGGATGCGCGACAGGGCTATGTAGAGGCGAGATTTGGGAATGCCGGACGCCTTCAACTCGTAGAACAGCTCGACGGCCGGCTGCAGGTCATCGAAGCACGCCCCCGACGGCTGGACGATGAAGTGGGCGACGCTGGCGATCTCCATCGTCGCTGCCGGCGCGTTGCCGGGCGCATCGACGACGAGAAGGTCGACATCCGCCTCCCCCGCGATGGCGATTGCGGAGTCCACATTGCCGTGAGCCTCGACGGACAGCGGCGGAAAGACCTGATGCTTTTCCCGCAGGCGCTGCCAGCGCGTGGCGGTGCGCTGAACCGGATCGAGATCGGCGAGGGCCGTGCTGAGGCCGCGGCGAGCACCGACGGTAGCGAGCGCGCGGGCCAACGTGGATTTTCCCACGCCGCCCTTGCGGCTTACGAACGCAACAACGACTGTCATTGGCGACGACGCCCGGATGTTCTGTTCTGCCCGCTACTCAACCGCTTATGGTTAAAAAGCGGCAGTTTGGCGGCCACAACTTCCCGGGGCGCGTAAAAGCGGGCATGGCGATCGTCAGTATGCCTCGCGGACCTTCCCTTCGGTCGCGTCACCGGCGACGAGGCGCTCCAGCGGCTTCCTGCCGAGCAGAAGAAACAGCGTCGGCGTGAGGAAGGCATCGAGCAGGGTGGCGGAGATGAGCCCGCCGAAGATCGTCACCGCCACGGGGTGCAGGATTTCCTTGCCGGGCTCCTCGGCTCCGATCAGTAACGGCACCAGGGCGATGCCGGCGGCGAGCGCGGTCATCAACACCGGGCGCAGGCGCTCGAGCGTGCCGCGCACGACCATCGGCCGTCCGAAACTCTCACCCTCGAGCAGCACGAGGTTGATGTAGTGGCTGATCTTGAGGATGCCGTTGCGCGTCGCGATGCCGGCGAGCGTGATGAACCCGAGGGCGCTGGCGACCGAGAACGGCTGCCCGGCGATCCACAGGGCGGCGACCGCACCGATGAGCGCCAGCGGAACGTTGCCCATGATGATGAGGGCAAGCACGCTCGATCGGTAGCGCGTGTACAACACGACGAAGATGAGCGCGAGCGACATGGCCGACAGTGCACCGATCAGGCGTGATGCTTCCTCCTGCGCCTGGAACTGCCCTTCGAGGCTGGCGAAGTATCCCTGCGGCAGTGGAGTGGCGGCAATCGCGGCGCGGATATCGGCAACGATGCGCGCCATGTCCGAGCCGTCGGTATTGGCGAATACCGCGATGCGCCGGCGGCCGTTCTCGCGCTGGATCTGGTTGGGCCCGTCGGTCTCGAGGATCTCGGCGACGGTGCCGAGGGGGATTCGGCCCGCCGGGCTTTCGATGAGCATGTCGCCGAGCGCGCGCGTGCTGCGGTCGGCGTCGCTGAGACGCACGACGACATCAAAACGCTTCTGTCCGTCGACGATCTGCGATACCACCTTCCCGTTCGACAGGGCCTCGAGCGCCTCGGTCACCTTGTTGGGATTGAGCCCGTAGAGCGCCGCCTTGGCGTAGTCGACGCGCACCTGCATCTGCGGGATGCGCACCTGCTTCTCCGTTTGCAGGTCGACGACGCCGGGTATGCGTTTCAGGCGCGTCTCGAAGTCGGCCGCTAATCCGCGCAGCGTGTCGTAGTCGTCCCCATAGATCTTCAGCGCGATCTGCGCGCGCACGCCCGACAGCATGTGGTCGAGGCGGTGGGCGATCGGCTGGCCGACAGTAATGCTCGCCGGCAGCGCGGCGAGGCGCCCGCGGATATCGGCCAGGACGGCCTCGCGGCTGCGCCCCGAGGGGCGCAGGTCGACGTCAAGCTCGCTGTTGTGGACGCCCTCCGCGTGCTCGTCGAGCTCGGCGCGACCCGTGCGGCGCCCGACCGAGCGCACCTCGGGCACTTGCGCGACGATCTCCTCGGCGAGGCGGCCGATGCGGTTCGACTCTGCCAGGCTAATGCCCGGCTGCAGCACGACGCTGACCAGCACCGTCCCCTCGTTGAACGTGGGGAGGAACGCGCGCGGCAACGCAAAGGCCGCGACGACCGCCATCGCGGTGGCGATCGCCGGCACAGCGATGACCATGCCTGGCCGGGCAAAGCACCAGTCGAGACCCGCCGCTTGCCAGCGCTTCAGGACGCGCACGAGGGCGCTGTCGTGCTCGGCGAGCGAGCGCATACGCGGCAACAGCCAGTAGCAGAGAACCGGCGTGAGCGTCATCGAGACGACGAGGCTTGCCAGGATCGAGACGATGAAGGCGACGCCGAGCGGTGCGAACAGCCGCCCCTCGATGCCTGAGAGTGCGAACACCGGCAGGAAGACGAGCACGATGATGATGGTGGCGTAGACGATGCCCGAGCGCACCTCCATGGCCGCGGCGGCGATGACCTCCAAGGTGCTGCGCCGGTCGCCATCGCCGGCGGCGCGGTGCAGGCCGAGACGCCGGTAGATGTTCTCCACGTCGACGACGGCATCGTCGACCAGCGCGCCGATGGCAATGGCGAGGCCGCCGAGCGTCATTGTGTTGATCGACATGCCCATCGCCTGGAAGACGATGAGGGTGGTGAGCACGGAGAGGGGAATGGCGACAAGCGAGATGAAGGTCGTCTGCCAGTTGAGCAGGAAGATGAAGAGAACGATCGCCACGCAGATCAGCGCCTCGATGAGCACCCGCAACAGATTATCGATCGACATTTCGATGAAGGTCGCCTGGCGGAACTGGATGGCGCTCGCATCGACGCCCTCGGGCATCATCTTCTGGAGGGCCGGCAGCATCGCCTCGATCTGCCGCGTGATGGTCACCGTGTCGGCGTTGGGCTGCTTCTGCACCGCCAGGATCACGCCCGGCTTGCCGTTGAAGCCGGCCTCGCCGCGCTTCGTGCGCGGGGCGAAATCGATATTCGCGACTTGACTGAGGGCAACGACGTGTCCCTCGCGATAGGCGACGACGAGGTTGCGCAGATCCTCGATACGCGTGGTGCGCCCGATGTTGCGGATGAGTACCTCGCGCGACTTGAGGTCGACGAAACCGCCGCCCGTATTGGTACCGAACTGCTTCAGCGCGTTCTCGATGGCCTCGAAGTTGACGTCGAGGCTCGCCATGCGTCGCGGGTCGGGAACGATGCGGTACTGGCGCACCTCGCCGCCGATGGGGATCACCTGCGCCACGCCTGGCACCGTGAGGAGCTGGGGCCGCACGGTGAAGTCGGCGAGCTCACGCAGCGCCATGGGATCGACCGTGGTGCTCGACATGGCGATCAGCATGATCTCGCCCATGACCGACGAGATGGGGCCCATCTGCGCGGCGACGTTGCTGGGCAGCTGCTCGCGCACGAGCTGCAGCCGCTCGGCCACCTGCTGGCGGGCGCGGTAGATGTCGACCGACCAGTCGAACTCGACGTAGACGATCGACAGGCCGACGCCGGAGACGGAGCGGACGCGGCTGACGCCGGGCATGCCGTTCATCGCCGTCTCGATCGGGTAGGTGACGAGCAGCTCGACCTCCTCCGGCGCCAGCCCCTCGGCTTCCGCAATGAGGGTGACGGTCGGCCGGTTGAGGTCGGGGAATACGTCGACCGGCAACTCGCGCAAGGTCAGGAGGCCGTAGAGAGCCAGCGCCAAGGCGCCGACCAGGACAAAAAGGCGGTGCGTGAGACTGGCCCGGATGATCGCGTCGAACATGATGGCCTCACCGCACCTGGTTGATAAGTTCAGCGCCGTCGACGACGATCCGGCTACCGGCCGGGACGCCGCCGACCAGCAGCACGTTGACGCCGTCGAGTGGCGCCACACGCACCGGCATCGGCCGGAACAGCTGCGGGGATTCCTTCACCCAGACGCGTGGCAGGCCTTCGGAGCCGCGCACCACGGCATCGCCCGGCACCACGATCCCCTCCATCAGATCGCCCTGCTGGACGAAGACCTTGACGGCCGAGCCGATGATCAGTCCCTCGTGCTGCTCCTCGACTTTGAACTGCATCGGTTGCGTCTGCTGGCGCAGCGATGGCGCCCGCCCGATGTAGGACAACTTGATCGAGTGGCCGTCGGGGTCGGAGGCATAGGCCGCGGTGATGTTCGGCGCGCCATGCTCGGTGCCGCTGATGGCCTCGATCCACAACCGGTGCGGATCGACGATCTCGAACAGGGTGTCGCGCGTGGTGACCACCTGGCCGGCGCGCACGTTTGCCACCGAGATGATGCCGGCGACGGGAGCCTTGAGGGGGATGCGCTCGACGTCCTTCAGCGCCAGCACGCGCTGCTGCTCGCGCAGCGCCTCCATCTCGGCGCGCGTGTCCTCGATGTCCTTTTGCGCGACGACGCTGGCGATGCGCGTGAGGCGCGCCAGCTTCTGCTCGGCAATCTTCAGCTTACCCGCCACCTCGGCGGTGAGCTGCTGCATGGTGCCGAGGTCGGCGATGGGGATATTGGGCGACAGGTAAGCGAGCACCTCGCCGGCCTCGACGTGCTGCCCGACGTTGGAGATGCCGCGCTCGGCGAGCTCGATGCGTCCATCCATCGGCGCCTGCACTTGGCCGAACGACGAGGGATCGGGCACGACCGTACCGATCAGCTCGCGGCTTTGCCGGACCGATTGCGGCGTACCCAACTGGGTGCGGACGCGCAGGAGGCGCTGGGTCGACTTCGGCAGCAGCACGTCTCCGTCGGGCAGCCGGCGCGGCGTGGCCGCGGCCACCTGAGGCGAGACCGGCGCCTCATCCTGGGCATGATCGTCGCCCTCGTGCGCGCGCACGTCATCGATACCGGCGGCGAGCGCAGCGGTAGCGATCAGAGCGATCGCCAAGGCTCGGCGTGGACGCACGACCATCGCGACGACGAACCCGAGCAGGGCGGCGATGCCGGCGATGATCCAGGCCGGCCCGGCCGACAAGAGCGCCTGCCACCCGGCGTCCGTCTGCGGCGGGGCTTCGCCCGCGTGGGCGACGACCAGATCACCCGCCAGATCGGATTTTAGGTCGCCGGCGGTTACTGCAAACTTGAGCTTCTTGGTGCCGGGCTCGTCCGCCCAAGGCGCGGGCAGCTCGTATGTCCCATCGGCTTTGGCCGTGGCGGTTCCCGCGGGAATGCCGTCGGCGGTCACCTGGATCGTCGCGCCGTCGATCGGCGCGTTCGTCGCCGGTTGGTCGAGATAGATCCGCAGCTTGCGGTCGGCAATCTCGGCCACGAGCTCGAGGTTCGCATCGGCGATCTCGAGCTGCGGCGCGGCGCTGACGCCGACCATAGGAGCGGAGTCTTCGGCATGATCGTGGTCGTCTCCCCCGTGAGCCGCCGCGGCGGTCAAGGTGAGGAGCAGGCAAAGGGCAGTGGCAACAAAGCGTGGCATGGCGGCTGTCCCGAAGCTGGATAAGCGTCGTGGTCAGCGCGGCGAGCGTGCCTCAGGGATTATGGGGCTACGGAGTGCGTGCGGAGACGCAACTCCGGGTGCTTGCCGGCGCTGAGCGTCGAGGGCATCCCGCTCGTGCGAGATGCTCGCGTCAGGCCGTCATACGTGGCGGACGAAGCGGGGGATGCGAAAGCTGGCCATAGCGCAAGGCGCCGTTGCGCTCGAGGCGCAGTTGGCCGGGGACCGACGCGGCAGGGGCAACCGCCGCCGTGGCGAGGATGGCCGTCGCCGCGCAACAATGGGCATGCACGTGCGTGCAGCCCTGATCTGAACTCGGCTGTTGCGTGTCGCCGTGGTCGTGCGCGTCGGCCTGCTCCGTGAGGGCATCGGCGTCATGCATGTGCGCATGTACGAACGCGTGCGCCTCGGCGAACTGCGGCGCATGCAGGATCGGCAGCTCGGCACCGCCGAGCATCGCCACGGCGAACAGCGCCGCAATCATGATGTGCTTCACGATCGTCTTCACGGTGCGCAGCAAAGCCGGGCAGCTGGGTCTCGTCAAGTCGCGATGTCCAATGGCGAAAAAATACCGCGCGGGCAGCCCGCGGCGTCACAATTTGACTGTGACAGTATAGTTAGCATTTATGCCTTTCCGCCACGCCCCAATGGATGATGTGGCGCGGCGATTCTGTCTGTGGAGGACCCAATGAAGTTTGAAGGCTTGCTCAAGTCGGTGCTCGTGACGCTTGCTGCGACGGCGGTCTCAGGCGCGGCGCTGGCGCACGGTTTCGACGACTGCACCAAGGAAGCAAAAGAGAAGTGGAAGCCGCAGGCCGAAGCCGAGGCTGCGGCTACCGCCGCGGGCTACACGGTCACGAAGTCGAAGGTTGAGGGCTCCTGCTACGAGGTCTACGCCAAGGACAAGGACGGCAAGAAGTTCGAGCTGTTCTACAACCCGGTCGATCTGCAGCTCGTGAAGAAGCACGACGACTGATCGCGTCCTCCGTCGGTGCTCGCCCAGTGCAATTCGTGCTGGGCGAGGCCGCTACTTCTGCCCCGCCTTCCACTTCTGCAGGGCATCGAGCGTGTTCTCGACGTGCATGCTCGGATCGAGGTCGGTGTACTCGTACAAAATGCTGCCGTCCGGCGCGATGACGTAGGACGTGCGATTGGCGTATTCGGGCTTGCGCGCCAGCACCGCATCGTAAGCCTTTGTGATTTTCTGGTCCCCATCTGCCGCAACTGGAAACTTGCTGCGGCACTCGCTCACCGAAAACTTGTGTAGGGTCACGATGTCGTCGCTGCTCACGCCGATGACGCTGGCTCCCAATGCCGCGTACTTCTCGATCGCTTCGGCGAACTCGTGCGCCTCGACGGTGCAGCCGGGCGTGAAGGCCGCGGGGTAGAAGTACAAGACCACCGGTCCCTTCTTGAGAGCCTCGGCGAGAGAGAAGCTGAACTCCTTGCCGCCGAGCGAGGCCTGCGCCACGAAGTCCGGCGCCGCGGCGCCGGGTTTGAGCGCCGCGGCGGCAGGGAGCGCGAGGGCGGCGGCGGCGACAATGGCGATGGTCAGGTGCTTCATCTTGCAAGCCTCATGGACGGGCAATGTATCTGGAAGCTGAAAGCGCCATGCGCAAGGCGTGCCTGTTGCGTCACGGGGCGTTGGGTAGTGGTGACGCTTGACTGGGAGGCGAGGCTAAATCATGAGGGAGTGATGCGGGTGTAGCTCAATGGTAGAGCAGCAGCCTTCCAAGCTGAATACGAGGGTTCGATTCCCTTCACCCGCTCCACCCTCCCACAGCCCGCCGAGCTAGATCCGCTAGCCTGCCCGCCGCTACTTCGCCGCGCCGAGGTTAAAACGCAGGCGGATGGGCTGCAGCATCTCCGGTGGCGGCCGCTCGCCGATGTTACCGCGCGATAGGATCGTTCGGAGGTCCTTGGTGGCGCCCGGGTCGCCGAAAGCCGGAAACGACACCCGCTCTACCGAGCCGTCGGGATTGACCCACGCCTGCACGATGAGCGTCGCGGGCGGCCCATCCGAAGCGCCGGCGTGAGCCTTGAGGTAAACGCGAAAGCGAGCCGCGATGGCGTCGTCGGCGCTGAGCCATTCCTCGAAGCGATATTTTACGAGTTGGGCGAACTGCGTCCAAGACGGCGGAACGCTAGCCGGGTCGCGCAACGGGGTCTGTGCGACGGCGGCCGGGGCGAGCGCCAACAACGCGCAGGCACCGGCGATGCCCCGCCAACGGCTTGAACGCGAGGGGGTGCGTACCAGCTTGCCGGAGTGCCTTCGCATCGCCGCGGCCCTCATCAGTTTGTCAAACAGGTTACGTGCGCGGAGATCGACGCGGCGCGCTCGGCGCTCGGAGTGAACGGCGACACTTGCGGCCGGTCATCCTGCTCGAAGTGGACGCCGTTCGCTGCCAAGAACGCCTTCGTCTCGGCAAGCCCTACGGCGAGAACCCGGTCTAGGCGCGTCCTGCGGCTTATGACGCCTTGGACAAGCCCGCGCTTGTCGAGCACAGGGGCGCCGCTTGCGCCGTGGGTCACCGGCGAGTCGATGATAAGATGGCCCGGCTCGGAGCCATCGTGGTCGACGCGAGAGTTGGCGAGGACGCCACTGTCGCGCATGCGCGGTAGCGCATCGTAGGCATTGGCGAACACCATTTCGTTGGCGCTGGCCGTAGCCGTACGCGGAAATACGGCTGCAAGCCCGAGAGTCTTCGACACTTTTATAAGGGCGAGATCGTATTTTGCTGACAGCGCGATGATGCGCGCCTGCACCCGGTGCTGCTCCTTGGCGATGACGATGCGGGCACAATGCTCCACCGCGTGCCGCGCCGTCAGCATGTACCCGGATTGGTCGACGAAGAAGGCGGTACCCTTGAGCAGGCGCCCGACGATGGGCGGATCCTGGGGCAGCGCCAGCGGCTTTGAGGGCTCCATGACTAGACCGCGCTGCGACTGTTGAAAGGGCGACTGCGCTGTGGTGGGAGCCGACCACAGCTGCGCGATGACCACCACGCAACATGCGGCCGCCATCATGTGACCGCTAAACCGAGCGCGCGTACTGCGGATAGTCATACTTGGCGAGCCCTATCGCCCGTTCGGTCTCGGCCGCACCCGCACCGGGATCGGCTGCAGCGCGTCATGACGCGCCGTGGCGCCTCTCGGAAGCAGCGCCTCCACGCGACGTGCCAAATCTGCAAGTGCAGTCCACCAGCCACGCATGCGCGCGCCCTCCGCTTCTGCTCCATCCCTAGTCAGTAGACGCTGCAAGGGGAACGGAGGCGCAACCGCCAAGCGAAATATTTGCTTTGCGTGTCATTCCAAGCTCGGTAGCAGGGCAGTATAACGGGCGCCGCGTTAAACCCCGCGGACTGTCGATCGGGGTGTCCTTCGGGGAAGAGAATGCTCGTCGTCACCACCAACGATCTGCCCGGGTACCGGGTGGTGAAGCACCTCGGGGTCGTCCGCGGCTTGACGGTCCGCTCGCGCAGCATTGTCGGCAACATCGGTGCCGCCATCCAGATCTTCTTCGGCGGCAACATCACGCTATATACAAAGCTCGCCGAGCAGGCCCGCCAGGAGGCCTTCGACGAGCTCATCGCCCACGCGGAGGCGATCGGGGCCAACGCGGTTCTCGCCATGCGCTATGACGCCAACGAGATTGCCGCGGCGGTGACGGAGGTGCTGGCCTACGGGACGGCGGTGGTGGTCGAGCCGGCCCCCTGATTCCCAAGGGCGACAAAAGCGTCACTAGCAAGTGACAAAGGGGAAAACTTCCGCTAAGTATGCCGCCCCCGCGGAGGCAAGCGCGCGCTTTTCCGCGAAAAAGGGGTGTAGCTCAATTGGTAGAGCGTCGGTCTCCAAAACCGAAGGTCGGGGGTTCGAGACCCTCCGCCCCTGCCAATATCGTATGGTCGCATCCGCTGCGAGGGCGCCGGATGTGCCAACAATCGGCGCTTGGGGTGCGTCAGATTGTCGCATGGCGCCCGGGGAAGTCAAATTAATGGCCAAATACAACCCGGTCGAGTTTATTCAGGAGGTTCGCCAGGAAACCTCCAAGGTCACTTGGCCTACCTGGAAAGAGGTGTGGATCACCACCCTCATGGTTTTGATCATGGTCAGCGTTGCCTCGGTATTCTTCCTAATCACGGATCAAGCGATCGGATGGCTCGTCCAGTTTGTGCTGGGCGCGAACCGCTGAACCGGAGCTAAAAACTAGTGTCTACCCAAGTTACGCAGACGCGCCCTGAAAGAGCGGCCATGGCGAAGCGCTGGTACATCGTGCACGCGTACACGAATTTCGAGCGCAAAGTCGCCGATGCCATCCGCGAGCGAGCCAAGGCTGCGGGCCTCGAAGATCTGTTCGAGGAAGTCCTGGTCCCGACCGAGGAAGTGGTCGAGGTGAAGCGTGGCCGTAAGGTCCAGGCTGAGCGGAAGTTCCTTCCCGGCTACGTGCTGGTGAAGATGGAGATGACGGACCCGGCGTTCTTGCTCATCAAGAACACGCCGAAGGTCACCGGGTTTCTCGGCGCGGAAAACAAACCGATGCCGATCTCGGAGGATGAGGCGATGCGCATCCTCCATCAGGTCAAGGAAGGCGTGGAGCGGCCGAAGCCCTCGATCACCTTCGAGGTGGGCGAGCAGGTGAAGGTGGCAGACGGTCCGTTCGCTTCCTTCCAGGGCCACGTCGAGGAGGTCGACGAAGAGCGTTCGCGGCTCAAGGTGGCCGTGTCGATCTTCGGGAGGCCGACGCCGGTCGAACTCGAGTTCGGCCAGGTGGAGAAGGTGCCGGGCTAGACGCCCGGAGCTCAACGAGGAGCTTCAGAAATGCAGCAGATGGGCTGACGCTCGTCTGACTGACAGAGCCGCAAGGACAGCCTCTCACGAGGCCTCCCTGCGGAAACCCGCGGGAGGGCCCAAGGGCCCGTCGTACCGCTAACCCTGGGAAGGAAAGCCCCTTCCCGTCAAGTGCTAAGGGGAGACCATGGCAAAGAAAATTGACGGCTACATAAACTTGCAGGTGCCGGCGGGGGCGGCCAATCCCTCGCCGCCCATCGGACCCGCGCTCGGCCAGCGCGGCGTCAACATCATGGAGTTCTGCAAGTCGTTCAACGCCAAGACGAAGGACCTGGAGCAGGGCACGCCGATCCCGGTGAAGATCACCGTCTACTCGGATCGCTCCTTCACGTTCGAAATGCGGACGCCGCCGGCGACCTTCCTCATCAAGAAGGCGGCGGGCATGAAGTCGACCGGCAAGCCAGGCTCGGGCTCGAAGCACCCCGGCCGCGACGTCGTCGGCCAGATCAGCATGGAGCAGCTGCGCGACATTGCGAAGATCAAGATGAAGGACATGAACACCGACGACCTCGACCAGGCTACCCGGACGATCGCTGGTTCCGCCCGCTCGATGGGCCTGCAGGTGAAGGAGTAACGCACATGGCAGCGAAGCTCAGCCCTGAGGCAATCAAAGAGACGCGGATCGCCGGTGGCAAGCGCCAGGCGGCGGCCGTCAAGGGTCTCAACCGCGACAAGGCCTACTCGATCGAGGAGGCCGTGAAGCTCGTCAAGGACCGCGCCAAGGCGAAGTTCGACGAGACGATCGAGGTTGCGATGAACCTCGGCGTCGATCCCAAGCACGCCGACCAGCTCGTGCGCGGCGTGTGCAATCTGCCGAACGGCTCCGGCCGTACGGCGCGCGTCGCCGTGTTCGCGCGCGGCGCCAAGGCGGAAGAGGCGAAGGCCGCCGGTGCCGACGTCGTCGGCGCGGAGGATCTCGTCGAGCAGGTGTCGAAGGGCACGATCAACTTCGATCGCTGCATCGCCACCCCCGACATGATGGGCCTCGTCGGCCGCCTCGGTAAGGTGCTCGGCCCCCGCGGCCTGATGCCGAACCCGCGCGTCGGCACGGTCACGATGGACGTCACCAACGCCGTGAAGGGCGCCAAAGGTGGCTCGGTGGAGTTCCGCGTCGAGAAGGCGGGCATCGTCCACGCCGGCGTCGGCAAGGCGAGCTTCAGCGAAGGCGCCCTCGCCGAGAACATCAAGGCGTTCGTCGACGCCGTGGTGAAGGCGAAGCCGCCGGGTGCCAAGGGCACCTACGTGAAGAAGGTTTCTGTCAGCTCGACGATGGGGCCGGGGGTCAAGATCGACTCCGCCAGCCTCGGCGGCGGGCAGGTCCTCGCTTAAGAGGGCCAACGAATTCGCGTGTCGCTACGCAAGTGGCGGCCCGCGAGGCGCGGAAGCGAAGCCGCAAGGCTCTTCTTCCGCGAAGACTGTCCGAGACTGTGGGTGCCGTCAGGGTCTTCGACGCTGACAGCTTAAGCCTCGAATGAGGGCCTGCATGAGACAGGAGCGAACCCGGTTTCATTCTCTCCACAGGAGAGCGCAGAGCCGGTTTGAACCTGGGTCAGCACCGTGCCGCCTCGACAGCGCGCGGATGGACAGACGAAGCGTCGCCCGAAGCGCAAGCTGACGGCGGCAAGGTGCAACCCGCGGAGCAGCAGCCGCTGTTTCGTAAATTGGAGTGAGCAGGTGGATAGAGCCGCGAAACGTGAGCTCGTGACGTCGCTCAACACCGTGTTGAAAGACACGGGGTTGGTCGTTGTCGCCCACTATGCCGGCATGACGGTCGCCCAACTGACCGACTACCGCCAGAAAGTCAAAGAGGCTGGCGGCAAGGTCAAGGTGGCCAAAAACCGGCTGGCGAAGCTCGCGCTTAAGGACACTTCGTACGAGCCGATCGGCGAACTCTTCAAGGGGCAGACATGCGTCGCCTTCTCGAAGGACCCGATCGCCGCAGCGAAGGCGTCGGTCGCCTACGCCAAAGGGAATGAAAAGCTAGTCATTCTCGGCGGCGCCATGGGCACGACGGTCCTCGACGCGAACGCCGTCAAGGCTCTCGCCGAACTGCCCTCGCTCGACGAGCTGAGAGCAAAGCTGATCGGTCTCCTCAACGCGCCGGCGACGAAGATCGCCCGCACGGTCAAGGAGCCGGGAGCTCAGCTCGCGCGCGTCATCCAGGCGAAGGCAGCGCAAGGCGAGGCCGCTTAACGGCAAGGGCGGCGCCCGCGAGGGCGCCACGGACACCAAATAGCGCAGTTCAAAACTGCATGCGTCATTAGGTTCAAACCGAAGGAAGTAACAAAATGGCCGATCTATCGAAGATCGTTGAGGATCTCTCCAGCCTCACCGTCCTGCAGGCAGCCGAGCTTGCCAAGATGCTCGAGGAGAAGTGGGGCGTGTCGGCGGCTGCAGCCGTCGCCGTTGCCGCTGCGCCTGGCGGCGCTGCTGCCGCTCCGGCCGAGGAGCAGACCGAGTTTACCGTCATCCTGAAGGCGGGTGGCGACAAGAAGATCAACGTCATCAAGGAAGTCCGCGCCATCACGGGCCTTGGCCTCAAGGAAGCCAAGGACCTCGTCGAGGCCGGCGGCAAGACCGTGAAGGAAGGCGTGACCAAGGACGAGGCTGCCAAGCTGAAGAAGCAGCTCGAGGACCAGGGTGCGACCGTCGAAGTGAAGTAATCGAGGCGGCAGGCTGCCGGCACATCGGGTGCCAGCGGCCTGCCTCCGCTCGTCGGCAAAGACGAGCATCTGGACGTCTCTCCGGAGGGTCTTTTGAGGGTCATACAACCCTCAACGGGCCTTCCGGCGAGCCGTTTAAAGGCTACGCGAGGGTTGGCGGCCCTCGCCATGCAGGCAGCAGCAGCGCGGGCCGTCACCTGCGCGATGACAAGGAGCGGAAATGGCTGAGACGTTCAACGGCCGCAAGCGCATCCGGAAGAAATTCGGATCCATTCGCGAAGTCGCAGAGATGCCGAACCTCATCGAGGTTCAAAAGAGCTCCTATGACGACTTCCTGATGGTCAAGGAACCCCCCGGCGGCCGTTCCGACGATCACGGTCTACAGGCGGTCTTCAAGTCGGTGTTCCCGATCTCCGACTTCTCGGGACGGGCGACCCTCGAGTTCGTGCGCTACGAGTTCGAGCTGCCGAAGTACGACGTCGACGAGTGCATGCAGCGCGATATGACCTTCTCGGCGCCGCTGAAGGTCAAGCTGCGCCTGATCGTGTTCGATGTGAACGAGGAGACGGGCTCCAAGTCGATCAAGGACGTCAAGGAGCAGGACGTCTACATGGGCGACATGCCGCTCATGACCATGAACGGCACGTTCGTCATCAACGGCACCGAGCGCGTCATCGTCTCGCAGATGCACCGCTCTCCGGGCGTGTTCTTCGATCACGACCGCGGGCGCACGCACGCCTCGGGCAAGCTGCTGTTCGCCGCGCGCATCATTCCCTATCGCGGCTCGTGGCTCGACTTCGAGTTCGACGCCAAGGACATCGTCTACGTGCGCATCGACCGTCGCCGCAAGCTGCCGGTGACGACGCTGCTCTATGCGCTGGGTCTCAACGACGAAGAGATCCTGTCGACGTTCTACAAGCACATCACCGTCAAGGAATCGAAGCGCGGCTGGAAGATGCCGTTCGTGCCCGAGAAGATGCGCGGCATGACGCCGACGGCCGACCTTGCCGACGCCAAGACGGGCGAGGTGATCATCAAGGCGGGCGAGAAGCTCACCGCCCGCAAGGCGCGTGAGCTGGCCGAAGGCGGCTTGAAGGAGATCCTCGTTTCGTCCGACGACCTCGCCGGGCGCTACATCGCCGCCGACATCGTCGACCTGGAGACGGGTGCGATCATGGCCGAGGCTGGCGACGAGCTCGATGCCGAGCTGCTGGCCGAGCTGAAGGATCAGAAGGTCAAGGAGTTCCCGCTCCTCGACATCGACCACGTCAACATCGGGCCGTTCATCCGCAACACGCTCAACATCGACAAGAACGCCAACCAGGAAGAGGCGTTGATGGACATCTACCGGGTCATGCGGCCCGGTGAGCCTCCGACCATCGAGGCGGCGACCAACCTCTTCCATTCGCTGTTCTTCGACAGCGAGCGCTACGACCTCTCGGCCGTCGGCCGCGTGAAGATGAACATGCGCCTCGAGCTCGATGCGCCCGACACCATGCGGGTGCTGCGCAGGGAGGACATCCTCGCCGTCATCAAGACGCTGGTCGACCTGCGCGACGGCAAGGGCGAGATCGACGACATCGATCACCTCGGCAACCGGCGCGTGCGCTCGGTCGGCGAGTTGATGGAGAACCAGTACCGCGTCGGCCTGCTCCGCATGGAGCGCGCCATCAAGGAGCGCATGTCCTCGGTCGATATCGACACGGTCATGCCGCAGGACCTGATCAACGCCAAGCCGGCGGCCGCCGCCGTGCGCGAGTTCTTCGGCTCCTCGCAGCTCTCGCAGTTCATGGACCAGACGAACCCGCTGTCGGAGATCACCCACAAGCGCCGCCTCTCGGCCCTTGGTCCGGGCGGTCTCACGCGTGAGCGCGCCGGCTTCGAGGTGCGCGACGTGCATCCGACGCACTACGGCCGCATCTGTCCCATCGAGACGCCGGAAGGCCCGAACATCGGCCTCATCAACTCGCTGGCGACGTTCGCGCGCGTCAACAAGTACGGCTTTATCGAGAGCCCGTACCGCAAGGTCGTGAACGGCAAGCTCACCGATCAGGTCGTCTACCTGTCGGCGATGGAAGAAATGCGCCACCACGTCGCCCAGGCGAACGCCGAGGTCGACGCGAAAGGCAAGCTGACGGACGATCTCATCACCTGCCGCTATCAGGGCGACGTGCTGCTCGTGCCGCAGGAGAAGGTCGACTACATCGACGTGTCGCCCAAGCAGCTCGTGTCTGTCGCCGCGGCGCTCATCCCGTTCCTCGAGAACGACGACGCCAACCGCGCGTTGATGGGCTCCAACATGCAGCGTCAGGCCGTGCCGCTCATCCGCGCCGAGGCGCCGCTCGTCGGCACCGGCATGGAAGAGGTGGTGGCCCGCGACTCCGGCGCCGCCATCGCGGCTCGCCGCACCGGCGTCGTCGACCAGGTGGACGCGACGCGTATCGTGATCCGCGCCACGGCCGAGACCGATCCGTCGAAGCCGGGCGTCGACATCTACCGTCTGCGCAAGTTCCAGCGTTCGAACCAGAACACCTGCATCAACCAGCGTCCGCTGGTGCACGTGGGTGACGCGGTCGAGGCGGGCGAGATCATCGCCGACGGTCCGTCGACCGACCTCGGCGATCTGGCGCTGGGCAAGAACGTGCTCGTCGCGTTCATGCCGTGGATGGGCTACAACTTCGAGGATTCCATCCTCCTCTCCGAGCGTGTCGTCTCCGACGACATCTTCACCTCGATCCACATCGAGGAATTCGAGGTCATGGCCCGCGACACCAAGCTCGGGCCGGAGGAGATCACGCGCGACATCCCGAACGTTTCGGAAGAAGCGCTGAAGAACCTCGACGAAGCCGGCATCGTCTACATCGGCGCGGAAGTGAACCCCGGCGACATCCTCGTCGGCAAGATCACGCCGAAGGGCGAAAGCCCGATGACGCCGGAAGAGAAGCTCCTGCGCGCTATCTTCGGCGAGAAGGCTTCCGACGTGCGCGACACCTCGCTGCGGCTGCCGCCGGGCGTGGCGGGCACGGTCGTCGAGGTGCGCGTCTTCAATCGCCACGGCGTCGAGAAAGACGAGCGTGCCATGGCGATCGAGCGCGAGGAGATCGAGCGTCTCGCCAAGGACCGCGACGACGAGATGCAGATCCTCGACCGCAACGTCTACGCGCGTCTCAAGGAAGCGCTGCTAGGCAAGGAAGTCGCCAAGGGTCCGAAGGCGGCCCCCAAGGGCACGCACATCAACGAGGAGATCCTCGAAGCTGTCCCGCGCAGCCATTGGTGGGAGTTCGGTCTCAAGAACGAGAAGGCGCAGAGCGAGATCGAGGCCATCAACAAGCAGTACGAGGAGGCCAAGAAGAGCCTCGAGCGTCGCTTCGTTGACAAGGTCGACAAGCTGCAGCGCGGCGACGAGCTGCCTCCCGGCGTGATGAAGATGGTCAAGGTCTTCGTCGCCGTGAAGCGCAAGATCCAGCCGGGCGACAAGATGGCCGGCCGTCACGGCAACAAGGGTGTCGTGTCGATGATCGTACCGTGCGAGGACATGCCGTTCCTCGAGGACGGCACGCATGTCGACGTGGTGCTGAACCCGCTGGGCGTGCCCTCGCGCATGAACGTCGGGCAGATCCTCGAGACGCATCTTGGTTGGGCGTGTCGCGGTCTCGGCCGCATCATCGACGAGGCGCTGCAGGAGTTCCATGCCTCGGGCAAGGCGCAGCAGCTTCGCGACGAGATGGCGAAGATCTACGGCAAGGATCAGTTCAAGGCGAACATCAAGGACGAAGAGTTGGCCGAGATTGCCGACAAGCTCAAGAAGGGTGTGCCGATTGCCACGCCGGTGTTCGACGGCGCCAAGGAGCCGGACATCGTCGACATGCTGAAGCTTGCCGGTTTCGACACGAGCGGGCAGGTGACGCTGTTCGACGGCCGCACGGGCCAGGCGTTCGATCGCAAGGTTACGGTCGGTTACAAGTACATCTTGAAGCTGCACCACCTTGTCGACGACAAGATCCACGCTCGCTCCATCGGTCCGTACTCACTCGTCACCCAGCAGCCGCTGGGCGGCAAGGCGCAGTTCGGCGGCCAGCGCTTCGGCGAAATGGAGGTGTGGGCACTCGAAGCCTACGGTGCCGCCTACACGCTGCAGGAGATGCTGACGGTGAAGTCGGACGACGTCGCCGGCCGCACCAAGGTCTACGAGGCGATCGTGCGTGGCGACGACACCTTCGAGGCCGGCGTGCCGGAAAGCTTCAACGTGTTGGTCAAGGAAATGCGTGCCCTTGGCCTCAACGTCGAGCTGGAGAACTCGGACGCCGGAAGGCTGCCCGCACCGGATCAGGAGCAGGAGCCGCAGAAGCAGCCGCAGCTGCCTCCTGCCGCCGAATGATCGATTGAAGACCAGTCCGGGGCCCCACGGGCCCCGGACAAAGGCGCGTGAAAGCCGCGCCACCCAATCTAGGGCTCAATGACGCCAAGAGCCCGTTTCTGCGAGGATCGACCGCGATCTGATCCTCGCAAGTCTGACACGGGGTGCTGGCCACGCCCCGAATGGAGAGACGGATGAACGAGATCACCAACCTGTTCAAGACGCAAGCGCCCCTCCCGACGTTCGACCAGATCAAGATCTCCATCGCGAGTCCTGACGACATCCTGTCGTGGTCGTTCGGCGAGATTAAGAAGCCCGAGACGATCAACTACCGCACGTTCAAGCCCGAGCGCGACGGCTTGTTCTGCGCGCGCATCTTCGGTCCGATCAAGGACTACGAGTGCTTGTGCGGCAAGTACAAGCGGATGAAGTACAAGGGCCTGATCTGCGAAAAGTGCGGCGTCGAGGTCACCCTCGCCAAGGTTCGCCGCGAGCGCATGGGCCACATCGAGCTCGCCGCGCCGGTCGCTCACATCTGGTTCCTGAAGTCGCTGCCCTCGCGCATCGGCTTGCTGCTCGACATGCCGCTCAAGGATCTCGAGCGCGTTCTCTATTTCGAGCAGTACATCGTCATCGAGCCCGGCATCACCGCCTTCCGCGAGAAGCAGCTTCTCACGGAGGAGGACTACAACCGCGCGCTCGACGAGCACGGCCCGGACAGCTTCACGGCCGGCATCGGCGCCGAGGCGATCCGCGAGATGCTCTCGGCGATGGACCTGCCGAAGATCGCAATCGACTTGCGCCAGGAGATCGCCGAGGCGACGACCGAGCTGAAGCCGAAGAAGCTCGGCAAGCGCCTGAAGGTCATCGAGGCGTTCCTTGACTCGGGCAACCGGCCCGAGTGGATGATCCTTACCGTCGTGCCGGTCATTCCGCCGGAGCTGCGTCCGCTCGTTCCTCTCGACGGCGGCCGCTTCGCCACGTCCGACCTCAACGATCTCTATCGCCGCGTCATCAACCGCAACAATCGTCTGAAGCGGCTGATGGAGCTGCGCGCGCCGGACATCATCATCCGCAACGAGAAGCGCATGCTTCAGGAAGCGGTCGATGCGCTGTTCGACAACGGCCGCCGCGGCCGCGTCATCACCGGCGCCAACAAGCGGCCGCTGAAGTCGCTCGCCGACATGCTCAAGGGCAAGCAGGGCCGCTTCCGTCAGAACCTGCTCGGCAAGCGCGTCGACTACTCGGGCCGCTCGGTGATCGTCGTCGGTCCCGAGCTGAAGCTGCACCAGTGCGGCCTGCCGAAGAAGATGGCGCTCGAGCTGTTCAAGCCGTTCATCTACGCGCGCCTGCAGGCCCAGGGCCAGGCCGCCACCGTGAAGCAGGCCAAGAAGCTCGTCGAGAAGGAGAAGGGCGAGGTGTGGGACATCCTGGACGAGGTGATCCGCGAGCACCCGGTTCTGTTGAACCGCGCGCCGACGCTGCACCGCCTCGGCATCCAGGCGTTCGAGCCGATCCTGATCGAAGGTAAGGCGATCCAGCTGCATCCGCTCGTCTGCGCGGCGTTCAACGCCGACTTCGACGGTGACCAGATGGCCGTCCACGTGCCGCTGTCCCTCGAGGCGCAGCTCGAAGCCCGCGTGCTGATGATGTCGACCAACAACATCCTGCATCCGGCCAACGGCTCGCCGATCATCGTGCCGTCGCAGGATATCGTGCTCGGCCTCTATTACCTGTCGATCATCCGCGATCACGAGCCGGGCGAAGGCATGCTGCTGGGCTCGGTCTCGGAAGCGCGCCATGCGCTCGAGGCTGGGGTCGTCAGCCTGCACGCCAAGGTGAAGGGCCGCTTCACGGTGACCGACGAGGAAGGCAACCAGACGACCGAGGTGCACGACACCACGCCTGGCCGCATGATCCTCGCCGAGCTGCTGCCGAAGAGCGTCAAGCCGACGCTCGTCAACCAGCTGCTCACCAAGAAGGCCATCTCCGGCATGATCGACGCCGTCTACCGCAACTGCGGTCAGAAGGAGACGGTCATTTTCTGCGACCGGATCATGGCGCTGGGCTTCAAGCACGCCTTCGAGGCCGGCATCTCGTTCGGCAAGGACGACATGCTTATCCCCGACACCAAGGCCAAGATCGTCGCGCAGACGACCGATATGACGCGCGAGTTCGAGCAGCAGTACAATGACGGCCTCATCACCCAGCTCGAGAAGTACAACAAGGTGGTGGACGCCTGGTCCAAGTGTACCGACCAGATCGCCAAGGAGATGATGGAGCGCATCTCCTCGGTTCAAAAGGACAAGAACGGCCGCGAGAAGCAGATGAACTCCGTGTGGATGATGTCCCACTCGGGCGCCCGCGGCTCGCCGGCGCAGATGAAGCAGCTCGCCGGCATGCGCGGCCTGATGACCAAGCCTTCGGGCGAGATCATCGAGACGCCGATTATCTCCAACTTCAAGGAAGGTCTGTCGGTGCTCGAGTACTTCAACTCGACGCACGGCGCCCGCAAGGGCCTCGCCGACACCGCCTTGAAGACGGCGAACTCGGGCTACCTGACGCGCCGTCTCGTCGACGTCGCGCAGGACAGCATCATCTATGAGGATGATTGCGGCACCGAGCGCGGCATCAAGGTCCAGGCCGTGGTGGACGCGGGACAGGTCATCGTCTCGCTTGCCGCCCGCGTGCTGGGCCGTACCGCCGCCGAGGACATCGTCGATCCGGCGAACCGCAAGGCGGTGCTCGTCAAGAATGGCGAGCTCATCGAGGAGCGTCACGCCGAGGCGATCGAGAAGGCGCAGGTGCAGGAAGTCCGCATCCGCTCGGTGCTCACCTGCGATACGGTGACCGGCGTGTGCGCCAAGTGCTACGGGCGCGACCTCGCCCGCGGCACGCCCGTCAACATCGGCGAGGCTGTCGGCGTCATCGCCGCTCAGTCGATCGGCGAGCCGGGCACGCAGCTCACCATGCGCACGTTCCACATCGGCGGCGCCGCCAACCTGGTCGACTCGTCGTTCATCGAGTCGAACTTCAACGGCACCGTGAAGGTGAAGAACCCGGCCGTGGTCAAGGACAGCCAGGGCCGCGAGGTCGCGATGACCCGCACGATGGCTGTCGTCATCGTCGATCAGAGCGGCAAGGAGCTCGCCACGCACAAGGTGCCTTACGGTTCGCGCGTCCACGTGAAGGAAGGCGACACCGTCAAGCGCGGCACCAAGATCGCGCAGTGGGACCCCTTCACCCGCCCGGTGCTCACCGAGGTGAACGGCAAGGTGGACTTCGAGGACCTCATCGAAGGCGCCTCGGTGCGCGAGCAGACGGACGAGATGAAGGGCACGACCAATCGCGTCATCGTCGATTGGCGTGCTTCCCCACGCTCGGCCGACCTGAAGCCGGCCGTCGTCGTCAAGGACGGCAAGGGCAAGCCGATCAAGGTCGCGCGCGGCGGCGACGCCCGCTATCTGTTGTCGGTCGATGCCATTCTGTCGGTGGAACCCGGTCAGGATGTGAAGGCCGGCGACGTGCTTGCGCGTGTGCCGACCGCTTCGGCACGCTCGGGCGACATCACCGGCGGTCTGCCGCGCGTCGCCGAGCTGTTCGAGGCTCGCCGGCCGAAGGATCACGCGATCATTGCGGAGATCTCCGGTACCATCGAGTTCGGCAAGGACTACAAGAACAAGCAGCGCATCACCATCAAGCCGGACGATGCGAGCGCTGAGCCTGTCGAGTACCTGATCCCGCGCGGCAAGAGCTTGACGGTGCAACACGGCGACCGCGTCGAGCGTGGCGATTTCGTCTACGACGGCCACCCGGCGCCGCACGACATTCTGGCGATCAAGGGCGTTGAGGAGCTTGCCAACTACCTCATCAACGAGATCCAGGACGTCTACCGTCTGCAGGGCGTGACCATCAACGACAAGCACATCGAGGTGATCGTTCGCCAGATGCTGCAGAAGGTTGAGGTGACGGATGTGGGCGAGACCGACCTGATCAAGGGCGAGCAGCTTGACCGCGTCGAGCTGGACGAGCTCAACGCCAAGTACGTCGAGGCCGGCAAGAAGCCGGCGGCGGCGAGCCCGGTTCTGCTCGGCATCACCAAGGCGTCGCTGCAGACCCGGTCGTTCATCTCGGCCGCGTCGTTCCAGGAGACCACGCGCGTGCTCACGGACGCCGCCGTCAACGGCAAGGTGGACACGCTCGAGGGCCTCAAGGAGAACGTCATCGTCGGCCGCCTAATCCCGGCAGGCACGGGTGGCGCTCTGCGCCGCCTGCGCAAGATCGCCGCAAAGCGCGACGAACTCATCGCCCGCGAGCAGGCGAAGGTCGATGCCGAGAAGGCATTGGCCGGTCCTGGCGCGGGTCCGGTGCGCCGCCGCCGCCGCACCGCAGAAGAGGCCGTGGAATAAGGCTATCTCTACTGGTTAAGGGGAAGCGCGGGTGCGAACAGCGTCCGCGCTTCCTCGCTTTCGGAACGCACGAGCGAACGCCATTTCTGACGACGGGCTGGCGTAGTAAAAAATTGTCTCCGCGGGAGGTTGGCAGGTGTTGACCGGATTCCGCGGGCTGTATATAGGTCTCGAACTCTCACGGTAGGTGGTAGGACAATTTCGCGTCCATTCATTCTGGGCGCCTTGACCTAAACGCTACCGTCGCAAAGCAGAGGACAAATTCGGACCAAGATCTGCGGCGCTCACCGAGCACGCATGATCCTCTGGTTTTTTCGTGTCGGGCACGCGCCTTTGGGGGTGTGGGCTTGGCAGGTTCGGTTTGGCACACGCGTCAGCCGGGCAAGCGTTGGACGGAAGAGGCGCATGCCGACGATACAACAGTTGATCCGGAAACCCCGGACGCAGAAGACGTACCGCGAGAAGTCGCGCCACATGGAGGCGTGCCCGCAAAAGCGTGGCGTCTGCACGCGCGTCTACACCACGACGCCGAAGAAGCCGAACTCGGCGCTCCGCAAGGTCGCCAAGATCCGTCTCACCAACGGCTACGAGGTGATCGGCTACATCCCCGGCGAGGGCCACAACCTGCAGGAGCACTCCGTCGTGCTCATCCGCGGCGGCCGCGTCAAGGATCTCCCCGGCGTGCGCTACCACATCATCCGCGGCGTGCTCGACACGCAGGGCGTCGCCGACCGCAGACAGCGCCGTTCCAAGTACGGTGCCAAGAGACCGAAGTGATCGCCCTCGGGCGGTCTGTCCCGCAAGGCGCGGGAGCCATGGGCCGGTAAGTCGGCCCATTGTCATTGAGAGAAGCGAAGCGAAGGCTGAACAGCAATGTCCCGTCGTCACAGTGCAGAGAAGCGCGTCGTCAATCCGGACCCGAAGTTCGGTGATGTCGTCATCTCCAAGTTCATGAATGCGGTGATGGAGCAGGGCAAGAAGTCCGTTGCCGAGAACATCGTCTATGGCGCTTTCGAGCGCATGGAGGCGAAGTCGAAGTCGGACCCGGTGCAGCTGTTCCGCGCCGCCCTCGACAACGTGATGCCGGCCGTCGAAGTCCGCTCGCGCCGTGTCGGCGGCGCCACCTACCAGGTGCCGGTCGAGGTCCGTCCGGAGCGCCGTCAGGCGCTCGCCATTCGCTGGCTCATCACCGCGGCGCGGGCGCGCAACGAGAACACGATGGTCGATCGGCTTTCGGGCGAGCTGCTCGATGCCGCCAACAACAGGGGCACGGCGGTCAAGAAGCGGGAAGACACGCACAAGATGGCGGAGGCGAACCGCGCCTTCTCCCATTACCGCTGGTGATCGGATCGGAGCGCTAAGAGCATGGCCCGCGAATACGACATCAAGGACTACCGCAATTTCGGCATCATGGCCCACATCGATGCCGGGAAGACGACGACGACTGAGCGGATCCTCTATTACACCGGCAAGTCCTACAAGATCGGTGAGGTGCACGACGGCGCCGCGACCATGGATTTCATGGAGCAGGAAGCCGAGCGCGGCATCACCATCACGTCGGCCGCGACGACCTGCTTCTGGCCGGGGCGTGACGGGCGTATGCGTCGCCTGAACATCATCGACACCCCAGGCCACGTCGACTTCACCATTGAAGTCGAGCGTTCGCTGCGCGTGCTCGACGGCGCCGTGTGCGTGCTCGATAGCAACCAGGGCGTCGAGCCGCAGACCGAGACCGTCTGGCGTCAGGGCGACAAGTACGGCGTGCCGCGCATCATCTTCGCCAACAAGATGGATAAGACCGGCGCCGACTTCTACATGTGCGTCAACGACATCAAAGAGAAGCTCGGCGCCAAGCCGGTTCCGATTCAGCTGCCCATCGGCTCGGAGAGCAATTTCGCCGGCGTCATCGACCTCATCACCATGAAGGCCTACGTCTGGGACGGCGACGGCAAGGACGCCAAGATGTCCATTCAGGAGATTCCTGAGGACATGAAGGAGCGCGCCGCCGAGTATCGCGCCGGCATGATCGAAGCTGCCGTCGACATGGAAGACGAGGCCATGGAAGCCTACCTCGAGGGCAAGGAGCCCGACGAGGACACGCTGCGCCGTCTGATCCGCAAGGCGACCGTTAAGGCTGCCTTCTATCCGATGATGTGCGGCTCGGCATTCAAGAACAAGGGCGTTCAGCCGCTGCTCGACGCCGTCGTCGACTTCCTGCCCTCGCCCGCCGATCGTGAGGCGTTCAAGGGCATCGACCCCAAGAACGGCGAGCCGCTGCTGCGCATGCCGATCGATGAGGATCCGCTGTCGCTTCTGGCATTCAAGATCATGAGCTTCGAGCACGTCGGCTCGATCACGTTCTGCCGCATCTATTCGGGCAAGATCAACAGCGGCATGGCGCTGACCAACACCACGCGCGACAAGAAAGAGCGCGTCGGCCGCATGTACCTGATGCACGCCGCAGATCGCGAAGAGATCAAGGAAGCATTCGCCGGCGACATCGTTGCACTCTCGGGTCTCAAGGACACGCGCACGGGCGAGACTCTGTGCGATCCGAACAAGCCGGTGCTGCTCGAGAAGATGGAGTTCCCGAACCCCGTCATCGAGATGAAGATCGAGCCGAAGACGAAGGCCGATCAAGAGAAGATGTCGATGGCGCTGTCGACGATGGCCATCGAGGATCCTTCTTTCCGCGTTTCGGTCGACCATGAGTCGGGAGAGACCATCCTCAAGGGCATGGGCGAGCTGCATCTCGACATCAAGGTCGACATCCTGCGGCGCACCTACGGCGTCGACGCCAACGTCGGCGCTCCGCAGGTCGCCTACCGCGAGACGCTCGTGCGCGCGACGGAAGTCGACTACACGCACAAGAAGCAGACCGGCGGCACGGGTCAGTTCGCCCGCGTCAAGCTGCGGATCGAGCCGAACGAGACGGGCAAGGGTAACGAGTTCGAGTCCGAGGTCGTCGGCGGCACGGTGCCGAAGGAGTACATCCCCGGCGTCGAGAAGGGCATCAACTCGGTTTGGGAGTCGGGTGTTCTCATCGGCTTCCCGATGGTCGATACCAAGGTCACGCTGTACGACGGCGCCTTCCACGAGGTGGACTCGTCCGCGATCGCCTTCGAAATCGCTTCGCGCTCCGCGCTGCGGGAAGGCTGCGACAAGGCCGGCGTGAAGCTGCTCGAGCCGGTGATGGATGTCGAGGTGGTGACGCCGGGCGATTTCGTCGGCAGCGTCATCGGCGACATCAACAGCCGCCGTGGTCAGATCCGCAACCAGGAGATGCGTGGCAACGCCACCGTCATCCGCGCCTACGTACCGCTCGCCAACATGTTCGGCTACGTGAGCCAGCTGCGGTCCATGAGCCAGGGACGTGCGTCCTACACCATGCAGTTCGCCCACTATGCGGACGTGCCGCGCAACGTGGCGGACGAGGTGAAGGCCAAGTACGCCTGATAACGACAATAGAATGAGGCGTGCCGTCAGGCGCGCCGAGTAACAGAAGAGACGGGACCCCAAGGGGTCCGACAACTGAAGTGGAGAGCCACGATGGCCAAGGCAAAATTCGAGCGGAACAAGCCGCACTGCAATATCGGCACGATCGGCCACGTCGATCACGGCAAGACGTCTCTGACGGCCGCGATCACGAAGATTCTCGCCGAGTCCGGCAAGGCGCAGTACACCGCTTACGATCAGATCGACAAAGCCCCCGAGGAGCGTGAGCGCGGCATCACGATCTCGACGGCGCACGTCGAGTACGAGACCGACAAGCGCCACTACGCCCACGTCGACTGCCCCGGCCACGCCGACTACGTGAAGAACATGATCACCGGCGCCGCGCAGATGGACGGCGCTATCCTCGTCGTCTCGGCTGCCGACGGTCCGATGCCGCAGACCCGCGAGCACATCCTGCTCGCCCGCCAGGTCGGCGTTCCGGCGCTCGTCGTGTTCCTCAACAAGGTCGACATGGTCGACGATGCCGAGTTGATCGAGCTCGTCGAGATGGAGGTGCGCGAGCTCCTCAGCTCCTACCAGTTCCCCGGCGACACCATTCCGATCGTCAAGGGCTCGGCCCTGATGGCGCTCGAGGACAAGAAGCCTGAGCTGGGCCGGAACGCCATCCTCGAGCTGATGAACGCGGTCGATGCGTCGATCCCGCAGCCCGAGCGCCCGATCGATCAGCCGTTCCTGATGCCGATCGAGGACGTGTTCTCGATTTCCGGCCGCGGCACCGTCGTGACCGGCCGTATCGAGCGCGGCATCGTCAAGGTCGGCGAGGAAGTCGAGATCGTCGGCATCAAGGACACGCAGAAGTCGATCGTCACCGGCGTCGAGATGTTCCGCAAGCTGCTCGACCAGGGCCAGGCCGGCGACAACGTCGGCTGCCTGCTGCGCGGCATCGACAAGGAAGCCGTGGAGCGCGGCCAGGTGCTGTGCAAGCCCGGCTCCGTCAAGCCGCACAAGAAGTTCAAGGCCGAGGCCTACATCCTCACCAAGGAAGAGGGTGGCCGCCACACGCCGTTTTTCACCAACTACCGTCCGCAGTTCTACTTCCGGACCACGGACGTGACGGGCGTCGTGACGCTGCCGGCCGGCACCGAAATGGTGATGCCCGGTGACAACGTGACGATCGACGTCGAACTCATCACCCCGATCGCCATGGAGGAGAAGCTGCGCTTCGCCATCCGTGAAGGCGGCCGTACGGTCGGTTCGGGTGTCGTCGCCAAAATCGTCGAGTAAAGGGCAAAAGCCAAGGAAGCGTCCGCGGGCGGGCGCTTCTTTCTTTTGAAAGAGTGCGGGACATGAACGGCCAAAATATTCGCATTCGCCTCAAGGCATTCGATCATCGAATTCTCGATGCCTCGACGCGAGAGATCGTCAACACGGCGAAGCGCACCGGCGCTGAGGTACGCGGACCCATTCCGCTGCCGACGCGCTTTGAGCGGTTCACCGTGAACCGTTCTCCGCACATCGACAAGAAGAGCCGCGATCAGTTCGAGATGCGCACTCACAAGCGTCTTCTCGACATCGTCGACCCGACTCCGCAGACGGTCGATGCACTGATGAAACTCGACTTGGCGGCAGGCGTCGACGTCGAGATCAAGCTCTAAGGGCAATTCGGGCCGGCGGTTGTCGCCAGGCGCCGAGAAATTGAGAAGGAAGGAATGCTCTCATGCGTTCCGGAGTAATTGCACAGAAGGTGGGCATGACCCGCATCTTCACGGACGCTGGGGAACACATCCCGGTGACCGTGCTGAAGCTCGACAACGTGCAGGTTGTCGGTCATCGCACCAACGACAAGAACGGCTACACCGCGCTGCAGTTGGGCGCCGGTACCCGCAAGCCGTCGCGCCTCACCAAGGCCGACCGGCAGAACTTCGCGGTCGCCAAGGTCGAGCCGAAGCGCAAGCTTGTTGAGTTCCGGGTCACCCCCGAGAACCTCATCGACGTGGGCGCCCAGATCACCGCCGACCACTTCGTCCCGGGCCAGTTCGTCGACGTGACGGGCACCAACCAGGGCAAGGGCTTCCAGGGCGCAATGAAGCGCTGGAACTTCGGCGGTCTGCGCGCGACGCACGGCGTGTCGCTCAGCCACCGCAGCCACGGCTCGACCGGTCAGCGCCAGGACCCCGGCAAGGTGTTCAAGGGCAAGAAGATGGCCGGCCACATGGGCTCGGAGCGGGTGACGACGCAGAACCTCGTCGTCGTGAAAACCGACGTGGAGCGCGGCCTCGTCATGGTACGCGGCGCGGTTCCCGGCTCGAAGGGCGGCTGGGTGCTGGTACGCGACGCCGTTCTGAAGCAACCGCACAAGGACGCCCCGCGTCCGGGCGCATTCAAGGCACGCGGCGGCGAAGCTGCCGCTGAGGCGAAGGAGCAGGCGTGATGAAAGCTGATGTCACCACGCTCGCGGCCGCCAAGGCCGGCACGGTCGACCTGGCCGAGGCCATCTTCGGTCTGAAGCCGCGCCCCGACCTCATTCAACGCATGGTCCGCTATCAGCTGGCCAAGCGCCGCGCCGGCACGCATCACGCCCAGGACCGTTCGGAAGTGAACGTCACGGGCAAGAAGATGTACAAGCAGAAGGGTACCGGCGGCGCCCGTCACGGCGACAAGTCGGTGCCGCAGTGGCGCGGCGGCGGCAAGGCGTTCGGGCCCAAGCCGCGCGACCACGCCTTCGAGCTTCCCAAGAAGGTGCGCGCACTGGCGCTGCGCCACGCGCTCTCGGCCAAGCAGGCTGCCGGCGAGCTCGTCGTGCTCGACAAGGCGGAATCGAAAGAGGGCAAGACGCAGGCTCTCCGCGATCAGTTCGCCAAGCTCGAATGGACCAACGTGCTGATCATCGACGGCGCCGAGCTCCAGACCGACTTCGTCCGCGCCGCCCGTAACCTGCCGAACATCGACGTTCTGCCGGTGCAGGGCATCAACGTGTACGACATTCTGCGCCGCCGGAAGCTGGTGCTGACCAAGGCCGCCATCGCCGCGCTCGAGGAGCGCTTCGCTGACGCCGTGAACAATCACGCCGCCGAGGGGAGCAAGTCATGAGCAAGCACCACAGCGCCTATGACGTCATCGTCTCGCCGGTCATCACCGAGAAGTCGACGCTCGTCTCGGAAGCCAACCAGGTGATCTTCAACGTCTCGCCCCGCGCGACGAAGGCGGAGATCAAGGCCGCCATCGAGAGCCTGTTCAAGGTGAAGGTGAAGGCCGTGAATACGCTCGTCCGCAAGGGCAAGCTCAAGACGTTCCGTGGCCATCGTGCCCTGCAGAGCGACGCCAAGAAGGCGATCGTGACGCTGGTCGAGGGTCACCACATCGACATTGCGACGGGCCTCTAAGGATACGGACCGCAGGTAACGACCATGGCACTGAAGACATTCCGCCCAACGACCCCCAGCCTGCGCCAATTGGTGCTGGTGGATCGCTCGCAGCTCTGGAAGGGCGCGCCGATCAAGGTTCTCGTCGAGGGCAAGTCGAAGACCGGCGGCCGTAACAACGACGGCCGTATCACGATGCGCCACATCGGCGGCGGCGCCAAACGGTCGTACCGCATGGTCGACTTCCGCCGTCGCAAGTTCGACGCGCCCGCCAAGGTCGAGCGGATCGAGTACGATCCCAATCGCACCGCCTTCATCGCGCTGATCAAGTACCAGGACGGCGAGCTTGCCTACATCCTGGCGCCGCAGCGTCTTGCTGTCGGTGACCAGGTCGTCTCCGGCGAGAAGGTCGACGTCAAGCCCGGCAACGCCATGCCGCTGGCCGGCATGCCGATCGGCACCATCGTGCACAACGTCGAGCTGAAACCGGGCCGCGGCGGCCAGATCGCGCGTTCCGCCGGCGCCTTCGTGCAGCTCGTCGGCCGCGACAGCGGCTGGGCCGTGCTGAAGCTGAATTCCGGCGAGACGCGCCGCGTGCGCGCCGAGTGCATGGCGACCATCGGCGCCGTGTCGAACCCCGACCATTCGAACGAAGTGACGGCCAAGGCCGGCCGGACACGCTGGAAGGGCACTCGCCCGACCGTGCGCTCCATCACCATGAACCCGATCGACCACCCGAACGGTGGCCGCACCAACGGCGGCAAGCACTGGGCGACCCCGTGGGGCAAGCCGACCAAGGGCTACAAGACGCGCAAGAACAAGTCGACCGACAAGTACATCATTCGCAGCCGTGCGGCGAAGAAGAAGTAGCCGGCGGCTACGAGGAGACAGGTTATGACACGTGCAGTTTGGAAAGGTCCGTTCGTCGACGGCTACCTCCTCAAGAAGGCGGAGAAGGTGCGCTCGTCGGGCCGTAGCGAGATCATCAAGATGTGGAGCCGCCGCTCGACGATCCTGCCGCAGTTCGTCGGTCTGACGTTCGGCGTGCACAACGGGCACAAGCACGTTCCGGTCGCGGTGACCGAGGACATGATCGGGCACAAGTTCGGCGAGTTCGCTCCCACCCGCATGTTCCACGGTCACGGCGGCGACAAGAAAGCCACTAAGGGCAGATAAGGCGAAGGCGGAAGTACTATGGGCAAGCCCAAACGCGAGCGCAGCCTCTCCGACAGCGAGGCGCAGGCCGTGGCAAGAAACCTCCGGGTTTCTCCGCGCAAGCTGAACCTTGTCGCCGGTCTGATCCGCGGCAAGCCGGTTGATGCGGCGATCGCCGATCTCGAGTTCTCGCGCAAGCGCATCGCGCAGGACGTGAAGAAGTGCGTGATGTCGGCCGTTGCCAATGCCGAGAACAACCACGGCCTCGACGTCAACGAGCTCGTCGTCTCGGAGGCGTTCGTCGGCAAGAATTTGATCATGCGCCGCTTCGCGGCCCGCGGTCGCGGCCGCGCCTCATCGATCACCAAGCCGTTCTCGCAGATCACCGTCATCGTTCGCCAGAAGGCGGAAGAAGAGGGTGAGAAGCCAGCGAGGAAGAAGTCGAAGGCAGCCGGCAAGCCCGCCGCCAAGGAAGCCAAGGGCGGCGCCAAGAAACCGGCTGCAGCAGCCAAGAAGAGCGGCAAGGCCAAGCCGGCCGCGAAGGAGACCGCATAATGGGTCAGAAGGTCAATCCGATCGGCCTGCGCGTCGGCGTCAACCGCACCTGGGACAGCCGCTGGTTCGCTGGCCGCGGCGAGTACGGCCGGTTGCTGCACGAAGACATGCGCATGCGTGATCACATCATGCAGCAGCGCCGCCAGGCGGGCATCTCCAAGGTCGTCATCGAGCGCCCGCACAAGAAGTGCCGCGTCACCGTGCACACGGCGCGCCCGGGCGTCCTGATCGGCAAGAAGGGCGCCGACATCGAGAAGCTGCGCGGCCAGCTCGCCCGCTTCACGAGCTCGGAAGTGCATCTCAACATCGTCGAGATCCGCAAGCCGGAGATCGACGCTGCGCTGGTCGCCGAGACCATCGCTCAACAGCTCGAGCGCCGCGTCGCTTTCCGCCGCGCCATGAAGCGCTCGGTGCAGTCGGCGCTCCGCCTCGGTGCACTCGGCATTCGTATCAACGTCGCCGGCCGCCTCGGCGGCGCGGAGATCGCCCGCACGGAGTGGTACCGCGAGGGCCGCGTGCCGCTGCACACGCTGCGCGCCGATATCGATTTCGGCTACGGCATTGCCAAGACGGCCTACGGCATCATCGGCATCAAGGTTTGGATCTTCAAGGGCGAGATCATGGAGCACGACCCCATGGCCTCGGAGAAGAAGAACACCGAGCTGCAGGAGACCGGCGGCGGACGTCCGCGGCGTGACGGCGACCGCGATCGCGGTGACCGTGGCGATCGCGGAGGCGATCGTGGCCGTGAGCGCCGAGAGGCAGCGGCTGCCGCCGCGGCACCGGCCGGCGACGGCGCGGAAAAGGCTTAAGCCAGCGCGATGCGCTGACAAGGACGGAAAGTTATGCTGCAGCCCAAAAAGACGAAATTCCGCAAGACCTTCAAGGGTCGCATCCATGGCGCGGCCAAGGGTGGCACGGACCTCAACTTCGGCTCGCACGGACTGAAGGCGGTCGAGCCCGAGCGGGTCACCGCGCGCCAGATCGAAGCGGCCCGCCGCGCCATCACGCGGCACATGAAGCGCGCCGGACGCGTGTGGATCCGCATCTTTCCCGATGTGCCGGTGACGAAGAAGCCGGCCGAAGTCCGCATGGGCTCCGGCAAGGGCTCGATCGAGTACTGGTGCGCGAGGGTCAAGCCGGGCCGCATCATGTTCGAACTGGACGGCGTGCCGGATGCGCTGGCACGCGAGGCATTGGTACTCGGGGCGGCGAAGCTGCCGATCAAGACGCGTATCGTGACGCGAGTTGGCTGAGCTTAAAGGATTGGACGAGGAATTAAGGCGATGAAGGCGGACGGGTTTCGAGACATGACTCTCGACCAGCTGGATGACCAGCTGCAGAAGCTCAAGAAGGAGCAGTTCAACCTGCGCTTCCAGCGGGCTTCCGGCCAGCTTGAGAACACCTCGCGCGTGCGCAGCGTACGCCGTGACATCGCTCGCTTGCTGACCGTTGCGCGCTCCAAGCGCGCTGGCGGTGGCAAGAGCGCAGCGAAGGAGTAATTCGAATGCCGAAACGCGTACTGCAGGGCGTGGTCGTCTCCGACAAGAACGACAAGACGGTGGTGGTCGAGGTGGAGCGTCGTTACACGCATCCGCTGTTCAAGAAGACCGTTCGCCGTACGAAGAAGTACCACGCACACGACGAGAAGAACGTGTTCAAGATCGGCGATCGGGTAGAGATCGTCGAGAGCGCGCCGATCTCGAAGAACAAGCGCTGGGTGGTCTTGACCGAGGCCGGTTGAGACCGACGCAGAATGTAGGGCGAAAGCCCGCCGAGGATGAAGGTCCGCCCCAGGGCGGAAGTTGGAAAGGACCAGCGCGATGATCCAGATGGAGACGAATCTCGACGTCGCTGACAATTCGGGCGCGCGCCGCGTTCAGTGCATCAAAGTGCTGGGCGGCTCGAAGCGCAAGTACGCGACTGTGGGCGACGTGATCGTCGTCTCGGTCAAGGAAGCTATTCCGAAGGGTCGCGTCAAAAAGGGCCAGGTGATGAAGGCCGTCGTCGTGCGCACCGCCAAGGGCGTGCGCCGTCCCGACGGCTCGCTGATCCGCTTCGACCGCAACGCCGCGGTGCTGATCAACGCCCAGGGCGAGCCGGTCGGCACCCGTATCTTCGGACCTGTCACGCGCGAGTTGAGAGCCAAGAACCACATGAAGATCGTATCGCTCGCTCCGGAGGTGCTGTGATGGCATCGCTCAAGATCAAGAAGGGCGACCACGTCATCGTGATCGCCGGCCGCGACAAGGGCAAGCACGGCGAAGTCGTCGAGATGCTCCCCAAGGAGGAGCGCGCCATCGTGCGTGGCGTCAACGTCGTGCGCCGCCACCAGAAGCAGACCGCTGCCCAGGAAGGCGGCATCATTTCCAAGGAAGCGCCGATCCACATTTCCAACCTGGCGCTCGAGGATCCGAAGGACGGCAAGCCGACCCGCATCGGCTTCAAGTTCCTCGACGGCGGCAAGAAGGTTCGCTTCGCCAAGCGCTCGGGCGAAGTCATTCCGGAGAGACAGTGAGCCATGGCTGACAAAGAGAAACCGGCGAAGGCCGCTGGCGCCCCCAAGGACGGCGCGCCGCAGAAGGCCAAGGCCCCCAAGGCCCCCAAGGGTGACAAGAAGGCGGCGGCTTCCAAGGAGCCGCGTGCGCCAGCTGCGCCGCGCCCGAAGGACTACAAGCCGCGTATGAAGTCGCACTACGAGAAGGTGGTGCGCGACGCCATGCAGAAGAAGTTCGAATACGCGAACAACATGCAGGTGCCGAGGATCGAGAAGATCGTCCTCAACATGGGCGTCGGCGAGGCCGTCAACGACCGCAAGAAGGTGGAGAGCGCCGCCGGCGATCTCGCCCTCATCGCCGGTCAGCGGCCCGTGCAGACCCGCTCGCGCAAGGCCATCGCCACCTACAAGCTGCGCGAAGGCATGCCGATCGGCGCCAAGGTCACCCTGCGCGGCGACCGCATGTACGAATTCATCGACCGCTTCGTCACCATCGCGCTGCCGCGCGTGAAGGACTTCCGCGGTCTGAACCCGAAGAGCTTCGACGGCCGCGGCAACTACGCCTGCGGTTTGAAGGAGCACATCGTGTTCCCCGAGATCGACTACGACAAGGTCGACCAGATCTGGGGCATGGACATCATCGTGTGTACGTCGGCGCAATCCGACGATGAAGCGCGTGAACTGCTGCGCGGCTTCAATTTCCCGTTCCGCAGCTAGAGGACCTCGGGATCAGCCCGAAAGGCCTTTGGAGGATTTAAATGGCTAAGACGAGTTCGGTAGAGAAGAACAACATGCGGCGGCGTCTCTCGGCCCAGAAGGCCGAGAAGCGCAAGCGCCTGAAGGCGATCGCCAGCGACCTGAAGCGTCCGGCGGAAGAGCGTTTTGCCGCCCGCATCAAGCTGGCCGAGATGCCGCGCAATTCTTCGCCGGTGCGTATCCGCAATCGCTGCGAGCTCACGGGCCGCGCGCGCGGCTACTACCGCAAGCTCAGAATGTGCCGCAACCAGCTTCGCGATCTGGCGAGCCAGGGCCTGATCCCCGGCATGACCAAGTCGAGCTGGTAAGGGAGCAGAACGAATGTCGATAAACGATCCCTTGGGCGACATGCTGACCCGCATCCGCAATGCGCAGATGCGTCGCCGGCCGAAAGTCGTCACTCCGGCTTCCAATATCCGTGCCCGCGTCCTCGACGTGCTCGAGGAGGAAGGCTACATTCGCGGCTACTCGCGCGTCGAACAGAAGGGCGCCCTGCCGACCTTCGAGATCGAGCTCAAGTACTACAACGGGCAGCCCGCGATCCGCGAGATCAAGCGAGTGTCGACGCCGGGCCGGCGTGTGTACTCGCCGGTTCGCGACCTGCCTACCGTCGCCAACGGTCTCGGTGTCGCGATCCTTTCGACGCCGAAGGGCGTGATGTCCGACTCGAAGGCGCGCGAGCAAAACGTGGGCGGAGAGATCCTCTGCAACATCTTCTAATCTGCTGCCCGCGCTAAGCGGGCGGTAGGCAACAGGGTTTTGAAACGACCATGTCACGTATCGGCAAAAGAGCAGTCCCGGTCCCGTCTAACGTGACGGCGACGGTCAGTGGGCGCGAAGTCAAGGTCAAGGGACCGAAGGGAGAGCTCTCCTTCACGGTTCCCGAGGAGATCAAGGTCGAGAAGACGGCTGACGGTATCGAAGTCACGCCGCTCGAGGAGACCAAGATGGCGCGGTCCATGTGGGGCATGTCGCGCACGATGGTCTCCAACCTGATCAACGGCGTGACCAACGGCTACTCGCGCACGCTGGAGATCCAGGGCATCGGCTTCCGTGCCGCCATGAAGGGCAAGGACCAGCTGCAGCTCAACATCGGCTTCAGCCACGACGTCGTTCACACGATCCCGTCCGGGGTCGACGTGAAGGTGTCGGGGGCCAAGCAGGAAATCATCACCGTCTCCGGGATCGATGCACAACTCGTCGGTCAGGTGGCAGCCAACATTCGCGCCTCGCGGCCGCCGGAGCCCTACCAGGGCAAAGGCATCCGCTATCAGGGCGAGTACATCTTCCGCAAGGAAGGCAAGAAGAAGTAAGGACGCCGGGCTATGTCTATCACTGTGCTCAACAAACTGTACGACCGGCGCAAGGCTCGCGTCCGGCGCACGCTGAAGGCGAACGCGACGGACCGTCCGCGGCTGTCGGTGCACCGCTCGTCGAAGCACATCTACGTGCAGGTGATCGACGATGCTGCCGGCAAGACGGTCGCCGCCGCCTCGACGCTCGAGAAGGATCTCAAGTCGGCGCTGAAGACCGGCGCCGACAAGGCCGCAGCGGCAGCGGTAGGCAAGCTCATCGCCGAGCGCGCCATCAAGGCCGGCGTCAAGGACGTCGTCTTCGATCGCGGAGGCTACATCTACCACGGCCGCGTCAAGGCGCTGGCCGATGCCGCGCGTGAAGGCGGCCTGAACTTTTAAGAAGAGGATTGCAACGTGGCACGTCCCCAAGGAAGAGACCGCGGTCGCGATCGCGAAGAGCGTGATAGCGAGTTCACCGAGAAGCTCGTTCACATCAACCGCGTCGCCAAGGTGGTGAAGGGCGGTAAGCGCTTCGGCTTCGCCGCGCTCGTCGTCGTGGGCGACCTCAAGGGCCGCGTCGGCTTCGGTCACGGCAAGGCGCGCGAGGTTCCCGAGGCGATCCGCAAGGCGACGGAAGCGGCCAAGCGCTCGCTCCTGCGCGTGCCGCTGCGCGATGCGCGCACGCTGCACCACGACAGCGAAGGCCGTCACGGCGCCGGCAAGGTGGTGCTGCGCTCGGCTCCCGCCGGTACCGGCATCATCGCCGGCGGCGCCATGCGCGCCGTGTTCGAGATGCTGGGCGTGCACGACGTCGTTGCCAAGTCGCTCGGCTCGACCAACCCCTACAACGTCGTCCGCGCGACCTTCGATGCCCTGAAGCATCAGGAGAATCCGCGCGGCGTCGCGGCTCGCCGCAACAAGAAGGTGAGCGAGATCGTCTCGCGCCGCCGTGACGGCTCGGTTGCCGGCGAGACTGTTGCCGAGGCGTGATCTGACGTCCGGACCGAATACCCAAGGAACGAAGTGACATGGCCAAGAAGACCATCACCGTTGAGCAGATCGCCAGTGCCAACCGGCGGCCTGCCATCCAGACCCAGACGTTGCGTGGCCTTGGCCTCGATAAGCTGCATCGCACGCGCAGGCTGGAGGACACTCCGGCCATTCGCGGCATGATCAACTCTATCCCCCACCTGGTGCGCATCGTCGACGTACCGGCGGCGAAGAAATCTTAAGGAGCTAGGGTCCGATGCGGCTCAATGAAATCAAGGACAAGCACGGCGCCCGCAAGGAGCGCGTGCGCGTCGGCCGTGGCATCGGCTCCGGCCTCGGCAAGCAGGGTGGCCGCGGCGGCAAGGGCCAGACCGCGCGTACCGGCGTCGCCATCGGCGGCTTCGAAGGCGGTCAGATGCCTCTGCATCGCCGCTTGCCGAAGCGCGGCTTCAACAAGTGGCGCCGCAAGGACTACAACGAGATCAACGTCGGCGCGCTGCAGCAGGCGATCGACGACAAGCGCCTGGACGCCGGCAAGCCGGTCGATCTGGAGTCGCTCGTCGCCGCCGGTATCATCCGCCGCCCCAAGGACGGCCTGCGCCTCCTCGGCAACGGTGAGATCAAGGCCAAGCTGAGCCTGACCGTCAACCACGCCTCCGGTACCGCCAAGGCGGCCATCGAGAAGGCCGGCGGGTCGATCAAGCTCATCGTGAAGAAGGTGCTTGAGGCCGACGAGATCAAGCGCAAGAAGACGGCCGCCAAGAAGAGCGCCGGCAAGACGCCCAAGAAGCCCGCAGGGGACGCCGCCACCGAGGAGTAACCTTGGCGCACGAGCCGGCGATCACCCGATTGCCGGCAGTTTTTGAGCGGCGTTGCCACCCCGGCCTAGAGATCCCATCTGATGGGAGATCTAGGGGGCGGCCCGCGGCTACGGGCGCGAAGGTTGGGAGAGACGAACCATGGTTTCCGCTGCCGAGCAGCTTGCCGCCAATCTGAACTTCGGCGCCTTCGCCAAAGCCGAAGATCTCAAGCGCCGCATCTACTTCACGCTGGGCGCGCTCATCGTCTACCGGTTCGGCACCTTCATTCCGCTGCCGGGCGTCAACCCGACCGCATTCGCGCAGACGTTCAGCGCCAACGCCTCCGGCATCCTCGGCATGTTCAACATGTTCGCGGGCGGTGCCGTCGAGCGCATGGCGATCTTCGCCTTGAACATCATGCCCTACATCTCGGCATCGATCATCATGCAGCTGATGAGCTCGATGTCGCCGAAGCTCGAGGCCTTGAAGAAGGAAGGCGAGCAGGGGCGCAAGCAGATCAACCAGTACACCCGCTACCTCACGGTGGTCCTGGCAGCTTTCCAGGCGTACGGCATCGCCATCGGCCTCGAGGGCTCGCACGGCGCGGCGGGCCCGGTGGTTTTGGACCCAGGCTGGTTCTTCCGCATCACTACCGTCATCACGCTGGTCGGCGGCACGCTGTTCCTGATGTGGCTCGGCGAGCAGATCACGCAGCGCGGCGTCGGCAACGGCATTTCGCTCATCATCTTCGCCGGCATCGTCGCTGGTCTGCCGGCGGCGCTCGTCGGCCTGTTCGAGCTGGCGCGCACGGGCTCGCTGTCGGTCGGCCTGCTGCTCCTGCTGCTGGCGCTGATGCTGTTCGTCGTCGCCGCCATCGTGTTCATGGAGCGCGCGCAGCGCCGCCTGCTGATCCAGTATCCGAAACGCCAGGTCGGCAACCGGATGTTCCAGGGCGATAGTTCGCACCTGCCGTTGAAGCTCAACTCGGCCGGCGTCATCCCGCCGATCTTCGCTTCGTCGCTGCTGCTGCTGCCGATCACCGCCGCGCAGTTCACCGCCGGCCAGGGGCCGCAGTGGCTCAACGACGTGACGGCGGCGCTGGGCAGCGGCCAGCCGCTCCACATCGCCCTCTACGTGGCCCTGATTATCTTCTTCGCCTTCTTCTACACGGCCGTCGTGTTTAACCCGAAGGAGACGGCGGACAACCTGCGCAAATACGGCGGGTTCCTGCCCGGTATCCGCCCCGGCGAGAAGACGGCCGAGTACATCGACTATGTCCTCACGCGCATCACTGTCGTCGGCGCCATCTACCTTGCCGCGGTCTGCGTATTGCCGGAAATACTCATTTCCTACGCGGCCGTGCCGTTCTACTTTGGCGGCACCTCACTGCTCATCGCGGTGAGCGTGACCATGGACACGGTGGCACAGGTGCAGAGCCATCTGCTCGCGCACCAGTATGAAGGCCTTATCAAGAAGGCCAAGCTGAGAGGCGCGACGGGGCGAGGGCGCAGATGAACCTAATCCTGCTGGGTCCCCCGGGAGCCGGCAAAGGAACGCAAGGCGAAAATCTTGCCAAGAAACGGGGGCTCATTCAGCTTTCGACGGGTGACATGCTCCGCCAGGCCGTCAAGGCCGGAACCCCCGTCGGGCTGGTAGCCAGCGCCATCATGGAGGCCGGAGGCCTCGTTCCCGACGACGTCGTCATCAACATCATCGCCGAGCGCATTGCCCAGCCGGACTGCGCCAAGGGCTTCATTCTCGACGGCTTTCCGCGCACCCTGAAGCAGGCGGCGGCGCTCGATGAGCTGTTGACAGCCACGGGCAAGCAGCTCGACGCCGTGATCGAGCTCAAGGTTAACGACGATGCGCTGCTGTCGCGCATCGAGAACCGGGCGCGCGAGACCATCGCCGCGGGGGGCGTGCCGCGCGCCGACGACAATGCCGAGGCGCTGCGCAAGCGTCTGATGGCCTATTATCGCGAGACGGCGCCGCTCATCGGCTACTATTTCGCCAAGGGCAAGCTGCACTGTGTGGACGGAATGGCGCCGATTCCCCAGGTGGAGAGCCAGGTGGACGCTGTTCTGAACAGCGTCGCCGCACCCTGAAAAAACCGTTATCAGCAGATTGACGGGGAATTATTGCTCCGGTACAACACCCCGTTCTTAACGCACCTTGCAAAAAATCCGGTCTGCCACCAGACGGGCCGGATGGGTGCGTTTTTGGCGCATGAACATTAAAGCAGCGGTGTGCCGCAGCGGGGGCGGGGAGCTTCCTCCGGCGGCAATCGATACCTCAGGAGAGATGTGTGGCCCGTATCGCAGGCGTCAACATTCCGACGCAGAAGCGCGTCGTCATCGCGCTTCAATACATTCATGGCATCGGCCAGAAGTTTGCCCATGAAATCTGCACCAAGGTCGGCATTCCAGCCGAGCGGCGCGTCAATCAGCTGACGGACGCCGAGGTGCTGCAGATCCGCGAGACGATCGACCGCGATTACCTCGTCGAAGGCGACCTGCGTCGCGAGGTCATCACCAACATCAAGCGCCTGATGGACCTCGGCTGCTATCGCGGCCTGCGCCATCGCAAGGGTCTGCCGGTTCGCGGCCAGCGCACCCACACCAACGCCCGCACCCGCAAGGGTCCGTCCAAGCCGATCGCTGGCAAGAAGAAGGCCTGATCGCACGCAATTCGGGGGACGGCCGCACGGCCGGTCCCCATTTCGCTTTCGACGCTTATCGCATGACGGGCCGCAGCGCGGCCCCTGGAGATTTGACGGATGGCCAAAGAGACGACCGCTCCCGCAGGACGCGCCAAAGTGCGTAAGCGCGAGAAGAAGAACATCACGTCCGGCGTGGCGCACGTCAACGCCTCGTTCAACAACACGATGATCACGATCACCGACGCGCAGGGCAACACGATCGCCTGGTCGTCGTCGGGCACCAAGGGCTTCAAGGGCTCGCGCAAGTCGACCCCGTACGCCGCCCAGGTGGCTGCCGAGGACGCCGGCCGCAAGGCGCAGGAGCACGGCATGAAGATCCTCGAGGTCGAGGTCTGCGGTCCGGGCTCCGGTCGTGAATCGGCGCTGCGCGCCCTTCAGTCGGTTGGCTTCCAGATCACCTCGATCCGCGACGTGACGCCGATCCCGCACAACGGCTGCCGCCCGCGCAAGCGCCGCCGCGTCTAACGACTGCTGCCGACGGGGCGCGTCTACCGCAGCCCCGTCGTCTCGCGTTCGCGAGTGACCGAAAACTGTACCCTGTCGCCTGCGCCCCCGCTGCAGGCCTGACGAAGCGAGGCCCCCCGTGGTGAACGTTCTGCAAAAAAACTGGCAAGACCTGATCAAGCCGAACAAGCTCGATGTTGCCTCTGGCCGTGACCGGAGCCGCACCGCGACGGTCGTCGCCGAGCCGCTCGAGCGCGGCTTCGGCATGACGCTCGGCAACGCGCTGCGCCGCGTGCTCCTCTCGTCGCTGCAGGGCGCCGCGATCAAGACGGTGCAGATCGACGGCGTGCTGCACGAGTTCTCGTCGATCCCCTCGGTGCGCGAGGATGTCACCAACATCATCCTCAACATCAAGGAAATCGCCCTGCGCATTCACTCCGAAGGCGTGAAGCGCATGGTGCTGAAGAAGGAAGGCGGCGGTTCCATCCGCGCCAAGGACATCGAGGCCGGTCCCGACGTCGAGATCCTGAACCCCGAGCACGTGATCTGCACCCTCGACCAGGGCGCGGCGATCCGCATGGAGTTCACGGCCGACATGGGCAAGGGCTATGTCGCCGCCGAGCGCAATCGCCCGGAAGACGCGCCCATCGGCCTCATCCCGGTCGACAGCCTCTACAGCCCGGTCAAGAAGGTCTCCTACAAGGTCGAGAACACCCGCGAGGGCCAGATCCTCGACTATGACAAGCTGACCATGACCGTCGAGACCGACGGCTCGGTGAAGCCCGAGGACGCGATCGCGCTCGCCGCCCGCATCCTGCAGGACCAGCTGGCCGTCTTCATCAACTTCGAAGAGCCGAAGAAGGCCGTCGAAGAGACGCGTCATCCGGAGCTCGCCTTCAACGCCGCCCTTCTCAAGAAGGTCGACGAGCTCGAGCTTTCGGTCCGCTCTGCCAACTGCTTGAAGAACGACAACATCGTCTACATCGGCGACCTGATCCAGAAGACGGAAGCCGAGATGCTGCGCACGCCGAACTTCGGCCGCAAGTCGCTCAACGAGATCAAGGAGGTCCTCGCCTCCATGGGCCTGCACCTCGGCATGGAAGTGCCGAACTGGCCGCCGGACAACATCGAAGAGCTGGCCAAGCGCTTCGAGGATCAGTACTAAGACGACGTGCGAATTCCGGCACGTGGGATCGACCTGATCCCACGACACCGGGACCACGAATTCACGAGCCTAGCGAGGTGAGGCCATAGAACCTCCCCGTTAAACAACCTAAGGGAACTGACATGCGACACAAGAAACTGGGGCGGCGCTTCAGCCGTGACAGCAGCCACCGCCAGGCGATGTTTTCCAACATGGCGGCGTCTCTCATTCGCCACGAGCAGATCGTGACGACCTTGGCGAAGGCCAAGGATCTGAAGCGCGTCATCGACAAGTACATCACGCTCGCCAAGCGCGGTGACTTGAACTCGCGCCGCCTTGCCGCCTCGCGGCTGGGCGACGAGGATATGGTCAAGAAGCTCTTCGACACGCTGGCCACGCGCTACAAGGATCGCGCCGGCGGCTACTCGCGCGTGTTGAAGGCTGGCTTCCGCTACGGCGACAGCGCACCGCGCGCCGTCATCGAGCTCGTCGACCGCGATACCTCGATCAAGGGCAAGGAAGACCGCGAGCGCCACGAGGCGGCTGTGGCTGCTGCCCAGTCGGAATCGTGATCGGTCGCCTCGCGGCTGCCGCTGGCCTTATCGCCAACTGATCGCTAAGCATGCTTCGGTGGCGCGGGCACTATGTGCCTCGCGCAACCGCGGGCATGTCCGCGCCCGTGCGTGATCGGCTGGCGATGGAGGCTGCGATGGCGGGTGAGAAGGTTCTGGTGACCGGAGCCTCGGGCTTCATCGCCAAGCACGTCATCGCCGAGCTGATCCGCCAGGGTTATCAGGTCCAGGCGACACTGCGCGATCTCTCCCGCGAAGAGGAGACCTGGCGGGCCATCGGCAATGCCGGCGCCACCGCCGGTGACGTCAAGTTCTTCCCCGCCGACCTCCTCGACGACGACGGCTGGGCCGAGGCGATGCAGGGCTGCACGTATGTGCAGCACGTGGCGTCGCCTTTCCCGCTCAAGAACCCCAAGGATCCCGACGAGGTGATCCGGCCCGCACGAGAAGGCGCTGTCCGCGTCCTCAAGGCGGCGAAGCAGGCGGGCGTGAAGCGCGTCGTGCTCACCTCGTCCGTGGTGGCCATCACGCTGCCGTGGCCCGAGGCAACGCCGGGGCATGTGTTCGATGAGACCGATTGGACGAACCCCGATCGGCCCGACATCACGACCTACGTCGTCTCCAAGACGCTCGCCGAGCGCGCCGCCTGGGACTACGTGAGCAGCACGCCGGGCGCTCCGGAGCTTGCCGTGGTCAATCCGGCCTTCGTCCTCGGCCCGGCGCCCGACGCGGACCTCTCCACCTCGCACGAGGTGATCAAGCTGATGGGCACCGGCGCCTATCCGGCGGCGCCCAAGATCGGCTTCCCGATCAGCGACGTGCGCGACGTGGCCGTGACCCATGGCCTGGCGATGACCAACCCGGGGGCGGCCGGCCAGCGGTTCCTGACGGCCAACGGCTACCTGCGGCTGTTCGAGGTCGGTCAGCTCGTGAAGCAGGCTCTGCCCGACCTCGCGAAAAAGGTTCCGCGCGGCGAGCTGCCCGACGTTGCGGTCCGGGCCTTGGCGCTGGTCGACGGCCGCCTGAAGGCGGTGCTGCCGGACCTCGGCTTCCCGCGCCCTGTCAGCAACGCCAAGGCGCACCGCGTCTTGGGCCAGACATTCCGCTCGCCCCAGGAGGCCGTGACCTCCGCCGCGGCCAGCCTGCGGGCCCTGCAGGTCATTTGAGGCGTCTCGCCCCAGGCACAGTGGCAAATCTCGGTCATGGGGGCGCCATCTGCGGCGCTATGCTACGTCTCGGACGCCACGCGGCTCCTGGACCGGGGCGCGCGACGCACCGACATAGAACGGCATCTCAAGGACCATGATCAGCAGCATGACCATGCCGACGACACCCTCCCGTCTCAGCATCAAGACCGCTGCCCTGGCGGCGGCCGCGGCTATCCTTCTCGCGCCGACCGTTGCGCCAGCCCAGGATCGCCTGGCGCCTCCGTCGCGCGATGCGCTGCAGTACTCGTATTCGCCGATCGTGAAGAAGGCGACGCCGGCGGTGGTGAACGTCTACGTGCGCTCGCGCGTGCGTACGGCCGTGTCACCGTTCGCCAACGATCCATTCTTCCAGCGCTTCTTCGGCGGTCGCGGCGGCTTCGGCCTGCCGCAAGAACGCATCCAATCGTCGCTGGGCTCGGGCGTCATCATCAGTCCCGACGGCGTGATCGTCACCAATACCCACGTCGTGAAGGGCGGCACCGACACCCAGATCCGCGTGGCGCTCTCCGACAAGCGCGAGTACGACGCGCGCATCGTCTCGCAGGACGAGCGCTCCGATCTCGCCGTGCTCAAGATCGAGAAGGGCGGCAACGACTTTCCTTTCCTGCAGTTCGCCGACAGCGACAAGCTCGAGGTCGGCGACCTGGTGCTCGCGATCGGCAACCCGTTCGGCGTCGGGCAGACGGTGACGAGCGGCATCATCTCGGCGCTCGCGCGCACGGAGATGGCCCAGTCCGACACGCAGGTGTTCCTGCAGACCGATGCGGCGATCAACCCCGGCAACTCGGGCGGCGCGCTCGTCGACATGAACGGCAAGCTCGTCGGCATCAACACCATGATCTTCTCGCAATCGGGCGGCTCGGTCGGCATCGGCTTCGCCATCCCGTCGAACCTCGTGCGCTTCTACGCCGATAATGCCGTCGCCGGCCGCAAGGTCGAACGGCCTTGGCTCGGTGCCCAGATGGAGACCGTCACCCGCGAGATGGCATCGACGCTGGGGCTCGAACGGGTTTCCGGCGCGGTCATCACCCGGCTTACCAACAACGGTCCCGCGACAAAGGCCGGCATGCAGCTCGGCGACGTCATCGTGAACGTCGACGGCTTCGAGGTCGGGGACTCGCATTCGGTGCTCTACCGGCTGACCACCCGCGGCGTCGGCAACAAGACCAAGCTGGACGTGATCCGCAATCGCAAGCATGTCGCGCTCGAAGTGGCGCTTCTGCCCGCGCCCAAGCCCGGCAAGGACGACGTCCGCAACCTGTCCGGCAATCATCCGTTCGACGGCGCGCGCGTCTCCAACATCCTCCCCAGCGTCGCGGACGAGCTCAATCTCGACGAGACCGACGGCGTCGTCATCGTCACCGTGCGCTCCGGCGGCGTCGCCTCGCGGCTCGACTTCCAGCCCGGCGATATCATCGTGCAAATCGGCGACAACAAGATCACCGACGTCATCATGCTGGACGAGATCACGCGCACGCCGCAACGCATGTGGAGCGTCACCATCAAGCGGAATGGCCGCCTGATGAAACTGCAAATGTCGGGTTGACGGCTAGCGTGATGATCGAGAAATTCGCCTTCGCTGGCGGCTGGGTACCGAGCGAATTTCTCGATCTGAATCACGCTAGCAAAAGTATAACTCTAGTGTCCCTTTCGATTCCGGAGTTCGATCGCTACATTGCCTGCGAACACAGGCGAACTCCGGAATTGGGACACTAGTGGCCACGCTGTTCGAAGCCGCCGGACTTGAGAAAGGGGCGCCGCGCCCGCTCGCCGATCGCCTGCGCCCGACGAAGCTTTCCGAGGTCGTGGGGCAAGAGCAGCTTGTCGGCCCCAACGGCACACTGACGCGCATGCTGAAAAGCGGCCGGCTGCCGAGCCTCATCCTGTGGGGGCCGCCGGGCTCCGGCAAGACGACGGTGGCGCGCCTCCTCGCCCACGAAACCAAACTCGAGTTCGAGCAGCTGTCCGCCATCTTTTCCGGTGTGCAGGACCTGCGCAAAGCCTTCGATCGCGCCAAAGCGCGCCGCGAGCAGGGCAAAGGCACGCTGCTCTTCATCGACGAGATCCACCGCTTCAACCGCGCGCAGCAGGACAGCTTTCTGCCGCACATGGAGGACGGGACGATCACGCTGGTCGGAGCGACGACCGAGAACCCTTCCTTCGAACTGAACGGCGCCGTGCTGAGCCGCGCCTCGGTGCTCGTCTACAATCGCTTGGACGAGGCAGCGCTCGAGGAATTGCTGGCGCGCGCCGAGACGGAAGAGAAGCGCCCGCTGCCGCTCGACAAGGATGCGCGCGAAGCTCTCATCGTCATGGCGGACGGCGACGGGCGCGCCGCGATCAATCTTGCCGACGAGGTGTTCGCCGGGGTCGCGTCGGGCTCGAAGCCGCTCAACCGCGAAGCGCTGAGCACGTTCGTGCAAAAGCGCGCGCCCCTCTACGACAAGTCGCGCGAGGGCCACTACAACCTGATCAGCGCCCTGCACAAGTCGGTGCGCGGCTCCGATCCCGATGCCGCGCTTTACTGGCTGTGCCGCATGCTCGACGGCGGCGAGGATCGGCTGTTCCTCGCGCGCCGTCTCGTGCGCATGGCGATCGAGGACATCGGCATCGCCGATCCGCAGGCGGTGGTGCAGGCGCTCGCCGCCAAGGACACGTTCGATTTCCTCGGCAGCCCGGAAGGCGAGCTGGCCCTGGCGCAGGCGACCATCTACCTCGCCACGGCGCCCAAATCGAATGCCGCCTACGTCGCCTACAAGGCGGCGATGCGCGCCGCCAAGGAGCACGGCTCGCTCAGTCCGCCCAAGCACATCCTCAACGCCCCGACCAAGCTGATGCAGTCGGAGGGCTATGGGGACGGTTACGCATATGACCACGACGCGGAGGAAGGCTTTTCCGGCCAGGACTACTTCCCCGAAGAATTCGACACACGGCCGCAGTATTACGATCCCCCGGAGCGGGGTTTCGAGCGCGATATCCGCAAGCGGCTGGCGTACTGGGCCGATCTGAGGGCCAAGCGCGGGGGCTAGCGACTGGTCCAGTGCCAGCGCGCCGCCTATACTGGCCGCGCTGGGTTGGGAGTGGGTGAGGGAGGGGGCTGATGGTTCAGTTCATCGATCTGTGGCGCGGACATCCGATCAACGAGTCGGTGACGGCTCCATGCGTCGCCCCACACGACCTGACCAACATGGAAGGCCAGACGGTGCACATGGGCTTTCCCGTGTTCCACAACCAGTGTGCCATCCGGCTGGGGGTCGCCCTGCGCCGCGCCGGCATCAGCGATGGGCAGATCGGCGGCTGCGCCTCCTGCGCCGTGCATCCGCGCACCGAGATGCACTTCATCAACGCCAGTCAGCTCGCCAACGCCCTCACGCACTCCAACATCCCCGGCATCGGGGCGGTCGAGAAGATCACCGGCACGGAAGCGGCGCACTACTATCCAAAGCTGTTCGGCCGCACGGGCATCATCTACTTCCAAGACTACTGGAAGCGCAGCTCCGACACCGGCCGCGCCACGGGCGACCACATCGACCTGTGGAACGGCTACCGATCGTCCGCCAAGTGGCTGCTCGAGTGGTTCTCCTGGGTCGGCTACTATTCGAACTACGCCAACGCCGGCGAGATCTGGTTCTGGGAAGTGAAATAAGCGGCGCGCAGCGGCTGCGCCCTGGGGGTTACGCAATGCGCTACGTCGTTGCCATGGTGTTCGCGTTCATCGGTGCGGCACTCGCCATCATCTTCCTGAGCTCGTCCGTCGCCGACTGGGTCGTGGCGCGGCAGACGTTCGAAAGCTCCGACGATGCCGAGAACCTGCACATGCTGGCGTTCATCGGCACTAACATCGCCGGCCTGATCATCGGCTGGATGGTCGGGTGGGTGATCGGCGGTGCTGGGGGCTCCAAACCGCCGGCCGCTTGATCGCTAGGGTGCAAGCAGGGTGAGCGGCCAGAGGTAGGCCTGGCCCAGCACGAGCAATCCGACCAGCGTCGCCAGCGCGATCGAGTGGAAGGCGACGAAGCGAAGGATGCTTCCCTCGTGGCCGTACCAACGCGTCGCCGTCGAGGCGACGACGATCGACTGGGCGTCCATCATCTTGCCCATGACGCCGCCGGAGCTGTTCGCCGCCGCCATCAGCACGGGGTTGATACCGAGCTGCTCGGCGGTCACCCGCTGCAGGCCGCCGAAGAGCACGTTGGATGACGTGTCCGAGCCGGTGAGGGTAACGCCGAGCCAGCCGATGTACGTCCCGAACAGCGGATAGAGCCAGCCGGTCGACGCCAGGGCGAGGCCGAGCGTAGCGTCCGTCCCCGCGTAGCGCGTGGTGAAGCCGATCGCCAGCATGCAGGCGATGGTGAGCAGCGAGTACCGTACGAGGTAGAGCGTGCGCGCGTACATCCGAACGAGCCCGCCGACACTGTACCCTAGCAGCAGTCCCGACACGATTGCGGCGATGAGGATGCCGCTGCCCGTCGCCGAGAGAACGTTGAAGTTGAACACCGCCGGCTCGATGCGCGGCGCGGCGACCACCGGCGGCACCTTCTGCACGAGCTCGTGCAGTCCGGGCACGGCGAGCTTGGGCGCAAAGTAGCCGTCGAGTTCCGCGCGCACCTGCGGCGTGCCCCACAGAAACACGAAGACGCTGAGGATGAGCCACGGCATCCACGCGCGCCGCACATCGCTTTGCTTGTGCTCCGCCTTGGCTTCGACCGCAGTCGTCGCGTTCGGCATCGCCGTCATCGGCTTCGCCGGCCGCCAAACCCTGAGGAACAGCGCCAGCGAGGCCATCGATACGATCGCGGCGATGATGTCGACGAGCCAGGGGCCATGGAAGTTCGACACGAGGTACTGCGGGATGGCGAACGACACGCCGGCAACGAGGATGGGCGGCCATACCTCCAGCATCTTGCGGAAGCCGACGAAGGCGGTGACGAGCCAGAACGGCACCAGCACCGAGAAGAAGGGAAGCTGCCGTCCGATCATGCCGCTCAGCTCGTGCAGGTCGAGACCGGTTACGCCCGCCAGCGCAACGACCGGCGTCCCGAGCGCTCCGAAGGCGACCGGTGCGGTGTTGGCGATGAGCGACAGGCCCGAGGCGGCGAGCGGCGTGAAGCCCAGGCCGATCAGCATGGCAGCGGTGACCGCGACCGGCGTTCCGAACCCGGCCGCTCCTTCGAAGAACGCGCCGAGGCAGAAGGCGATGAACAGCAACTGCAGGCGGCGGTCGTCGCTCACCGATGCGATCGACCGTTGCAGGATGGCGAAGTCGCCCTTCTCGCTCGTGAGCTGATAGAGAAAGATGACGTTGAGGATGATCCAGCCGATGGGCAGCAGGCCGTAGGCCGCACCGTAGAGGGCGGCGAGGCCGGCCATCGCCGGCGGCATGCCGTGGGCAAGGATCGCGACGGCCAGCGCCGTGAGCAGGCCGAGCAGCGCAGCGACGTGCGCCCGCAGCTCGAAAATGCCAATGCTCGCGAGCAGCACCACAACGGGCAGGGCGGCAATCGTCGTCGACAGCGCCATGTTGCCGAACGGGTCGTAGACCTGCGACCACATGCGACCGGCTCCCCCCTGCTTCGGCACTGACAAATTAGGCTGTCTCGCAATTGACGGTCAAACGCCATCAACCATGCCTGGCAAGGCTGAAGCAGCCTCAAACTGCTACGGAGACTGGACATTGGCGCTGCCGGGCCCTAGGCCATCGCGCTGAGGCCTCGTTTTGAGCGCCCCCCAGAGTCCCCCATGAACGATCGCGTCGAAACTATCAAAGTGAAGCCGACCGAGGCCGACATGCGCCTCGATCGCTGGTTTCGCGTGCACTTTCCCGACGTTGGCTATTCCTACCTGCAGAAGCTGCTGCGCACCGGTCAGGTGCGGGTCAACAGCAAGCGCGCCGAGGCCAACGCCCGGCTCGTGCCCGGTGCCGAGATCCGCGTCCCGGCCATCGTGCGCAACTCGGCGAAGGACGCCAACAAGGCGCCCAGCGTGAAGCCGCCGCTCGGCCTTTCAAAGGCCGACCGCACGGCGATCGAGCGCATGATCCTGTTCGAGGACGACCACGTGCTCGTCCTCAATAAGCCGTTCGGCCTCGCCGTGCAGGGCGGCAGCGGAACCAAGCGCCACGTCGACGGCATGCTGGCGGGCATGGCCGACCGCTTCGGCGGCGAGCGGCCGCGCCTCGTGCACCGGCTCGATCGCGACACCAGCGGCGTGTTGCTGATCGCCAAACATCGCGACGCCGCGGCCAAGCTCGGCCGCGTGTTCCAGACGCGCTCGGCCGCCAAGACCTATTGGGCTCTGGTGAAGGGCGTGCCGAAGCCGCCGCAGGGCAAGATCGAGGCGCCGCTGGTGAAGGCCGCCGGCCCCGACGGCGACCGCGTGCGCAAGGCGCTGCCAGGTGAGCAGAAGGAAGCAATGCACGCCACGACGCACTATTCGGTGGTGGATCGCCTCGCCAACAAAGCCTCCTGGGTCTCACTCAAGCCGGTGACCGGCCGCCAGCATCAGCTGCGTGCTCACATGGCGCTCATCGGTCATCCCATCGTCGGCGACAACAAATACGGCGGCGACGAGAACCTTCCCGCCGAGCAGATAGAGAACAAGCTGCACCTGCACGCCCGCCGCCTGGTGCTTCCGCATCCGGTTACGGGCGAAAAGATCGACGTCACGGCGCCGCTGCCCGAGCACATGCGCAAGACCTGGGATCTGCTCAGCCTCGACGCCGACCGCTACGAGGACGTGCAATGAAGCTCGTCGTTCTCGATTGCGACGGCACGCTCGTCGACAGCCAGAACGGCATCTGCGAGGCGATGACGCACGCCTTCACCGGTTTCGGTCTCGTTCCGCCAACGCGCGCGGCGACCCTCGCCATCGTCGGCCTATCGTTGCCGGAAGCCTTCATGGCACTGGCGCCGGAGCAGGACGATGCCCTGCGCGCCAAGATGGTTGCCCGCTACAAGTCGGCGTTCCTCGAGATCCGCCGCGAGCCGGACCTGCACGAGCCTCTGTTCGACGGTATCGCCGCCGCGGTCGAGACGTTCGGTGGCCGCGACGACGTGGTGCTCGGCATTGCCACCGGTAAATCGAAGAAGGGCATCGACCGGCTGTTCGCGCGTGAGGGCTGGGGCCAGCGCTTTGTCACCGTGCAGACCTCCGACGACCACCCGTCGAAGCCGCATCCGGCCATGTTGCGCGCGGCGATGGCGGAGGCGGGCGTCGGCCCTGAGCGAACCGTCATGGTGGGCGACACCACATTCGACATGGAAATGGCCCGGGCAGCCGGCGTCGGAGCGCTGGGCGTGGGCTGGGGCTATCATTCCATCGACGAGTTGCAGCGGGCGGGCGCGCATGCCGTGGTCGGCAATTGCCATGACCTTCCCGCCGACATCGATGCCTTCTTTTCCACGCGGGAGCGGGCTGCGTGAGCGAACCGGGCGACAAGGCCCCGGCTGCCAGCAAGGTCCCCGGCAAGGAGGCGCTGAGACCGCCACTGCCGAAGCGCTTCTACAAGAACGTCACCGTGGGCGAGGCCGAGAACGGCTTCTCCATCCTGCTCGACGGCCGGTCGGTCCGCACGCCCAAGAAGCTGCCGCTGATCGTTCCCACCCGGGCGCTCGCCGATGCGATCGCCGAGGAATGGGCGGCGCAGACCGAGCGCATCGACCCCGTCACGATGCCGCTGAGCAAGCTTGCCATCACCGCCATCGACGGGGTTACCGGCAGCATGGACGAGGTCGCTGCCGACATCGTCCGCTTCGCTGGCAGCGATCTCCTCTGCTACCGCGCCGAGGCGCCGGCAGCGCTGGCCGAAATGCAAGCGCTCGTCTGGGATCCCATCCTGCGCTGGGCGGAAGCTGAGACCGGCGCGCGCTTCCTGCTGGCCGAGGGCGTGATGCCGGTTACCCAGAATCGCGAGGCACTGTCACGGGTCAGCGACCTCGTCGCGCCTTACGGCGCCTTTGCGCTCACGTGCCTGCACGTGATGACGACACTCACCGGATCGGCGTTCTTAGCTCTTGCCGTAGCCAAGGGCCGGCTGACCGCCGAGGAGGCCTGGAACGCCGCACATCTGGATGAGGACTGGCAGATCGCCCGCTGGGGTGTGGACGTCGAGGCCGCTGAACGACGTGCACACCGGCACGCCCAAATGCTCGCCGCGAGCCGTTTTCTACAGCTGCTATCCGCCGCTTGAGGCCCTATTTTGCGGGCTGTTACGCCGGGAACAGCGGCCGGGACGATCAGATACTAGTGTCACCGCCACCCGAGGTATCAGCCCGAGGAGCGGACCATGTTGAGCCTTTTCGATTTTGCCATTCTCGTGATCGTCGTCGCGGCGATGCCGCTCGTCATCAAGGCCGGCCGATGATCGCATCCACATTCGACCTGTGGGTCGCGGTCGGCGTCGTAATCATGATGCCGCTGATCATTGCCGTGAACTTCAACCGCCAGGCCGGCGTGATGGGCTACGTGTGGCGCGAGGCGCCGGGTCTCGCCCGCGTTGGGCTCGTGTTTCTCGCGCTGACTTGGATTTCCGCCATCCAATCGCTGTTGACCCACTATGGCGTCCTGCTGGCGCAAGTCGATGACGTCATCTCACTCGTGCTGGGCATTCCGATGTTCGCGCTGTCGATGATCATTCTGATCTGGGGAGCCGTCCTGCTTGTGCGGTTCCTGAATAGCGGCCGAACGCCTGATTCCGCCACTTGATTTCTACTCGCCACGCTATTTGGAGGCGCCGATGCAACCCCTCGATACCTATCACCTCGTGCTCAATATTTTCGTCGCGGTGGTGATGCCGCTGCTCATTCTCGCCAACGTCATGGGCTGGGGCGCCCGCACCCCGGTGAGCGACTTTTTGTGGCGCGACCACACCAACTTCATGCGTATCTCGATGCTCATCATCGGCCTCTTGGCCCTCTGGTCGATGGTTCAGCTCGCTGCTCACTTCGGTCTGATTTCCACCGGCGCAGCCGACGTGGCGATGCCGGTCCTGGGCATCCCCTTCCTCATCCTGGCCGTCGTCGAGATCTGGCTCGCCTTCCGGGCACTGCAGGATTACCTGCGGATACGCCGCAGCCAGGCTTAGCGGGCGCCCGAGGCCCGAAACGCCGCACTTTCAACCGGCTTGGCCCGCGTTCTCACGGGCCAAGCCGCATGCTATGAGCCCTCTCGACGGTTTGGCGCCGGCAAGGCGCGTGCGCGAGGGAAGATCATGAAGGACATCATCGAAGAGCTGGAGAAGCGCCGGGCAGAGGCACGTCTCGGCGGTGGCCAGGCGCGTATCGACGCCCAGCACAAGCGCGGCAAGCTGACGGCCCGCGAGCGCATCGAGCTCCTGATGGACGAGAACTCCTTCGAGGAGTTCGACACCTTCGTCGAGCACACCTGCACCGACTTCGGGATGGAGAAGCAGAAGACGCCGGGCGACGGCGTCGTCACCGGCTGGGGCACCATCAACGGCCGAGTCGTCTACGTCTTCGCCAAGGACTTCACGGTCATGGGCGGCTCGCTGTCCGGGAGCCACGCCCGCAAGATGACCAAGATTCAGGACATGGCGCTCAAGAACCGTGCGCCGATCATCGGCCTATTCGACGCCGGCGGCGCCCGCATCCAGGAGGGCGTCGACGCGCTCGGCGGCTACGGCGAGGTGTTCACCCGCAACGTGATGGCCTCGGGTGTCATTCCGCAGATCTCCGTCATCATGGGGCCGTGCGCCGGCGGCGACGTCTACTCGCCGGCCATGACCGACTTCATCTTCATGGTGAAGGACACGAGCTACATGTTCGTCACCGGCCCGGACGTCGTGAAGACCGTGACCAACGAAACGGTCACGGCCGAGGAGCTGGGCGGCGCCAAGGTGCACACGACCAAGTCGTCGATCGCCGACGGAGCCTACGAGAACGATGTCGAGGCGCTCTTGCAGATGCGCCGCCTGATGGACTTTCTGCCGTCGAACAATATGTCCGGCGTTCCCGAGCTGCCGACCTCCGACAGTGCCGACCGTCCCGACTATTCGCTCGACACGCTCATTCCGGACAACCCCAACAAGCCCTACGACATCAAGGAGCTGATCCTCAAGGTCGTGGACGAGGCGGACTTCCTGGAGATCCAGGAAGCCTACGCGCGCAACATCGTCACGGGCTTTGCCCGCATGGAGGGCCGCACGATCGGCATCGTCGCCAACCAGCCGATGGTTCTCGCCGGCGTGTTGGATTCGGATGCCTCGCGCAAAGCGGCGCGCTTCGTCCGCTTCTGCGACTGCTTCGAGATCCCCATCATTACCTTCGTCGACGTGCCGGGGTTCCTGCCGGGCACCGCGCAGGAATACGGCGGCCTCATCAAGCACGGCGCCAAGCTGCTGTTCGCCTTCGCCGAAGCGACCGTGCCGAAGATCACCGTCATCACCCGCAAGGCCTACGGCGGCGCCTACGACGTGATGAGCTCCAAGCACATCCGCGGCGACGTGAACTACGCCTGGCCGTCGGCCGAGATCGCGGTGATGGGCGCCAAGGGCGCGGCCGAAATCCTCTATCGCGCCGACCTCGCCGACCCGGAGAAGATCAAGGCGCGCATCGACGAGTACCAAAAGCGCTTCGCCAACCCGTTCGTCGCCGCCGAGCGCGGCTACATCGACGAGGTGATCCTGCCGCACGGCACGCGCCGGCGCATCTGCCGGGCGCTGAACATGCTGCGCAACAAGACCCTCGAGAATCCCTGGAAGAAGCACGACAACATTCCGCTGTAGGGGCGAGCCATGGTCCGATCCGGGCGAGATGCGCTGCGATTGGACAGGGTTCTTGTTGTCGTTTTGGCACTCCTGGTTTCGGCGCTGCCGTCGTACGGGGCCGAGATCGGGCCCGGTAATCCACCTGTCTGCGAGCTGAAGCTCGAGGGCCCCATCGAGGCTGGGGACAGCGAAAAGCTGACCACGGCACTCTATGCCCTGGGGGCCTCCGGTGGCTTCGACAGCCGCAGCGTGAGCTTGTGTCTCAACAGTCTCGGCGGCAACTACGACGAAGCGCTGAAGCTGATGACGGCATTGCTCACGTTCACCAACGTGGCGACCGTCGTCGATGCCGGTTCTGAGTGCTACTCGGCTTGCGCCTTCCTGTTCCTCGCGGGCAATGCCCAGCGGTCGGAGGATGGGGAGCTGGCGCCCAACCGCACTCTCGACGTGCGGGGGACGCTGGGCTTTCACGCGCCCTACCTGCAGACCGGCACCGGCACAGACGTTACCGCGGCGACAATCGAGAACTTCCGCCGCGGTGTCAGCGCCATCGCCAAGATGCTGGAGATCGATCGCCGCGAGCTGATCCCGCGCGGCCTGCTGGCCAAGGCGCTGCAGGTGGGCGCGAACGAGCTCCTCTACGTCGACACCATCGAAAAGGTCGGCGTCTGGTCGATCAAGTTGAAGGGCTATAAGCCGCCCGCGGCGCTGACCTCGAAGATGCTCGATCAGGCGTGCCGCAACAAGGATATGTGGACCAACTTCTCGCATACAGTGCTCGGGCGCCCGGCCGGCGATCCCGAGTCATTGCACGGCTTGCGGCAGTCCGACTTCCCGGAGATCCGCGGTTCGGACGAGCCGATCCAACTCGCGCAGGGCCGCCATCGCCAGGTGCTCGATCTCTTCGGCCACGAGGCGACGAACGTGTGCATCATCGACGTTTATGCGGACGAGAAGAATGAGCTGTTCTTAGCGCTCACGATGTTCCCTGCCGATCAGGAGCAGCCAAAGCCCGAGCCATTCGCGGAGCAGGTGACGGCGAGGCTGAATGATCCGCAGAGCCTCGAGGTCATCTCGGACCCGCTCTGGTACGTCTATGCGCCGGATACCCCACTTATGAGCCTCGGGCGCCCGATGGCCGCGGTGCAGCCTCCCGCGCCATAGGCCGGGGCTGCTGATTCCGCGGCCGATTCCGCCGCCTTACGCACATGAACGGCAGCTGTAACCATCATTCAGAACGGGTTCAAAGCGCCGACGGCATTGTCCGCCCCATCGAACACGCCGCTCCACAGTGGGGCGGTCATCCGAGGAAGAGGTGGACCATGAACAAGATCATTCTCGCGACGGCTACGGCCCTTATCGCCACGACCGCTGCGGCTTCCGCTGCCAGCGTCAACGACCGCCAGGAGTACCAGGCCAAGCGTATCGAGCAGGGCCGCCAGACCGGCAAGATCACGTGGACCGAGGGCCTGAAGCTGCGCGCCGAGCAGAAGCACATCGCCAACAAGGAATCTCAGTTCAAGTCGGACGGCTACCTGACCAAGTCGGAGCGCCGTCAGCTCCGCTACATGCAGAACGACGCTTCGGAGCACATCGCCGACGAGAAGAGCGACAGCCGCAAGCGCGCGTGGTGGCTCCCCCGCGTCGGCAAGTAAGCCGCTCCAAGTGCCACTGTTTGCAGACTCGCGGGCCGCCTTCGGGCGGCCCTTTCTTTTGGGCCACACGCCGCGGCCTGATGCGGTGGCGCAACACCGGAATCCTATGCCCCGTCGCGGGTCAGGCGTTAGCCAATTGGTAAGTCCGATTTCCTACTCTCCCGGCCATGTACTTTTGCGAGCGGGGCTGAGATGAGCGCGTTGCAGTCGCTTCCGATTACCGAGATGTTGCAGCGGGGCAGCATCCACGACGTCGACGTGTTGAGGCTGAAGAGCGCCTTCCACAGCGACGGGTCGATTTCCGCCGACGAGGCTGAAGCGCTTTTCACCCTGAATGAGACGTGCCAGAGCCAGGACCCCTCGTGGGCCGAGTTCTACATCGATGCGTTGACCGACCATCTCGTCTGCCAGGTCGAGCCCGAGGGCTACATGACGGCCGAGGAAGGCAAACGCCTCATCGACCGCATCGCTCCCGGTGGCATCATCGCCCGCAAGTCCAACGTCGACCTCATCGTCAACGTTCTCGACAAGTCGCGCTGGTCGCCGGTTAGCCTGTCGCGCCTCGCGCTGGAGCAGGTGAAGCGCGCCGTCGTCGAGGGCGATGGTCCGCTGCGCGAGCAGTATCCCGATCAAGCCGGTTCGATCCGCGAATGCGAGGTCGAGCTGATCCGCCGCATCCTCTATGCCTTCGGCGGCGACGGTCATGTTGCCATCACCCGCCCCGAGGCAGAGGTGCTGTTCGACATCAACGACGCCATTGCCGACCCGCAGGCCAACGCCGCGTGGACCGATCTGTTCGTCAAGGCGGTAACGAACTGCGTCATGGCTGCTTCCGGGCAGGCCATGCCGACCCGCGAAGAGGCCCTGCACCGCGATGCGTGGCTGATGGAAGCCACGGGCGAGCTGTCGCCGCTGGCGCTCTTGTCGGCCATGGTCTCCTCCAGCATCGAGGCGGTCCGTGCCGCCTACCAGGAGCAATCCGCCGAGGAGCGCGCGCTCGCCCGCCTGGAGCAGCAGCGCATCGAAATCATCACCAACGAGGAGATTACGCAGGCCGAGGCCGCGTGGCTCTGCGAGCGGATCGGCCGCGATGGGCGTCTGACACCCAACGAGGCGGCGCTGGTCGCCTACCTGCGCAAGGAAAGCCCCAAGATCCACCCCGATCTGCAAGCGGCCGTCGAGCGGCTCGCCCAGGCCGCCTGACGCACTCAGCGTTCACGGCCAATGGGCGGCTGCAAATGCCTGCAGAAGGCTACCTCTGCGCGCATTTAGCCGCCCGCTTGCCAGTTTACGACACTTCAATGGCCGTCTAGAACGTGAGCTACTCAACCGGCTGGCGGCTCCTGCGGGCGCGCCTACCTAGCGGACCATCAGGGGTTATGTTCAAAAAAATTCTGATCGCCAATCGTGGCGAGATCGCCTGCCGCGTCATCAAGACTGCACGCAAAATGGGCATCAAGACCGTCGCGGTCTATTCGGATGCCGACCGCGATGCCCTGCATGTGGAAATGGCCGACGAGGCCGTCCACATCGGTCCCCCGCCCGCCGCCCAGTCTTATCTGCTCATCGACAAGATCGTCGACGCCTGCAAGCAGACCGGCGCCGAGGCAGTCCACCCCGGTTACGGCTTTTTGTCCGAGCGCGAGTCGTTCCCCGTCGCGCTCCAGAAGGCGGGCGTGGTGTTCATCGGCCCCAATCCCAAGGCGATCGCCGCCATGGGCGACAAGATCGAGAGCAAGAAGGCTGCCGCTGCAGCCAAAGTCTCGACCGTCCCGGGCTACATGGGCGAGATCGCCGACATCAAGCACGCGGTGAAGATTGCCGAGGACATCGGCTACCCCGTGATGATGAAGGCCTCGGCTGGCGGCGGCGGCAAGGGCATGCGTATCGCCTTCAACCGCAAGGAGGTCGAGGAAGGCTTCCCCCTCGCCAAGTCCGAGGCGAAGGCGTCGTTCGGCGACGACCGCATGTTCATCGAGAAGTTCATCGTCGATCCGCGCCACATCGAGATCCAGCTGATCGGCGACAAGCACGGCAACGTCATCTACCTGAACGAACGTGAATGCTCGATCCAGCGGCGCAACCAGAAGGTCATCGAGGAGGCACCCTCGCCGCTGCTCGATGAGAAGACGCGCCGGGCAATGGGCGAGCAGGCTGTCGCGCTGGCCAAGGCCGTCGGCTACGACAGCGCCGGTACGGTCGAGTTCGTCGCCGGGCAAGACCGCAGCTTCTTCTTCCTGGAAATGAACACCCGTCTGCAGGTCGAGCATCCGGTCACCGAGCTGATCACCGGCGTCGACCTGGTCGAGCTGATGATCCGCTCCGCCGCCGGCGAGAAGCTGCCTTTCAAGCAGTCGGACGTGAAAATCAAAGGCTGGTCGGTCGAGAGCCGCGTCTACGCCGAGGACCCGTTCCGCAACTTCCTGCCGTCCATCGGCCGCCTGGTGAAGTATCGCCCCCCGGCGGAGACCACCGCCAACGGCATCACGGTGCGCAACGACACCGGCGTATTCGAGGGCGGCGAGATCTCGATGTACTACGATCCGATGATCGCCAAGCTCGTCACCCACGGGCCGACCCGCGAGGCGGCCATCGACGCCCAGGCCGAGGCGCTCGATAGCTTCTATATCGACGGCATTCAGCACAACATCCCGTTCCTCACGTCGCTCATGCAACACCCTCGCTGGCGCAAGGGAGCGCTGTCGACGGGCTTCATCGCCGAGGAATTCCCCGAGGGCTTCAAGGGACGCGACGCTGCCGGCGAGGAACAGCGGATCGTCGCCGCCGTCGCCGCCGTCATCGATCATGAAAGCAACGTCCGCCGTCGCGAGATCACGCATCAGATGACCGGCGAGCCGGTGAGTTTCGCCCGCCGGCGCGTGGTCAAGGTGCAGAACGCCATGCTCCCCGTCGAGGTGGCGACCAGCGGCGACAGCTACCGCGTCACCTTCGTCGACGGGGGCGAGGTGCTGCAACTCAAGTCGAATTGGCGTCCCGGCGACCCGGTATGGGCCGGCACGATCGGCAACAAGCATGTCGCGGTGCAGGTCCGCCCGGTGCTCAACGGCGTGAAGCTGGCGTATCGCGGCATCCAGGTGCCGGTCTACGTCTACACCGAGCGGGAGGCGGGTCTCGTCGCGCTGATGCCGGAGAAGGCCGCGGCCGACACCTCCAAGTTCCTGCTTTGCCCGATGCCGGGTCTCGTCAAGGCCATCCACGTGGGTGAAGGGCAGGATGTCGAGGCCGGTGACGCTCTGGCCGTGGTCGAGGCGATGAAGATGGAGAACATCCTCCGCGCCGAGCGCAACGGTAAGGTCAAAAAGGTCAACGCCAAGCCGGGCGACAGCCTGGCCGTCGATGCCATCATCCTAGAGTTCGTCTGATGTCCAATCGCAAGCTTATTTCCTCCGGCTCGGAGTTCGAGCGCAAGATCGGCTACTCGCGCGCCGTCGCCGACGGCCGCTGGGTGTTTGTTTCCGGCACCACCGGCTTTGACTACGCGACGATGACCATCTCCGATGACGTCGTCGCCCAGACCGACCAGGCCTTCAAGAACATCGCTGCCGCTTTGGCGCAGGCCGGATCGTCCTTGGCGGACGTCGTGCGGGTGCATTACCTGCTGACCCGCAAGGAGGACTTCGAGCCCATCTGGCCGGTGCTGCAGAAGTACTTCGGCGACGTCCGCCCGGCCTGCACCGTGATGGTGACCGGTCTCGTCGACGAGAAGATGCTTATCGAGATCGAGGTCACGGCTCTGAAGCAGGGCGACTGACCGGCACTCGGGGCAAGCCCATGAACGAGGCGACGCGCACCGTTCATCTCCGCATCGAAGGCCGCGTCCAGGGCGTCGGCTACCGTGCCTTCGTCGAGATGCGCGCGACCGCGCTCGGCCTCAGCGGCTGGGTGCGCAATCGGCGCGACCGCTCGGTAGAGGCCGTCGTGCAAGGTCCGACAGCGACGATCGACGATATGCTCGAAGCATGCCGTAAGGGTCCGCCGGGCTCGCGCGTCGATCGCGTCGAGCTCATCGGCGAAGGCGTCGGCTGCTTCGATGGCTTCGAGGTGCGGCCGACGGCCTGATGCGGTCAGGCGTGCTTCTTCGCCAGCTGCCGCAGGCTTTTGAGGATCGGCTCATAGGCCTCCTCGTTGTGCGCCTCCGGGTAGACCGCATAGACGGGATAGATGAACTTGCGGGCGCGCTTTGGCTGTCGCAGGCGCCCGCGCGCGATATGCGAGCGCACGAGCCGGATCGGAAAGTAGCCCGAGCACTCGTTGTTCAAGAGGTAATTGATGCCGGCCGGGCCAAGGTCGAGGTTGAGGCCCGGGTTGGTCAACTCCGGGTAGGCGGCGGCATGGTCCTTCTGGAAGTCGGGACCCCAATCGACGAACACGTAGTCGGTCGAGGTGCGCCGCTGGTTTGCCGGCGCGCTCGTCACTAAGACGAACTCCTCATCGAACAGGTGCTCGATCATCAGGCCAGGGGGCTGCGTCGGCCGGTACATCACCGCCAGGTCGAGGGAGCCCTCGAGGAGGCGCTGGGTGAGTACAATCGACAGCCCGCTGGTGGCCGAGACCGCGATGTCGGGGGTGTTGGAGCGCATCCACGACACCCAGCGAAGCAGGAACCCATCCCAGAAGGCGATCGGGGCGCCCACCGCCAGGTGGTCGCTGTGCTGATCCGAGGTGCCGACCTCGAGCTGGGCGCGCTGCCACACGCGAATGAGCGCCATGGCGTGCTTCTGGAACTGCTCGCCGGCCGCAGTGAGCTCGGCGCCGTACTTCGAGCGCTCGAAAAGCTCTCTTCCCAGCAGGTCTTCGAGGCCTTTGATGCGCGCCGACACGGTCGACTGCGTGATGTTCATCTTGCGGCCGGCATCGATGAAGCTGCCCGTCTCGGCGACCATCAGAAAGGTGCGTGCGAGATTGACGTCCATGTGTCTCGATGGGGTGATGAACGCTGCAAAACCTATCTATCGAAATTTTCGATAGTGGTCACCGGAAAATTCCGTTTGTGAATGGGGTTGATTCTAACCAAATTGGTCAGCGTCCCGACAGAGTCGAATCCGATTCGGCTCTATATGCTCGGGTTCACAATGGAAGGACGACTAACATGGCTGCTAAAGCGAAGAAACCTGCGAAGAAGGCCGCGAAGAAACCGGCTGCCAAGAAGAAGAAGAAGTAGTCGGTCTCCTCCCAGGAGATCAACAGGGTTGCCGTGATGTCCAGATGGATCCTTGCGGCGTCTCTGAGCGTAGCTCTGGTGTGGCCCCCGAGTGCGTTCGCGTCATTCATTACCAACCGAGATGACAAGGCTCACAAGGTCAGCGTCATCGAGGGAAATGCGGCGGCGGCCCATATTTTACGGCCGTCGGCGAAGCTCGAAGGGGTTTGTATCAAGGGCTGCGTGATCCGCCTCAACGATAGTGAAAAGGACGAGTACGAGCTCAAGGGCTCGGAGGTCCTGTCGATTGAGGACGGCTACCTCTTCTACGATGGGGCGCCCGCATCCGCGGTGCCAAAGGCCGGTGATGCGGATCGGCCTTGAGAGCCCATCGCAAGACAGAGGCAGGTTAGCAACGCTACGCATTGGAAGCCCGGCCCACCTAGGGGGCCGGGCTTTCGCTTGCTGGGTGATGGCTACGCCAAGGCGGTGACGCGAGACGTCGCGTAAGGCGGCGCGGCATCCGCCGTAGGTCCGAAACGGCGCTCGAAATGCGTCCGCAAGGCGTTATCCACAACTTCCATCGCATGGCCGAGACCGAGGTCGGCAAGGCTCGTCACCCCATGTCCGGCGATGCCGCAGGGAACGATACCGTCGTAGTGGGAGAGGTCCGGACCGACGTTGAGGCTGATGCCGTGCAGGCTGACCCCCTTCGAAAGCCGCAAACCTAGGGCGGCGATCTTCTCCTCGACGCCCGCACCCTTCTCGGGGCGGGGCACCCACACCCCGATCCGCTCCGCGCGCGTCTCGCCGACGACGCCGAGGCCGGCCAGCGACGCGATCAGCCACGCCTCGAGCGAGGCCACGAAAGCGCGGACGTCGCCGCCGCGACGCTTCACGTCGAGCATCACGTATGCCACCCGCTGCCCGGGACCATGATAGGTGAGCCGTCCGCCCCGTCCGGTCTGAAACACGGGAAAGCGGTCGGCGCGGAGAAGCTCATCGGGGCGCGAGCTCGTGCCGGCCGTATAGAGAGGCGGGTGCTCGAGCAGCCAGACGAGCTCGGGTTGGGTACCGGCGGCGATGGCCGCGGCGCGCTCCTGCATGGCGCGCACCCCATCAAGATAATCGATCGGTGTGCTGCTCTTTGCCCAGGCGATCGGGGCGGTCTTGGGATCGCTTGGCGGCTCAGGTGCCCTTTGATGCATGGCTCAGTCTAGGTCCCGGCGGCGGCGAGGGCCAGCGGGCCTGCGCCAGGGGCGATTTGCCGCCGCGAGCGCTGTGAGCCGCGGAATTTTGGGCCTCCACTGCGCTTGTTCCGGCGGCGCAACTTGGCTATATGAGCGCTCTCATTCACCCGGCTTGCGGTCGTGGCGGAATTGGTAGACGCACTACCTTGAGGTGGTAGCGCTGGAAACGGCGTGGAAGTTCGAGTCTTCTCGACCGCACCAACTTTCCTGATAGCTCGGAAGTTGAACTCCCCGCTCACGGGGAGCGCGTCTCCTTGGTGAGCGCGGCCACGGCGACATAGGCCAGCGCCGAGCATCCGAGCGCGACCAGGTAGGGCGCCTCCCACTCGAGGACGAAGCGGCCCACCGCCCAGATCAGCGTTCCCAGGCAAATCGATACGGCTGCGCTCGCCGCGCCGCCGAAGCGCGTGAACAGGCCGAAGGCGGCCGACACGAAGACGCCGGCACTGCCGAAGGCCGAGGCGATCTCGACCAGCTCCTTGATGCGGTCCGACGTGATCGCCAGGACGAAGGCGACGGCGGTCAGGGCGACGACGCTCAGGCGTGCGGCGATGAGCTTGCCGCGGATGCCGATCGTCGGAACGAGGCGGACGACGATGTTGTGCGACACCTGCGCGCCCGAGGCATGCAGGGCGGAGTGCACCACCGACAGGATGGCCGAGATCAGCGCCCCGCCGAAGATCACGTAGTGCCATTGGGGCAGGTAGTGCTCGGAGAGCACCGAGATGACCTGCTCGGAATCGACGAGCTTGGCCTTCAGCTCGGGTGTCGAGGGGACGAGGCCCGACGCGGCGAGGCCGAGGAACACCGGCAGCAGACCGACGACGATGTACATGGTTCCGCCGGCGATCGTGCCGCCGCGCGCCACTTCTGCCGAGCGGGAGCCGAGGAAGCGCGATATCAGCTCGATGGCGACGAACGAGCCGAAGAAGGCGACCGCGACGGCCTCGGTCAGCTCCAACGGCGTGCCGTGTGCCTCGGTGGCCAGCACGAGATGGTCGACGGGCATGTTCTGCAGGGCGGGTGCAACGCCTCCGGCCGCAACGGCGACCGTGATGGTCAGGACGATCAGACCGACGATGACCGCCGTTCCCTGCAGGAAGTCGGTGACGGAGTCGGCCAGCAACCCGCCGATGACCGAGTACGAGGCGACGAGCAGGGCCGCGAGGATGATGGCGTTCTGCAACGACAGGTCGGAGCTGGAACTCAGCACCTGCCCGAAGGCGCGGATCTGCGCCGCCGCCCAGAACACCGATCCGGGCAGCAGGATGATCACCACCAGCTTCTCGACCCCGGGAGAGAAGCGCTCGCGGAACACGTCGGCGAAGGTGGTGACGCCCTTGCGCCAGAGGGTCGCCGCGTAAAGCGCGCCGGCGGCGATGACCGCGAGGCCGTAGGCGAACGGATCGACAAGCGCGCCCGACAGCCCTTTGTCGTACACCTCGGCGGAGGTCGCCACGATCGCCTCGGCGCCGAACCACGTGGCGAACACGGAGAAGGCGACGAGCGTTGGCCCGAGGCTACGCCCGGCGAGGATGTAGTCCGCCTCGGTTTTGACGCGCCGCGACACCCAGATGCCCACGGCGAACTGCGCCAGCACGTAGGCGATCATTCCGAACAGGATCATTGCGGCCCCCCGGCGGCGTCATCTGCCGGCGATCATGGCCGCAGGCGCTGGGCAAGGACAAGCCGTCTTAGAGCTGCGGACGGGGCGATGGACCGGTCACGTCGGCCCGAGCTGCTCGGGGACCTGGGCCTCGCGGGCCAGCCGGGTCGTCTCCCACGGCCAGTGTCCGTTGATCTCGACGTCGAGGGAGATCGACAGGAACGTGCGGATGAGGACGATGCCGCCCAGCACGGCAATGCCCTGCAAGGTCGGGTCGACGACGACCGACTTCAGGATGTCCGCCGCGATCAGGATTTCCAGGCCGATCAGGATGCCGCGGCCGAGATTTGCCCGGTAGTCGCGGTAGTTGGCGAGAAACCCCGACTGCGCCACGCGCACCACGAAAGCCGCCGTCGAAATGGCGACGGCGAACAGGATGACGGCGAAGGCGGTGATGTCCAGCACCTCGCTCGTCCAGAGTGCGATATCCCTCATCGGCAGGTTCACCAACGCCGCAGCCATCGATTGGCCCACATATCCCTCTGCAGGTATGGGGAGATTGCGGCAGCGCGGGTTTCAGAACCGGTAACGCAGGTCCCCCGGGGCATCAACGGGCCGAGGAGATTGCTTTGTTCTACATCTCGAAGATCTTGTGGGGGCTGGCCGAGCCGAGCACCCTGCTCATCGCCCTTCTTGCAGCGGGCGCGGTGCTGCTCTTCACGCGCTTCAGCCGGACGGGCCGCTGGCTCGTCGCCACCGCCGCCGTGCTCGGCGTCATCGGCGGCTTCTCGCCCCTCAGCACCTGGCTGATCCTGCCCCTGGAGGATCGCTTTCCGCGCGCTGATCTTTCGGGACGGCCGATAGATGGGATCGTCATCCTCGGCGGCGCGGAGGATTCCCGCGTCGCCGCGGCGCGCGGCGCACATGCCCTCAACATGTCCGCCGAACGGATGACCGAGGCGGCGGCTCTGGCGCGGCGGTTCCCGGACGCGCGCGTGGTGTTCACCGGCGGATCGATCGAGGTGCTGAGCGCTCCTACCTACGAGGCGGATGCCGCGCGCCATCTCCTGAGCGATCTGGGTATCGATGGCGAGCGCGTGCTGTTTGATCGTCAGGCACGCAATACGGCGGAGAACGCCCACTATGCCAGGCGTCTCGCCGATCCGAAGCCGGGCGAGCGCTGGCTCCTCGTCACCTCCGGCTGGCACATGCCGCGCGCCATGGGGCTGTTCCGCAAAGCGGGGTTCGAGCTCGAGGCATGGCCCACCGACTACCGCACCATCGGCCCCAAGGACGCGTGGGCTCCGTTCGCTTCGCCCGGCGCCGGGCTGCATCGTCTCGATTTCGTGACGAAGGAGTGGATCGGCCTGCTGTTCAACTGGCTGAGCGGTCGCTCCGATAGGCTGCTGCCCGGTCCTTAAGCCGTGGCCGAGGCGAGGCTGGCGTACTGACGCCCGGAGTCCGTCGCCGTCAGGAAGTGACGGATCGCTTCGACGGTTGCCGTGTCCTTGAGGAGCGGCGCGTGCCCCTGGTTGGCGACGGTGACAGTCGCCATGGCCGGGTGGCGGCGCTGCATTTCCTCGACCGTCTCGGCGGTGAGGATGTCGGAGTTCTCGCCCCGCACGACCATCAGCGGTATGCGCTTCAGCGCCTCGAACTGCGGCCACAGCGTCGGCATCGGACCATCGAGCACGGAAAGCGCATTACCCAGATTGGAGTCGTACCCCGGCGCCGGCTTGCCGTTCTTCTCGTTGTACCACTGGCGCGCCGCTTCCTCCCAAACCGTGTCGGACACCTCGGGGAAGTGACGGCGGTTGAGCTCGCGCATCATGCGCGCCGCGTCGGGCCACGAAATGGGCAGCGGCACCCGGCCGACGTAGCCGCTGATGCGCGCCAATCCCTCGTGCTCGATCACCGGCCCGATGTCGTTCAAGATAGCGGCGCCGATGGCCGTCGGCTGGGCGGCGGCGATGAGCATGGTGATGAGGCCGCCGCGCGAAGTGCCGATCAGAGCCGCGTCGTGGAGGCCCACCGCGGTGATAAAGTCGAGCACGTCGAGCATCTCGATCTGGACGGCGTAGTTGCGCCAATCGGGATCGAATTCGGAGAGGCCACGACCACGGTAGTCGAGCGTGTAGACGGTGCGCGACACGTTCTGGCGTCGGCTAAGCGCGACGGCGAGGTCGTTGAAGTCGCGGCCGTTGCGCGTGAGGCCGGCGAGGCACAGCACCGGCCGCCCGCGCGTTCCCTCACCTGTTGCCGGATAACGGCGCGCGTGGAGGCGCAGACCGTCCCGCGATGTGTAGTAGACGTCTTCGAAGGTCGTGCCCGGCGTCATGGACTAACCTTGCCTCCCGCTAGAGCCGGTGACTTCAGTCGCGCGAATCCGCCGTACTGGTGGCGCGCACAGTGCCGCCATCGGCCGGCCGGGCCGACGCTGCGCGCGCGCGGTAAAGATCGTCTTGCAGTCGCAGCGGGTCGGGCTCGCCGAGGCGGGCACGATAGACCTGGATGTTCGACAGCACCTTGGCGACATAGTTGCGGGTTTCCTCGAAGGGAATCCGTTCGATCCAGTCGATCGGGTCAATGTTTGCCTCGCGCGGGTCGCCGAATTCCTTCACCCACTCGCGTGTGCGGCCCGGGCCGGCGTTGTAGCTCGGGAGCCCGAGGACGTACGAACCCTGCCACTCGTCGAGGCGGTCGGCGACGTATGCCGACGCGATCATGGTGTTGTAGGCATCGTCGGTCAGCAGCTTGTCGTGCTTGCACTTGATCTTGTAGTCGCGGCAAATGTGGTTGGCCGTGACCTTCATCACCTGCAGGATGCCGCGCGCGCCGGCGCCCGATACCGTGTCGCTGTTGAACTCGGTCTCCTGCCGGGCAAGGCCAAGCAGATAGGCTTCCTCCGGCGGCTTGCGCAGCGGCGTGTACTTCGGGAGTCCGTGCACCGGATAGCTGTAGTAGATGAGGTTGTGGCCGGCGGCGATTGCCGACTTGCCGATACGCACGCCTGTCTGCGTGTCACCACTGGCGCGAGCCAGATGCGCGGCCATGGCGGCCCATGCCTCATCGCTCTCGATCTTCGCCGCGTTGAGCAGGAACACGCGCGTCACGTGACGGGGCAGCTCTGCCTTGCGGGCGAGGGCGTAGGCACGCACCGCTTCATGCTCGGTGAAGCGCTTCGTCTGCTCTGCGGTCGGCGACGCCGGGGGATCGAAGTTAAGCGCCCGGCTGCCCGGCGCGAGCTTCTGGACAGCCAGCAGGCCGTGGAACGTGTCGTTGAAGCGCGCTGCGGTCTCGTAGCTTTGCTGCGCGCGTTGCTTGTCGCCGAGCGCCTCGGCCGTGCGGCCCATCCAATAGTTGGCGCGGGCGCGGGTAAGAGGTCCATCGGCGTTCGACACGAGGATCGCGAAGTGCTTTTCGGCCTGCTTGGCGTCCTTCAGGTAGCGGAGCGCGATCCAGCCGGCCATGAACGTCTGGTCGTTCATAATGTTGACGCTGACGGGGCCGGCGTCGCGCACGATCTCGTAGGCGACCTTCGGCTTGTTGGACTTGAGCGCCAGATAGGCGAGGCCGCGGCGCTCGTACCACCACTCGTCGAGGTTGGCGACGACGAGCGGATCGAGCGGCGCCGTACGCAAGAGCTTGACGGCCTCGTCGAAGCGCTCGGCGCGGCGGTGCTGCTGAACCTTATGGAAGACGACGCCCCAGTCGGTCTTGCCGTTGGTGCCGGTGCCGAGCGCGGTCTTGTCGCCCTTGGTCTTCATGAACACGGCGAGGCGCGCCTGTGCCGTCTTTTGCTCGGCCGGGGGAAGCAAGGCGATGACCCGCTTCACCTGCGCGGCGCGTTCGACGCGGTCGACCTTGTAGCGCACGTCCTCGACGAGCAGCCGGTCGAGGCGCCACTTATGGTCCTGATCGGTGAGCATCGGCCCGAAGCGGGAGAGGAATCCCTTCTCGAGGCTCTCGGGCAGGTTTTCCTCGCGCCAGATCTTGGCGGCCAGCGCCTTCGCCTTGTCTTTCTCGCCGTGGGCGAGGTGCACGGAGGCGAGGACCGCCATGCCGGCCGGACTGCGCGCTTCGCGGCCTTTGAAGTACGTTGCGATAAGTTCGGTATCGCCGCCTTCGGAAAACAGCGACTCCTCCATCTTCCTTTGCAGGATCTCGCGGCTCGGCCAGTCGGGGTGCTCGGCGAGGAACTTGAGATAGTCGGCTGCCTCGCCCTTGCCGCGGCGGAGCCGCTCCCATTCGACCAGCGTGCGCGCGAGCGGATCGCTGAGCGTGGCCTGCACCTCTTTGGCCTTCGCCGTATCGCCGGACGACACCGCCTTGAAGGCGGCGGCGAGCTTGGTGCCGTCCTCGGCGGGAAGGCTATAGGTGAGGAGAGGGGCGACGATCGTGTCGAGCTTGGCCGTGTAAGCTTCTTCACGCGCGAGGGGAGAGGCGGGCTTGTCGCGCGCCGACGCGGCACCGGCCGCCGCCTGCGCCAGCTCGACGCGTGCCGGCTCGGCCACGCATGGGATGGCTATAAAGACCGCAGCCGCTATTACCGCGTGCCGTGCAAAGTGAGGAAATAGGCTGTGGACGGCGGGAGCGTCGGCGCAGAGGCCGGTCCCGGGCTGGCGTGGGGTCTGGGGCAATGTTCGTCCTTCCACAGGCACCGCCAACCCGGCCGGGTTGCGAGGCTTAAAGCAAGGTCCTAATGTCCCGCTCGACAGGGCGTCGCGACTCCAGCATCACCAACGCGCCGCAAAAATACCAAGCAGCCCGGCAAGGGACAAGGCGCCGAAGGATGCCGCCGGATGCGGCGAGAGCATGGCGCCGGGGGCACTTTTCCGCTCACACCGGCTGCGTGACACGAGTATGAGAGAGCCGCAAGCTCACAGGTAACGGGCACATGTTCAAGGGATCATTTACGGCGCTGATCACGCCGTTCAGGAACGGCGACCTCGACGAGGAGGCGTTTCAACGCTTCATCGAGTGGCAGATCAACGAGGGTACGCACGGGCTGGTGCCGGCGGGAACGACGGGCGAGAGCCCGACGCTGGACTACGACGAGCACAAGCGCGTCATCGAGCTGGCGGTGGAAACGGCGAAGGGCCGGGTGCCTGTGATTGCCGGGACAGGCTCGAACTCGACCGACGAGGCCATCGAGCTCACCGAATATGCCGCCAAGGTCGGCGCCGACGCGGTGCTGATCGTCACGCCGTACTACAACAAGCCGACGCAAGAGGGGCTCTATCAGCACTACAAGGCGATCAACGACGCCGTCGCGATCCCCATCGTGATCTACAACATCCCGGGGCGCTCGGTGGTCGACATGAGCGTCGATACCATGACGCGCTGCTTCGCCTTGAAGAACGTCGTCGGCGTCAAGGATGCGACCGCCAACCTCGCACGCACCTCGCAACAGCGTCTCGCCATGGGGCAGGAGTTCAACTTGCTGTCGGGCGAGGACGCCACCGCGCTGGGCTTCATGGCGCACGGCGGCCACGGCTGCATCTCGGTCGTCTCGAACATCGCGCCGCGGCTGTGCGCCGATTTCCAGAACGCTTGCCTCGCCGGCGACTACAAGACGGCGCTAGCACTGCAGGACCGTCTCATGCCGCTGCATGACGCGATGTTCTGCGAGGCGAACCCCGGCCCGGTGAAGTACGCCGCCTCGCGCCTCGGGTTGTGCGAGGCGGAGATGCGGCTGCCGCTGGTTCCCATCTCGCAAGCCTCGCAGCGCATCGTCGATGCCGCTTTGGCTCGCGTCGGCCTCGTACAGGCGCGCGCCGCCGAGTAGGGCAGCGTTCGCGCATCTAGCGCTGGAGGCGACGGTCCATGGCGGCCAAGGAAAAGGATGGCCGCCGCATCGTCGCCGAGAACCGGCAGGCGCGCCACGAGTACTTTCTCACCGAGACCTGGGAAGCCGGCTTGATGCTGACGGGCACGGAGGTGAAGTCGCTGCGCAGGGGGCAGTCGAACATCTCCGAGAGCTACGCGGCTTGGGAGGAGGGCGGCCTATGGCTGATCAACGCCTACATTCCCGAGTACCAGGGCGCCGGGCGCTTTTTCCAGCACGAACCGCGCCGCAAGCGCCGGCTGCTGCTGCACGCCAAGGAGATCCACAAGCTCACGATCGCGGTTGAGCGGCAGGGCATGACCATTGTCCCGCTCGAGCTCTATTTCAATCCGCGCGGCATCGCCAAGCTGAAGCTGGCCCTGGCGCAGGGCAAGAAGCTGCACGACAAGCGCGAGACCGAGAAGAAGCGGGACTGGAACCGTGAGAAGGCGCGCCTGATGCGGGACAAGGGCTGATGTCCGCAGGACCGACACCGGCGAGCTATATGGACGTCGACTGGTCGAGCCTACCACCACCTGAGGACGACGGCGCTGCCCGGCACCTCGTCGGCGCGCGGCTGCCGGGCGTTGCGTTGGCAGCCACGGATGGGACGGAAGTGGCGCTGGCGCGCCTGCCGGGTCGGACCGTCATCTTCTCGTATCCAAAAACCGGGCAACCCGGGACGGAGATGCCCGAGGGGTGGGACGCGATCCCCGGTGCCCGCGGATGCACGCCGCAAACCTGCGCTTTTCGCGACCATCACGCCGAGCTCATCGCCGCCGGCGCCGACCGGGTTTTCGGGCTATCGACCCAGGACACCGTCTACCAGCGCGAGGCGGCCCAGAGACTGCACCTGCCGTTCCCCCTCTTGTCGGATGCGGCGCTGCGCCTCACGACCGCATTGCGGCTTCCTGTCATGCTTGTTGGCGGCGCCACGCTCCTGAAGCGCATGGCACTGATCATCGAGGACGGCGTCGTCGCGCATGTGTTCTACCCGGTATTTCCGCCCGACCAGAACGCAGCCGAAGTGCTGGGGTGGTTGAGGGCGCGGCAGGAATGACGACGGACGACACGCCAGCATCGCTGCCTGACGACGGGGCAGCCGACCACCTGACCAGCGGCCTCGTGTTGCCCGATATGGCGCTCCCGTCGAGCCGCGGCGGCATGCTCAATCTGAGCACGCGCGCCGGCGCGGCGGTGGTCTACGTCTACCCGTGGACGGGGCGCCCCGGCGTCAGCGATCCCCCCGGTTGGGACACGATCCCCGGCGCGCACGGCTCGAC